>JAIKYD010000001.1 GCA_024683485.1 Saccharofermentans sp. | reverse complement strand
TCGCATTAAACTATCCTCCATATTTATGCGGGCAACCGCATTTGAGTCATATCTTTTGCATTGATTGTATCAGTAATGGTCTGCAGAACAAACAAATATTTAGTTATCAGTTTTCGAAAACATACGATTATAAGTACCATCCTGTAAAACAATATTGATATAATACAGATAAGTTTCCGCAAATCTCATAAATATTATGGTGCCTTTTATGAAAGAAGAATTCAAACCCTACATTCCGGCAGACAAAGTAACACCCGAGATGACGCCTGCATCCATAATCATAGGAATTATTCTTGCAGTCGTTTTCGGTGCGGCAAATGCTTATTTGGGACTTAAGGTTGGTCTTACAGTCTCTGCTTCAATACCTGCAGCCGTTATCTCAATGACTGTTATCAGGATTATCATGAAGAAGGATTCCATCCTTGAGAGCAATATGGTACAGACCATAGGCTCGGCAGGTGAATCGCTTGCCGCAGGTGCAATATTCACTATGCCTGCACTATTCATATGGGCAAAAGAAGGCGTTATGGATAAGCCTTCGCTGATTACGATTACGGTTATTGCTCTGTTCGGCGGATTACTTGGAGTTTTCTTTATGGTGCCATTGAGAAGTGCGCTTATAGTTAAGGAACACGGTGTGCTTCCATACCCTGAAGGAACCGCGTGCGCTGAAGTTCTCCTGGCTGGTGAGAAGGGCGGATCTTCTGCTAAGTCCGTATTTATTGGAATGGCTTTAGGTGCAGTAGTCAAATTCATCACTGACGGTCTTGGCCTTGTAAAATCCGCTTTCACATTCAAGCTTTCACCGCTCAAGACGGAGTTTTCTTCTGAGATATATCCCGCACTTGTATCTGTCGGATATATCTGCGGCCTAAAGATTTCAGCTTATATGTTTGCGGGCGGTATCCTCGGATGGTTTGTTCTTATTCCTGCTATAGTTACTTTTGGTACGGATATTGTTATTTATCCGGCATCTGTTCCGGTCGCTGAACTGTATGCAACAGGCGGAGCTTCTGCTATATGGTCAAGCTTCATCAAATACATTGGCGCAGGCGCAGTTGCTACTGCCGGTATCATCAGTCTTATCAAGACATTCCCGACAATTGTTAAGGCTTTTTCAGCTTCTCTTAAAGGAGTCTCTAAAAGCAGCAAAAACAAGACCGCCACACTCCGTACAAATATCGACCTTGATATCCGTTTTGTCCTGATCTCAATTGCAGTTCTCATTATCATGATCTGGCTCATTCCTGCAATTCCTGTTACTGTTGTAGGAGCAATACTTGTCGTAATCTTCGGGTTCTTCTTCAGTGCGGTCAGTTCCAGAATGGTCGGTCTTGTAGGCAGTTCAAATAACCCGGTATCAGGCATGACCATTGCAACTGTTCTTATCGCTACATTCTGTCTTAAGCTTACCGGAGATGCAGGGGCTCACGGTATGCAGGGCGCCATCGCAATAGGTTCCCTGATATGTATTGCCGCATGTATGGCCGGTGATACATCCCAGGATTTGAAGACCGGATATATTCTCGGTGCTACGCCAAAGAAACAGCAGATCGGTGAGATTATGGGCACAGTTGCCGCAGCCCTTGCGATCGGCGGCGTTATGATTCTCCTTGATTCCGCATTCGGATTTGGTACCGATAAGCTTGCTGCTCCCCAGGCAACAATGATGAAGATGATCATCGAAGGTGTTATGAGCGGCAATCTCCCTTGGGCGCTGATCTTTATCGGGGCTTTTATTGCTATTGTAATTGAACTTCTTGGCGTTCCTGCGCTCCCGGTCGCTATTGGCCTTTATCTGCCGCTTGAACTCTCAGTTCCGATCATGGCAGGCGGTTTGATAAAGTTTGTTGTTGAGAAGATAAACGGAAAGCAGAATGATGACTCGGGCAAGGGAATTCTCTTCTGTTCCGGACTGATTGCAGGAGAGGGTATCATAGGTGTCGTCCTTGCCATCTTGACTGTAACCGGAATTACTGAGGTAATCGATCTCAGCTCTAAGATCCCGTCAAACGACATAACTGCCATAATCCTGCTTTTATTGATCTGCGGAGTGGTTTATTTCGCTGCTTCAAACAAAAAGAATGCTTCTTCCGGCAAGGCGAAAAATGGCAAAAAGTGAGAATTATCTGGATTATGTTTTCGGGATTCCGGAAGGACTCGTATATTCATGTTCAGATAACGGCACTGTAGTTGTTGACATGGAGAATAAAGGCTTTACCAATAAAGTTGCACAGAAATTCTTCAAGCAGCCTAAAGTCTCACATATCACTCTCGAAGGGCTGGGAAGCTTTATCTTCCTTTGTGTTGACGGCAAACGGTCTGTTTATGACATCGGACAGCTCGTCCATGAAAAGTACGGGGAAGCGGCAGAACCTTTATATGAGAGGCTCTGCATTTATATGAAAAAACTCGAGGAAGTCGGGTTTGTGAGGCGAATGCCATGAAATGGGTAATCATCATTCTCGCTGTTCTCATGTTCCTGGCTGTAACACTTGCGGTCTTCTCGTGGCGTAATGTCAAGCGTGCGCTTAAGCCAAATACGATCAGCCTTGAGAATGAGACCAAATGGAATAAGCAAAGAGGGCTCTGGCTGGACTTTGATTCTTATGACAGAAAAAAATATGTGATCAAGGGGAAAGACGGATATGTTCTTCATGCAGAGTTTGTTGATACTGAATCCGTTCGCGGAACTGGCAAATATGTGATCATATGCCACGGACACACTTCAAACCGTTACGGATCGGTGAAGTATGTCAATTCGTATATAAAACTTGGGTTTTCGTGCCTCATTTACGATGCCCGCAATCACGGTGCCAATGCTCCTGATATCTGCACACTCGGAAATATAGAATCGGAAGATCTTAAATGTATTATCGATGACACTTGTAACAGATATCCTGATATCAGGATACTCGGACTTCACGGCGAATCGATGGGCAGTTCTACGGTTCTGTCAGTGGTGCGTTTTGCTCCAAGGATAGACTTTATCGTTGCCGACTGCGGATTCATGAGCTGTTATGATGTTGTTCACGACGGCTACGGAAATCTTCATCTGGCGTTTCTTTCTGCTCCGATCAATCTGGCCGGGAAGGTCTTGTATCATGTCGATATGAAGGAAACCAATGCCCTGAAATGCCTTGAGAATAACAGGTATCCTGTCTTATTCATTCACGGTTCCAATGACAGGCTTATTAAGCCATATCACAGCATGAAACTCCGCGAAGCAGCCTCAAAGAACGGTGCATATACAGAACTTATCATGGTTGAAGGTGCAGGTCATGCTGTTTCAAGACAGGTCGCAGGGTTTGAGAAATATACCGGATATATTGAGAGTTTTCTTAAAAGGATAGGAATCGAATAAAGCGGCTGTCTGAATAACCGTATTTTTCCCTCAAATATTCTTGCTTTTCGGAACCAATAAATATAGAATTCTAACAGCAAAACTTTAAGCGGTCCGGCGAGGCCGTAAGTGGCTGTTAATATTACTGTATTTACGGATTCCTTTCTGCCGGATGGGCTTGTTATAGCCTTATACTTAGCGGAAGGAGTTTTTTTATGGTTTTGATTCCCGGTCATGAATTGATGGATGAAGCTGCTATGTCCCGTGCGCTGATCAGGATCTCGCATGAGATCGTTGAGCATAACGACGGGCTTGAGAATGTGGCGATCATCGGTATCCAGAAGAGGGGAGTTCCTCTTGCGATGAGACTCAGAGCGCTTCTCGAAGAGATCGAAGGTGTTAAGGTTCCGATGGGAATTCTCGACATTACTTTTTACAGGGACGATCTGGCAATGCTTTCTGCCCATCCTGTTGTCAACGGCACTGATATCCCGTTTGATGTAAACGGCAAGAAGCTGATACTGGTCGATGACGTGCTTTATACAGGAAGAACGACAAGAGCTGCCATTGAGAGCATTTTCGATATGGGAAGACCGGCAAATATACAGCTGGCAATACTGATCGACAGGGGGCACAGACAGCTTCCGTTCAGGGCTGACTATGTAGGCAAGAATGTCCCGACAGCTATAACTGAACACATTGATGTTGAAGTCAAGGAAGTTGACGGTCAGGACAGAGTAATTCTGCTTAAAGAGGAGGAATGATGTAAATGGGACTAAAGAGTAAAGATCTCCTTGGCATGAAGCAGCTTACTGCGGAAGAGATCATTGAGATACTTGATACGGCGAAGACGATGAAGCTTGTAATCGCCTCAGCAAATAAAAAGACCAGCCATCTTCAGGGCAAATCGGTTGTAACGCTTTTCTATGAGAATTCAACCAGGACAAGGCTTTCTTTCGAGCTTGCCTCGAAATACATGGGCTCGGCTTCCGCCAATATCTCAACTTCAGGAAGCTCGGTAAATAAAGGCGAATCGCTTCTGGATACAGCCAGAACGATCGACATGATGGGTACGGACATCATCATTATGAGGCACAACCAGTCCGGTGCGCCTCATTTTATTGCTCCTTATCTCAAGGCTTCCGTCGTAAATGCAGGTGACGGAATGAATGAACATCCGACACAGGCCTTGCTCGATATGCTCACGATGTATGAGAGATTCGATACTTTCGAGGGCAAGAATATTGCGATATGCGGTGATATCTATCACTCAAGGGTTGTAAGATCCAATGCGATCGGACTCAGCAAACTAGGCGCGAAGGTAAGCGTATATGGTCCTAAGACCATGATGCCTGTAGGTATCGAGAAAATGGGCGTTAGGATCGCTGAAAGTGTTGCTGACTGTGTCAGGGATGCCGATGCGGTCATGGGACTGAGAGTTCAGCTCGAGCGCCAGCAGAAATCGCTGTTCCCGTCAATCGCTGAGTATGCAAAGTTCTACGCAATCACTCCGGAGATGCTTGCGCTTGCAAAGCCGGATGCGTTCCTGATGCACCCGGGTCCGTGCAACCACGGCGTAGAGCTTCCGACAGCAGTTTATGACTGTGATCAGTCGGTTATAAATGAACAGGTAACGAACGGTGTCGCAGTCAGAATGGCTGTCTTATACCTTCTTATGGCAAGGAGGAACAATCTGTGAGAATAATACTGACTAACTGCAAGGTTTTCGGAGATGAGAAAGCCAATAAAGTTTATATTGAAGACGGCAAGTTTGCCAATGAATTCAGTGAGGATAAAGCTGACAGAGTCATTGACCTTAAGGGCGCAACGGTAACACCCGGACTTGTTGATATGCATTGCCACCTGAGAGAACCGGGCGGTGAATATAAAGAGACGATTGCGACCGGAACTGCAAGTGCTGCAAAAGGAGGATACACATCCATTTGCTGCATGCCTAACACAAATCCTACAGCTGATAATGCTGCAGTTATAAGCGGAATAATCAAGAAGGCCAAGGAAGCCGATAACTGTAGAGTTTATCCGATAGGAGCCGCCACCAAGGGAATCAACGGAGAGCTCATCTCTGAGATGGGACTTATGAAGGAGGCAGGTATCGTTGCTGTCTCCGATGACGGCCATCCGATCAAGAATGCGGGCATAATGCGCAAAGTTATGGAGTATTCCTCTGACTTTGATCTTCCTGTGCTTAATCACTGTGAGGACATCAGCCTTTCGGAAGGTGCAATGAATGAAGGTGATGTGTCAACCTCGATTGGAATCAGAGGTATCCCGACCGCTGCTGAGGACATTATGATCGCCAGGGATATCATTCTGTCAGAATATCTGAACATTCCTGTACATATCTGCCACGTAAGCACTAAGGGCGGTGTTCGCATGATCAGGGATGCCAAGGCAAGGGGAGTAAAGGTTACTTGCGAGACATGCCCTCATTACTTCACTTTGACTGATGACAAATGTGAGTCTTATGACACAAATTTCAAGATGCATCCGCCGCTCAGGACAGAGGAACACAGGCTTGCGATCATTGAAGGTCTCAAGGACGGAACGATAGATGCGATTGCCACAGATAATGCACCTCATCATGCTGACGAGAAAGTTTGTGAATTTTCTGTCGCTTTGAATGGTATATTAGGGTTTGAGACTGCCTTCGCTTTGGGGTACACTTATCTTGTAAGAACAGGTGAGATCACGCTCGAAAGACTCATCGACCTTATGTGTTATGGTCCTTCCGGGATCTTAAAGCTCGGAAGAGGCGGTATGAAGGTTGGCGATGATGCGGATCTTGCGGTCTTCAATCTCGATAACGAGTTTGTTTTCGAGAAAGACAAGATGCTTTCAAAGTCTAGAAACACACCGTATGACGGATGGAAGCTTTACGGTGAAACAATACTTACAGTAATGGGAGGAAAGATCACTTATGAGAAACTTTGCTGATTGCCTGGTTAGAAAGATCGATGAACTCGAGAACCCTACCGTAGTCGGACTCGATACCAAGCTGGATTATATCCCTCAGCATATCAAGGATTATGCAGAGTCATTATTCCCTGAGGAACCCACAAAGGCAACTGCCAAGGCTATCTGGCTCTTCAACAAAGAGATCATTGACCACACATTTGATATCGTCCCTGCTGTAAAGCTTCAGTATGCTTACTATGAGATGTACGGCTGCGATGCGATCAAGACAATGCTTCTCACTGCCAGATATGCTCAGAGAAAGGGCATGCTCGTAATCGGCGACTGCAAGCGTAATGATATTGGTTCAACAGCAACAGCTTATGCTGAGGCTGTAATCGGCAAGACAGACATACTCCTTAACGAATCTATGGAGATGAGCGGTCTTGATGCCTGCACAGTTAACTGCTATCTGGGAATTGATGGTGTTAAGCCTTTTATCGATGTTGCAAAAAGAGACGGCAAAGGTATCTTCTGCCTCGTAAAGACATCCAATCCTTCAGCAGGCGACTTCCAGGATCTTGATCTTGCAAACGGCGGCAAACTCTATGAGGCGGTTGCTTCAAAGGTTGCCGAGTGGGGCGAGGATCTTATCGGTGAGGAAGGTTTCTCATCAGTTGGAGCTGTAATCGGAGCAACATATCCTGAACAGGCTGTAGGTCTCCGTAAGATCATGCCTAATGCTTTCATGCTTATCCCGGGTTACGGTGCCCAGGGTGCAGGAGCTGATGATGCTGTCGCAAGCTTTACTGCTTACGGCAAGGGCGGAATCGTTAATGCTTCCAGAAGCATCATGACGGCATGGCAGGCCCGTAAGGATTTCTTCAGACCTGAAGATTTCGGCAAGGCAGCCAGATTCGAAGCAGAAGACATGAAGGAAAAACTCAACACAGCACTCAGGAACCGCAAGTACGTATAAGTAATGGATCATAAACAGGAATATAGAATCAGATTAGTCTCAAAAGAATTTCTTAACAGCGACACCTGCTATTTGGGCTTTGAGTGTCCTGATATAGCAAATACAGCTGTTCCCGGACAGTTCGTCAACATTTCGGCTGGTTCGGTTTTTCTTAAGAGACCTTTTGGAATAGCAAGTACAGATAAAGAGAACGGAATCTTTTATATCGGTGTCAAAGTTGTAGGCAAAGGCACATCGGAGATATCACATTTCGAGACAGGCATGATGGTTGACTGCCTCGGTCCTTTGGGCAACGGATTTGATCTTGAAGGATATGACACCGTAATACTTACTGGAGGCGGAACCGGAGTGTTCCCGATTAATTTTGCATACGAGACTCTTACTGCCATTGGTAAGAATGTAATCGTATGCGAAGGATTCAGGAATGCTTCGCAGGTAATACTCAACAAGCCATCTTATATCCTTACAACGGATTCCGGTGACACAGGTATCAAGGGAACGGTTATTGCCGGTCTTGATACCATTGATATTGCAGAGTCTTCGGAAACACTTGTCTGCTGTGTCGGTCCTGTTCCGATGATGAAGGCTGTTAGTTGCTGGGCATCCGATAAAGGTCTGAAATGTCTTGTTTCAATGGAACAGAGGATGGCCTGCGGTGCCGGTATCTGCCTTTGCTGCACGGTCAAAGTCAAAGATGACGGGCATGACGGATTTAAGAATGTCAGATGCTGCAAGGACGGTCCTGTTTTCGACAGCAGGGAGGTGGTATGGTGATGGGCTCATTATCAGTAAATGTCGGCAGTGTCAGTCTCAAGAGTCCTGTTATCCTTGCTTCGGGTACTTGTAATTTCGGAAGGGAACTTGCCGAATATTATGATCTGTCGATCCTTGGCGGTATCTCGTCAAAAGGCCTGACTATAAAACCCAGAGCTGGCAATCCCGGTGTAAGAGTCGCTGAATGCGATTCAGGAATGCTCAATTCAGTCGGTCTTCAGAATCCGGGGGTTCATTACTTCATTGAGAATGACCTGGATTTTATGAAGAACAGCGGAGCTGCTGTAATCGTTAATGTTGCAGGTCACAGTTATGAGGACTATATCGAAATGGTATCAACGTTAGATCCTCATAAAGATAAGATCGATGCGCTTGAGATCAATCTGTCATGTCCCAATGTCAAGGAAGGCTGTATGACCATAGGAAGTGATCCTGCGGCTATCAGGCTTATTACTTCAAAACTCAGAGAACTGACTGATCTTCCGCTTTGGATCAAACTGACACCAAATGTAACTGACATCAAGGCTACAGCTCTGGCAGCCCAGGAGGGCGGTGCAGATGCTGTAGTTCTCATAAACACGCTGATGGGCATGAGGATAAACATCAAGACCAGAAGACCTGTGCTTACCAATAACACAGGCGGTTATTCCGGTCCCGCTGTAAAGCCTGTGGCGATACGTATGGTTGCAGAATGCAGTCAGGTTCTTGATATTCCGATCGTAGGGTGTGGTGGTATATCTGATTATCAGGATGTTATCGAGTTTATGATCGCCGGTGCTTCAGCAGTTGAAGTTGGAACAGCATGTCTGATCCATCCTGCGCTTCCGGTTAAGATCACGGAAGATCTGGAAAAATACTGCGGGGAAAACAATATTGAGTTAAAAAAGCTTACCGGTACATTACAGCGCTGGTAATTCAGTTAAAAGGAGATAGATATGGAAGACAAGATAATCGAAGCATTGTTTGACACAAAGGCGATAAGAGTCGCTCCGGAGAACCAGCCTTTCTGGTATACATCTGGAAGACTCGGTCCTTTCTTCATCAATACTCATTTTCTGCTTGAGAATGAGGCTGCAGCCGGAGAAGTGCTCAAGAGGATCGAGGGTGCTATCGCTGCTGACAGACTTACAGCTCCTGAAGAGATCTTTGATATGATGCTCGCTTATTACAATAAGGGCGGCACATTCAAGATGGTATCTGACAAACTGGCTCATGAGGCTTCAAAACTCGATTTTGACTACATCTCAGGCGGTGAGAGAAGGGATTATTTCTTCTCGATGATGCCCGCTTATCTCTTGGGCAAACCGCATCTTACGATATTCAAGGATATGACTTCAGTTTATTCTGAGAACATTGAAGGTCCTGCTGTTGATTCCAAGGATATCGACCTTAAAGGTAAAAAGGCTCTTCATATTGCTGATCTTATTACCGAAGCATCCTCTTATGAGAGAGCCTGGATACCTGTTATAAGAGGATTGGGTTCTGAAATAACTGATACTGTTGCCGTTGTTGACAGACATCAGAACGGAAGAGATGTCCTTAAGGGACTCGGTGTTGAACTTCACGCGCTTACAGGTATAGAGCAGAAGCTTTTCGATGAGGCAGAAGCTAATGGAATTATTAATGAAGCACAGAAGGCAATGATACTTCATTTCCTTGAATCACCTTCTGATTATATGACTGCATTTATCAAGGCAAATCCGGACTTTATCGCCGGTGAGATCGCCAAGGGCGGTAAGAATAAGGAACGTGCCGAATTAGCTATAGAGAAAGGATACTGCTGATGCTTAAAGATCCCTATTCAAAACTTTACGACGTAACCACCATCCATGACTTTAGAGACATCATCAAGCATAGAGTCAAGGATTTCCCGCAAAATCCTGTCTTCCTGGTAAAAGAGAAAAAGGGCGGGGACTATGTGCCTATCTCTACCGAGAAATACGATCACGACATCGATTCGCTCGGTACTTATTTTATGAATACTGTCGAAAAGGGTGCGAGGATCGCGGTCTTTGCAGAGACAAGATATGAGTGGTACACATCTTATCTCGCAGTAACCAACGGTGCCGGATGCGTGGTTCCTCTTGACAAGGAGCTTCCTGTTGATGACGTCTATAACATGCTTACGAGAGCCGAAGTTGAGATCCTTATTTTCTCGAAGTCTAAACTCGACATCGTCAACCAGGTCTATGGCAAGGTTGATACTATGAAGTACTGGATCTGCATGGACAAGATCGATGACGACAGATTCCTTTGCTATCAGGATTGTCTCAAGATTGGTGAAGCCAAACTCGAAGGCGGCGATAAGACCTTTACTGAGACAACTATCGATCCTGAAGAGATGACGATCCTTCTGTTCACATCAGGCACGACTGCCAAGTCCAAGGCTGTTATGCTCTGCCAGAGGAATATCTGCGAGAACCTCATGTCGATGTTCTCGATGCTCTATATTGACATCAACGATGTATGGCTTTCTGTTCTCCCGCTGCATCACACTTATGAATGTACATGCGGATTCTTAGGCCAGGTATATAGAGGCACTACGGTCGCTATTTGCGAAGGTCTGCGTTATATCGCACAGAACCTGCAGGAAGCAAGGCCTACGGCTGTTCTCATGGTTCCTGTAATGCTTGAACTCTTCTATAAGAAGATCATGAAGAGCGTAAACGCAGATCCTGAGAAGGCCAAGAAGTTACAGAAGGGTATCAAGCTCGCAAATACTCTGCACCTTTCTCCCAAGATGAGAAAGAAGCTCTTCAAGCAGATCCATGACGTATTCGGCGGCAGATGCAGACTTATTATTGCAGGCGGCGCGCCCATCAATCCTGATATCCTGAAGTTCTTCCAGGACATCGGTCTTATTTGTGTTCAGGGTTACGGCCTTACAGAGTGTTCGCCGATCCTTGCTCTTAACAGAGACGTTTACTTTAAGAATACCGCTGCAGGTATCCCTGCTGTCGGCGTTGACGTTAAGATCCTTAATCCTGACGAAGACGGTATCGGTGAGTTCATCGCAAAGGGACCAAACATTTTCATGGGATACTACAATGATCCAGAGAACACTGCTGCATCATTGGACAGTGACGGCTACTATCACACCGGTGACCTGGGTTATATCGATGAGGATCATTTCTGCATCATAACAGGCCGTAAGAAAAACGTTATTATCGCCAAGAACGGTAAGAATGTATTCCCTGAGGAAATCGAATATCTGCTCTCGTTAAGCCCGTATGTTGCCGAGTCTGTTGTATCAGGCGTTGAAGATAAGGCTAAGGAGGATATCATTGTAACTGCTACGATCTTCCCTGATATGGATGAGATCAAGGCTAAGCTCGGAATAGAGACTGATCCTTCTGAAGAACAGATAATGGATATCTTAAAGACTGTTGTTTCTGAAACCAATGAGAAGCTCGAGAGCTACAAGAAGATCAAGAAGACAGTTCTCAGGATGACTGAATTCGAGAAGAATACATCCAAGAAAATCAAGCGTTATTAATTTGCTCACTAAGGCTTCCGCGCTTGCGCTAGCGCAAGCTTGTGCAGAATCGTTCGCAAATTAATAACGCTTTCACGGGAAGGGGAAAATTTAGTAAAGTTCTATGTTTAGTGATAGTGATTGTTTAAGAATGCTGGAACAGGCGATGTCCACGACTGCGGATTTTGCCGAGATCTTCCAGGAAGTAACTGAGTCAAAGTCGGTAAGCCTTCTTAACGGAAAAGTTATCAGAGCTTCCACAGGTTTTGATTCAGGCACAGGAATAAGACTTCTTGCAGGCACAAATTCCGTTTATGTGTATTCAAGTGATAATGATATTGAAGTGTTGCTTAAGCTTGCCAAAGAAGCCGCAGCTGCGATTAAAGGCACTGATAAAGGCAGTATAGAAGCTCTTAAGGAATTGTGTTCAACTTCAAAAGCTGCTGTTGAGATCGATCCTATGTCTGTCCCGAAAACAGATATTGTCGAATTCCTCCGCCAGTCATCTGATTTTGCTTTGAACTATAATCCTCTGATAACCCAGGCTGCTTCTGCTGTCGCTTATGGCACAAGAACAGTACGTGTTATCAATACGCGCGGCGTAAATGTTGAGGATACAACAAAGCGTATCAGACTCTCCGTTGAGACGATTGCCACAAAAGACAATGAGAAGCAGAGCGGAAGAGTGGCTCCAGGAACGATGAGAGGATATGAATTCATTAATGAATATCCTTTGATAGATAAGACGCGTGAAAGCTGTGATACGGCTATCCGCATGGTTAATGCCGGATATGCCCCGTCTGCCAAGATGCCGGTAATCCTCGGAAACGGGTTTGGCGGTGTAATCTTCCATGAAGCCTGCGGCCATGCTCTTGAAGCAACATCAGTAGGAATAAAGAATTCCTACTTTACTGATAAACTCGGCGAACAGATAGCCTCTACCATTGTAAGTGCCCGTGATAATGCCAGGATTGATGGTGAATGGGGTTCCTATGCAACTGATGATGAAGGCAATACATCCTCCGATCTGCTGCTCATCGAGAATGGTATTCTCAAAAACTATCTTATAGATGAACTCGGTGCACGCCGTATGAACTCCACTCCAACAGGATGTTCACGCCGCCAGAATTATTCTTATGCGCCAACATCACGTATGAGCAATACGTATATATGTAACGGCGAGAGCGATCCCAAAGATATCATTGCCAATACCGAATATGGTCTTTACTGTACCCAGATGGGCGGAGGTTCAGTAGATACTTCGACCGGCGATTTCAATTTTGCTGTCAATGAAGCCTTCATGGTAAGAGACGGCAAAGTAGCAGAGCCTGTACGCGGAGCAACGCTTATCGGCAAAGGACAGGAGATACTTAAGAATATTGATATGGTCGGAAATGACCTGGAGCTCGCTGCAGGTATGTGCGGTTCACTGTCGGGTGGTGTGCCTGTTACGGTAGGTCAGCCCACAATAAGAGTATCCTCGATACTTGTCGGCGGAAGAGAATAAGGAGACAGGTCTATGAATATTAAATCAGCTGAGAAATTCATGGAAAAGCTTGTAAAAGCCGGACAGGATTACGGCTTTGAAGAGTGCGAGGCTTCATTTGCCTCCGAGAGTTCAATGAGCATCGATATACTTAAAGGTGAAGTGGCGAGTTATGAGAACAGCGCTACAAGTTCATTGTCTTTTCGAGGATTAAAGAATGGCCAGATGGGATATTGCTCGACCAATATACTTGAAGATTCTTCGATCGATTTCCTGCTCAAGTCAGCAATGGAGAACTGCGAAGTCCTCAATGATGACGATCCGCAATTCATTTACTGCGATGAGAATAACAAAGACCTTTATTTTTCCCAGGTTACTGAAGCATACTCGAAAAACACTTATAAGAGTTTCTCAGAACTTGGTCTGAAGCTTGAGAAGGAGATCCTTGCAATTGATCCGCGCATAGATGCAGTCGATTACCTTACGATCACATGCAGTACTGGACCTTTCCTGATAATTAACTCCAAAGGTCTCCATTCCTACAGAGATTCTGATGGAATATCCCTGATGGCTTCGGCACGCGCGACTGATGATGACGGAAGCGTTAAGAGCGGCGGACATTACTGGATCGGCAAAGATATCGATGATTTTGATATGGATAAGTTCCTTGCTAAATTCAAGGAAAATATTATCGGGAAGATGGGTGCAAGATCCTGTAAATCAGGCAGTTATAAGACCGTGTTCAAGAGCGAGGCGTTCCAGCAGTTCTTTATGGTCTTCTTCGGCAATTTCCTTGCAACCACAATGCAGAGAGGTCTGTCACTCCTTGCTGACAAAGAAGGGAAGATGATCGCATCAGAAGCATTTACCCTCAAAGAAGAACCAATGTATGATGCTGCTTTGACAAAGATACCGTTCGATGATGAAGGCGTTCTTACAACTGCAAAAGCAATTATTGATAAAGGATTGTTTGCAACAGCTCTTTATGATCTCAAATCTGCCAATAAAGCAGGGAAGTCCTTTACAGGCAACGGGTTCAGGGACGGCAGTGCTGTTTCCGAGATGCCTACTAACCTTATAGTCGAATCAGGGGAGAAGACCTTCGATGAATTGCTTGAAGAGGCCGGTGAAGGTATCATTCTTACTGATCTTTCCGGTCTTCATGCAGGTGTAAATGCAATAAGCGGAGATTTCTCACTCCTCTGTGAAGGTTATCTTATCGAGAACGGTAAGAAGGGAAGACCAGTTGAGCAGATCACTGTGGCAGGCAATTTCTATGAAGTAATCAAATCTATTATTTCTGTTGGAAATGATATAATTAACCTGCCGTCCGGCGAAGGTGAGTTCTTTACGCCGTCGGTACTGGTTGGATCACTGGCAATCTCCGGTGATGATGAATAATTAAGAAAGAAGGAACTGGAAAATGGGCAATTCAGTAGAAACTACCGCACTTCATGGAGGATATAATCCCGGAAACGGTGAACCGCGTCAGGTACCTATATATCAGAGTACGACATGGAAGTATGCCACATCTGAAGATATGGGAAAACTTTTTGATCTTGAGGCTTCCGGTTATTTCTATACAAGACTTCAGAATCCTACTAATGATTTCGTAGCTTCCAAGCTCTGCGCTATGGAAGGCGGTTTTGCAGGAATGCTCACATGTTCAGGCCAGGCTGCAAACTTCTTTGCAGTATTCAATATCTGCGAAGCCGGTGATCATTTCATCGCTTCCGCAAATATCTATGGCGGCACATATAATCTTTTCGGTGTTACATTTAAGAAGATGGGCATCGAGTGCACATTTGTTGACCAGACACTTCCATTGGAAGAACTCCAGAAGTACATAAGACCTAATACAAAGTGTGTATTCGGTGAGACAATCACTAACCCCACAGTTGACATTCTTGATATTGAAAAGTTTGCAGCACTCGCGCACAACAACGGCATCCCGCTCATCATGGACAACACATTTGCAACACCTGTAAACTGCCGTCCTATTGAGTTCGGATGCGATATCGTAACACATTCAACTACCAAATATATTGATGGACACGGTTCATCTGTCGGCGGTGCGATTATTGACAGCGGTAATTTCGACTGGATGGCTCATAAGGAGAAGTTCCCCGGACTTTGCACTCCTGACGAGTCTTATCACGGACTTACATATGCTACAAAGTTCGGCAAGGCTGCTTACATCACAAAGGCTACAGCTCAGCTTATGAGAGACTTTGGTTCTATCCAGTCTCCCCAGAATGCTTACTACATTCAGATCGGTCTTGAATCTCTGCCGGTACGTATGGCCCGTCATTGCAGCAATGCACAGAAAGTTGCTGAATTCCTTGCATCAGATGACCGTATCGCATGGGTCAAATATCCCGGACTTAAGACTGACAGCCAGTATGAACTTGCCCAGAAGTATTGCCCTAAGGGAACCTGCGGTGTTATGTGCTTCGGTGTGAAGGGAGGACGTGAGGCTTCCATTAAGTTTATGGATTCACTTAAGTTCGCAACTATCGCAACTCACGTTGCTGACTGCAAGACTTTGCTCCTGCATCCTGCTTCCCATACACACAGACAGCTTACAGATGAGCAGCTTCTTGAAGCAGGCATCTCACCCGATCTCATCAGATTCTCCGTTGGTATGGAAGATCCTGATGATATCATCAACGATCTTAAGCAGGCATTGGATAAGATAAGCTGATAGATTAATGGATCAGTGAATAAAAAAGAACTGTCAATAAAAAGAGTATTATTATCTGTACTTCTTTCGTTTGAATTCTGCATTTTGGTTTATTCATTTATTCCTTTATACAGAATACAGAATCCACTCTTTTTATTGATGCTTTCTTTTGCTGTTTTTATTCTTGGAATATCTGTTCAGTTCAAAGCAGATTTAGTTGATCAGAAGAAGTTCTTATATTTCTTTATATCTGTTCCTGTCTCATGCGTGTTACTGTTTCTAACCGGTTTATGTATTTATAAGCTGGATTATTTTATATGGGACCGAAAAGATCACAGCCCGGAAAGACAGACTATTGACAGCGGTTTTGACCATATGTTTGCTGACAAAAAGGTCCTGATCTTTGTTCCGCATGAGGATGACGATGTTTTATTGATGGGCGGTGTGCTTGAACAATATATAAATTACGGAAGTGATGTATATGTTGTTTTTGAATCCACCGGGGATTTTGGCGTCTCTGACAGCCAGCTCAGCATCGGAACTGAACTAGGACAAACCCGTATGAAAGAAGCTGTAAATGTTCTGACAACATACGGATTAGATGAGGATCACATTATCTTTCTTGGATTCGGTGACCGCTACAGCGATACGCATTTATATAATTTCCCGGATGACTCTGATGAGGTAGTGATCACAAAATCCGGCTTTGATCATACATATGCATTAGAATCCCATCCTGCATACAGGGATGGTGAGTTTACAACAAAGAAGAACCTGATAGATGATTTCAAGAGCATAATTCTGGATCTTAAACCGGATATCATCTTTAGTATTGATTATGATGAACATCAGGACCACCGTGCTGTAAGTCTTATTTTCGAGAAAGTGATGGGGGAGATACTTAAACAGCAGGATTCATATAAACCTGTTGTTTATAAAGGGTTTGCCTATTCGACGGCACTGTATTCCAAATATGCAGATTATTATTCATCTGTAAATCCGCTGCAGACGTTCAATCCATATGAGAATGAATACATGCAGGAAACGAATACTTTCTTATGGAAAGACCGTATAAGATTTCCTGTATCTGTTAATACTCTGACGCATCATTATCAGGATTCTGATACGAATACCAGATTATTAATGTATGTGACACAGCAGGGAGCAATGAAATATAAGGCTAAAGCGGTTGTTAATTCGGATAAAGTTTTCTGGGGAAGAAGGACTGATTCCCTGCTTTATAACGCAGATATTTCCGCATCTTCCGGTAACGCCGGATTGCTTAATGATTTTATGCTTTTTGACAGCAGCGATATAATCGATATAAACACTGATTTTTCAATAGTTTCAGGTGTTTGGATTCCGTCAGCCGATGATACGGACAGAACGGTAAATGTTGTATTAAAAGAGCCTCAATACATTGAAAGCATTTGTATATATGACAATCCGTGTATGTATGATAATGTAATAAATGCTATGATCATTTTCGATGACGGCAGCGTTATTGAGACCGGAGCTTTAATGCCAAACGGCTCAGCAACCGTTATAAATGTGAGCAAACAGAACGTTCGTTCGTTCAAAATATATGTTACTGAAACTTTTGGTGAACGTGCCGGATTAACCGAGATCGAAGCTTTCAGTTCAGAAAATGATCCCCAATCAGGATTTATCAAACTGACGGATGAACAGAATAATTTTGTTTATGATTATTATCTGAATGACCGTGACTCAATAAGATTAAATCTTTACAGATACAATTATGATGTTCCTTTGAATGATTCATATGTAATCGTAACTGATAACAAAAACATTAAGACTGAAATTTCAGATAACCAGTTAATCGTAAACTGTCCAAATGGTCAGTCAGGATTTATTAAGATCACAAGTGCCGACGGTCTGGTTTCAGATACGATCAGAATATCAAATAAGAGATTAACATTTTTCTTTATGATGGGCGTTCAGATGTTTGAGTTTTATCAAAAAGCTGCGCTCGTGACAGGATTTAAATTATTACTTATGATCATGATCATATTAATGTTTTCGATGGTTGTTCCGGATCAAAAGAAATCCTAAGAACCAAATCTTTGTGTTTTTGAATACATTCAAACGATCAATTATACATATATTCCATTTTTACCTCTTCTCAATTCACCAAAATTGTAATTATACCGAATTAGAAATATAAAAAAAGTGGATGATAGTGAATCCATCGATTATGGTGATACCTCTTCTTATGGAGTGCTCTTCTTTATAAAACCGAGCTTGAAAGATAATCTGAAAACCGGATTATGTGTATACGACTTCAGTGCGTCCTTTGGTCTTGAGATAGATAGTAAATCCAAGTCTTATGATAATTAGAACAACAATGATTCCGATTAGATCGATCAGAACATCGATTATACGTCCGTCACGTCCGGGAACGAAAAGCTGATGATATTCATCGAAGATAGAATTTGTGATAGAGAACCATAATGTAAATATGATATTCATCTCATTATCAGATCTCATAAGCTTGACCGGGCTTTCGGCATATGATGTCTTATTTGATATTTTATTAGTAGAGGAGAGTGCAAGATAGGAAATGATAGTCAGCAGGGCAAACTCGGAAGCATGTGCAACTTTTCTTAACAGAGTATCGTCCTGAATATTAGTGTTAAATAATTCGTTTATAAGTTTAAGTACGACATGGGACAGGTCAGAGGACTCACCTGCATTCTGGTTTGAGAAATGGAATATTACTGCGATCCAGGTTAATGTCAGGATCCAGAAAAAGATGGCTAAGAATAGGAACCTTAACGATATTTCCTTCTCGTGTGCTCTTTCTTTAAGTCCGAATGAAACCATTATCTTCCCTGCCGATTTTTCAGTTTTATAGATTATATATCAAAACCTCAATATTATGAGTATTTCTTAGCGTTTTTCATTGCACGGTCAATGTCACGTGCAGCTTCCTTTTTTGCCATTACTTCACGCTTGTCATAATCTTTCTTACCTCTGGCAAGACCGATCTCAAACTTAACTTTACTGTCTTTAAAGTAACATTTTGTCGGAACCAGTGTAAGTCCGTCCTGTTTTGTGACCGAATACAGACGGATGATCTCTTTTTTGTGCATCAGGAGCTTTCTGGTACGCTCGGGATCAAGATTGAAGCGGTTACCGTTCTCATATGGACTGATATGTACGCCGATCAGCCAGATCTCACCGTCTTTTACCTGAACATATGAATCCTTGAGGTTGACCTTCCCTGCCCTGAGGCTCTTTACCTCAGTTCCGGATAAGGCCACACCTGCCTCAAACCTCTCTTCGATAAAATAATCGTGATAGGCTTTCCTGTTCTCAGCTATTATCTTGATACCTTTTTTAATTGCCATAGCTCTATATTTTATAGTCAAAAGCAGTTTTTGCAACTTTATGCAGAAAACGGCCTACATTTGGAGAGACGGATAAGCGTTAAGATCCAGCGTATCAACCTTGCCGTTTATGAATTCGTAGTAACCGCAGGATGCAATCATTGCAGCGTTATCAGTGCAGTATTTAAGCTCTGGATAGTACAATCTTATCTTTTTAGCCTTTGCTTCTTTGTCGAAAGCAGCCCTTAAGAAAGAGTTTGCTGAGACACCGCCTGCCAGACATAGCTTCTTTATTCCTGTTTGTTTACATGCCGTCATCGTATTCTTTAGCAGAGCTTCAGCTATAGCCTGCTGATATGAAGCTGTGAAATCCCTGATATCGATCTCCTCACCTTTTTGTCTAAGTCCGTTTATCAGATTCAGTGCTGATGTCTTAAGTCCCGAAAAAGAGAAGTCCAAAGTATCTCCCATATGTGTTCTCGAGAACTCATATCTGGTAGTGTCTCCACCCTGCCCTGCCTTGTCCATTTTCGGACCTCCGGGATAACCGAGACCGATAACACGGGCAATCTTGTCAATGGCCTCCCCTGCTGCATCATCTCTGGTACGTCCTAGCACTGTCATATCAGTGTAGCCGTCAACACGGACGATCATGGAATTGCCACCACTTACACATAAACAAAGAAATGGCGGTTCCAAGTCTTCAAAGCACAGATAATTCGCAGCTATATGACCTTTCAGATGATTAACACCGACAAGCGGCTTTCCGGAGACCTCACAAAGACCTTTGGCACACGAGAGTCCGACCAGCAAGGCTCCGACAAGCCCCGGACCATAGGTAACAGCAACAGCATCAATATCATTAAGTGTAACGCCTGCTTCAGACAGAGCCTTCTGAACTGTGGGATAAACGGCATCAACGTGCATTCTTGAAGCAAGTTCAGGAACGACTCCGCCGTATTCTTCGTGGAAATCGGCCTGCGAAGCAATGATGTTGCTCAGGATAACACGTCCGTTCCTGACCACTGAAGCAGCGGTCTCATCACATGAACTCTCAATTCCTAATATCAGAATGTCTTTCCCGTTATTCATATCATTTATCATCCGTCATATAGTACGAGTTGAGGAAATTATTAACTGTATCGATATATAGATTCTTGTTTATTCCGTACTCCTCAAGATAACCTGCACCTGAAACCATAACACTTCTTGTGATACTTGAGTTAAGCCTGTTGCGTTCGGTGATTATCTGGTCTATCTTATCCGCTCCGACGAAAGTATCATGTCCGCCATAGAGTATAAGGACAGGAATCGGAAGCCTTGCGATCTCAACGGCGAGACTAATATTATCGCTCCCCGCAGATACCCTGATTGCATATGGAACGGAATATTGCGTCAGAAATCCTAATGGTTCGCTCTGAACGACTTCCGGTCTGATATAGTCATCAGATTCTTTTGCAGGAGAATCAAGGATCATGCCGATTACATAAGATTTGTCAAAGCCCAGGTTACGGATATCCTGACTGTACTGCGACAGGATGTTCTCGCCGGCTCCCTCAGGCGGAAGATTTGTATAAGCCAGTATAGAAGATGTGCAGCCTGTGCCTATTCCGAAAAGAATAACATTAGTGGTAACAGATATCTGCCTGACTATTGCAATGGCGCCAAGCACGTCCTGCCATTCGAGATAACCGTAAGTGCATATATCACCGCCTGATGTTCCCGAGTTTCTCTGATCGAAAAGAAACACATTGTAGCCTTCATCCAGCCACCCTTCGATCATATCGATCATTTCGACGCCGAACGGAAGCCTGTTTGATCCGGCATCATGAACTACGATTATTGTTGATATCGGATTCTTTGTCTTAAAGAACCAACCCTGAAGAGATGTCTGCCCGTCAGCAGACTGGAAACTCGTAGTGCTGTACGAAGGAAGGATATTCGAAGGAACGTTATTAACTTCATTACGGTTTATATTCATCAATCTGTTTGAAGAGAAAACCGTAAGTGCAATAAATGATATAACAACGAGCGCAATAAAGCTTAAGACCAGGGCAAGTCTCATTACGAAAGGGTTTCTGCGCCTCGAGGCATTACCGCTGAAACTGACAAATCCTCTGTTCATTGATCAACTCCGACAGCTAACTGCGGTCAATTAACTCCGCTTGAACCGAAGCCGCCTCCCCTGTCTTCACCGATAGCTTTAACGTTATCAATCTCAATAAAATTGCAGTATTCAACTTTAGCAACGACCATCTGAGCTATACGGTCACCTTTGCGGATCTTATAAGTTCCGTGTACACACCCCTTCTGATCGAGCGTAAGAATTTCTTTTACATCTTTCTCCTGCATGATCGATGCATTATAGACGATAACATTAACCTCATCCCTGTAACCGCAATCGATTGTTCCCGGAGAATTGGGGATCCGCAAAGGAGTCTTAAGCGACACACCGCTCCTGGGTCTTATCTGAACTTCATATCCATAAGGAATGGCAAGTTTTATTCCTACAGGGACCAATGCCGATTGGCCAGGTTCAATTATAACTTCTTCAGCCGCATAAAGATCCATGCCGGCATCACCGTCATGGGCATAAGCAGGAAGCTTGGCATCTTCCCTGCACTTCTCAATCTGTATATCTATCATCAGTCTTTCCTCCGGGGAGTATCGTATAATTGCAAATTACATCAAAGCCCATATCTGCAATTGCTTCTGCATATGATCCATCTACAGGGTTCTTAGCTCTTCCATAGATCGAGCAGGAACAATCCAGAGGGTGCGGAATGACTTTGAGTAATGCACCATCAGTCTCACGTTTAGGTCTCATATCGAAAACAGCATTTCCCCTGCAGAAAGAACAAGGTCTCTGATTCCTTCCGCAGCAGCAGAAATCTGACTGCATCCATGGTATCAATCCGTCCGAATGGACAATAATCTTCGTGCTCTTTTCGCTTATATCAAAGGTCTCTGTAAGATCTCTTAAGTACTGCAGAAGATCATCCGCACTCAGCTCATAAGACGGCATAACAGCCTCGGCAAGATTAAAAGCATGTGATAAAGATCTGCTGCTGTAGAGATTAGCTCCCGCTGAAGCATAAAGATTCAATCCGTCTTTAAGGAATTTACGGTCGGTAAATATCCTTGAGGAATAAACTGCAGTAAAGGCATCTCCGAGATCAGACTTGAGCAGAGATATTACATAATCAATTATCTTATTCAGTTTATCGTGATGGAAATCCGGCAGACTTAGAACGAGTTCGGCGCCCTGATCCCTGACAAAATCAACTGCAATTCTGTATATTTCAGGATCAGCAAGATCGTAGATGCTGAAAGCATATATATCAGCACCTTCCTCCAGTATTTCCTCATTTAGTCTTAACACCGGATAGGAATACATATTCTTTATAGTGCCCTGCTTTTCGGGCTGCCCGCCAAAGAATTCAGAATCGTCAACATGGTCGGTTCCATAGTTTCTCTTAAAGGAATTGACGACATTTACTTCTAGAACCATCAGCAGATCACGGCGCAATGAATTGATAACGCTTACAGGACAATAGAATTCATCTGAACCTTCAAAATCAACTGAAATCACTTTAAATGGTGTGTCCAGAGTCTTGGAAATCTGTTCAGTGATCCTCTCTTTATCAAGAGCTTTACCTTCATAATCATCAGGAAGTGTGATCCTGGATTCAGCAAAGATCCCGTCTGCAATTCCGCCGTCAGCAATTGCTTTTGCAGTTAATTCCGCACCGGAGTTATTTAGAATGATCCTTACAGGCGTTCTTCTAAGATCTTTTCTTTGAATATCAAGTTCGTGATTCATCAGGAAGACTTCATAGCCTGGCTTAAGCTTCCTTATCATATCCGGATGAAGGCCTTTGATATCAAGTCCGTTAAGACCGGTATTTGTTTTACCGACAGGGAAAGAACAGATCTCGCGTGAATTGTCTCTTATCGACAGGAAATCGCCTTTGTCAGGCTCCATGGCTCCGTTCTTTATTCCTACAGAAACAAGACCTTTGACGGCATCCAAACGGCTTATGCGGCCGATCCTTACACCATACTTGCCCGGATATTCACCCGATAACAGATGGTCGTCCTTACTCCCGCTGAGATACTGGGAAGTAAAAGCCCCTCCCCTGTTAAAGTTGACCAGAAGATCGTATTTGATCTCTTTTATAAGATCTTTATTGAGGTTTCCTTCATAATACGCGTCTATCATCCTGCGGTAGCAATATACAGCAGATCTTACATAGTTGGCATCACGCATACGGCCTTCTATCTTAAGACTCTTAACACCGCTTTTGATTAGACGCTCCAAATACTCTGAAACATCCCTGTCCTTTGGTGAAAGGAGATGGCCTTCTCTAAGCTTAAGCCCATCATTATAGAGAACATATTCTTCCCTGCACGGTTGGGCACAGGAACCTCTATTGCCAGATCTTGTGCCGCTCCTGTTCATAGCTGAGAACAAGCAGAGTCCGGAAGCGCACACACATACTGCACCGTGGGCAAATACTTCTGTCTCTATACCATATCCGGATGCGATCTTGGTTCTTGTCTCTATCTCATCACAAGACAGCTCCCTTGGAAGAACAACACGGTCAGCACCAAGTTCTGCAAGTTTTTTAAACTCATCAGCAGAATAGACATTCATCTGGGTGCTGCAGTTTATCGTGACGTCAGTGAAATCTGATGCGAGCTTGGCAAGCACTGCGAGGTCCTGAATGATCAGTCCGTCAACACCGATATTTACAGCTTCTGCAATTGTAGGATAGAAAAGCTCGAATTCTGAATCGCTCATCAACGTGTTGACAGCAAGGAAGACTTTAGCGGATCTTGCATGCGCATAATCCACGCCCTCCTCCAGCTCATCAAGCGTAAAATTCTCCGCTCCTGCTCTTGCGGAATATTCTTTAAGTCCGAGATATACGGAATCAGCTCCACTGTCAACAGCAACCTTCAGTATCTCCAGATTGCCGCACGGAGCCAGAAGTTCAATTCGGTTATTTATCATCACTCTTCTTCAAATGTTCGAATAATCCTGAATTCACTTTGTTGGCAAGTTCTTCCATAGGAGTTGGCTTTATATCAGCTCTCCTCTCTTCGGCATACTCAGTGGCTTTAGCTCTGTAGTAAGTCAGCTCCGTCTTAAGCGCATTGTTCTCTGCCCTCAATGTTATGAGCTGGTCGCATGCCTCGAAAAGTGACATTATAGCTGTCTTATTTGTAGCTATATAAGGATTGTTTGCTTTTGTATCCTGATAGATCTCATCAGCCAGTTCACCTACTCTTTTGATACGGTCATAACCGACATCATCGCTCCTGACAAGGTATTGAACACCGCCAATAGTAATCTGTGCGCTCTGCTCTTTTGAGCTTTTCTCTTCTTCCTTGGCCTGGGAACGGGCTTTGATCTTATCTTCTAATGTCATGAGTTTCTTTTCAGTGACGGTCTTTGCTTTGATCTCGCCTTTATACAGCTGCTTATATTCGACAATAGCCGGTGCATCCTTTGACCCCTTGCCTTTACGCTTGTAAGAGCCGTCAGAATATTTGCCAAGAAGCCCGGCATTGGATTTTCTCATAAAAAAGACCTCCCCATAATTAGAAGATATTTAATTATATCACTATATTTGTTTTGAATTATTGATTATACATTTATAGAGTGATGCAAACTGATATGGTTCAAGTTCTTCGGCACGTGAAGTATCAGATATGCTTAACTCTCTGAAGACCTCATCAATAACTTCAGGTTTTGCAATCGAAGAAAGATTCTTCTTTAACAGTTTTCTTCGCATTGCAAAACAGTTATTCAAAAATTTAACGAAGTCCGGATTCAATATATCTGCTGATCCTTCTCTGGTAAAACTGATTACCGCTGATGTCGTTCTGGGCTGAGGAACAAAAGCAGTATAAGGAACCTTGAACTCATAATTATATGAACCGTACAACGCGCATAATATCGCCAAAGGCCCGTATTGCTTGGTGTTTGGCTTGCAGTCGATCCTTGCAATTGCATCATCCTCAACCATGAAAACCATCCTCCCTGCTTTATTAAACTCGGCAAAGAGCTTTTTCATGATGTCAGTCATAACATAGTAAGGTATGTTGCTTACGATAACGTTATAACACTCAGGGTTTTCGAAATGATGCTTGATAAAATCATCGTTGATGATGTTTACACCCTGCAGATTCTCCGTTAAGTATCCTGCAAGTCCGTTATCAATCTCAACGCAAGTGAAGTTGTCCGTAAGTTCTGATATCGGATAGGTGATGCTTCCCAATCCCGGACCGATCTCAAGAACTTGGTCTTCACTTTTTATCTCACAGAGATCGACTATCGACTTAATAATATCCTCATCACAAAGGAAATTCTGCCCGAACTTCGACTGGGGCAGAATTCCTTCTGATTGCATTATTTCTTTTACAGTCTCTCTGTTCATTATCACAGGAAGTAAGCAACTCCGGATTCAAAGATCTTTTGATACTTATTGCCCGGAATGTTCTTGGTAAGGTCTGACTCATATCTTTCTGTATGACCCATCTTACCGAGCACACGTCCGTCAGGACTCAGGATACCTTCGATAGCGCAGATAGAACCGTTGGCATTGAACTGTGTATCGGATGCATAGTTACCGTCAAGATCAACATAGCATGTGGCAATCTGGCCGTTAGCTGCGAGCTTCTTTACAAGTTCTTCAGATGCAACGAATTTACCTTCACCGTGTGAGAGCGGAATATCATAGATCTCGCCTGGTGTTGTAAGTGAGAGCCATGGGCTGTTGTTTGTCATGATCTTGGTTCTTGCATATTTATTCTGATGTCTGCCGATGTTGTTGAATGTGAGCGTCGGGCTGTCAGGTGTCATGTCGCATATCTTTCCGAAAGGTACGAGCCCTAACTTGATCAGCGCCTGGAAGCCGTTGCATATTCCGAGTGCAAGACCGTCCCTGTTGTCGAGAAGATCAGAGATTGCATCAGCGATTCCACTGTTTCTTAAGGAAGCTGTGATGAACTTACCTGAACCCTCAGGCTCGTCACCTGCTGAGAAGCCGCCCGGGATCATCATGATGTTTGCTTCACGGATCTTTGCAGCGAGTTCTGCGAATGATTCATTTATATCGTTCTGATTTCTGTTTCTTACAACAAAGATCTCGGCATCAGCTCCTGCTCTCTCGAATGCTCTTGCAGAATCGATCTCGCAGTTATTGCCCGGGAATACCGGAATGATTACCTTCGGCTTGGCGCCCTTCAATACGCCAGGAGCTGCCTTGACAGCCTTGCCTGCTGTATATACACCGATCTCGAAAGGCATCTCGGCAGACTTGGCAACTGTCGGGAAGATCCTTTCGAGCTTGCCCTCATATGCTTCAACAGCATCCTTGCCGGAAACAGTGTTGCCGCCGAATGTGAAGTCGCCTGTATCGTTTGTTGTGCCAAGGAACTTGCCGCCTGCCATCTCAACCTTATCTACAGCATTGCCGTCAGCAGGGATAGCTACGATGATGGAACCGAGTGTCTTGGAGAAGAGATCATTCTCAGTAAGCTTGTCTGAGAAATCGAAGCCGAGCTTATTACCAAAGCACATCTGTGCAACTCTTGCTGCGACACCTGCGCTTCTTACAACTGCAGCATTCTTTATCTCACTTCTGTCAAGGAGTTCCTTAACAGCCTTGATAACTCTTAATACATGATCCTTCTTATATGAACCCTTGCCGTCTCTAGCGCACTTGATGAGATAGAGCTTTTGGCCCTTGCCTGTAAGTGTGGCAGTAATGACTTTATCTGTAGTAGTCATGCCTACAGCAAAACTTACGAGCGTCGGAGGTACGTGGATATCGTTAAATGTACCGGACATTGAGTCCTTACCGCCGATTGCTGCTGTTCCGTAATCGAGCTGAGCCTTGTATGCACCAAGGAGTGCAGCAAGAGGCTTACCCCATGACTCGGAACCTGTCATTCTCTCGAAGTATTCCTGGAATGTAAGTCTAGCCTTCAGAGGATCGACACCCATTGCAAGGAGCTTGAGGAGTGATTCAACTACTGAATGGTAAGCACCAGCATAAGGGCTCCACTCAGTGTAATAAGGATCAAAGCCGTAAGCCATAACTGAACAGTCATGTGTAGTTCCGTGATCGAGCGGGATCTTTGCAGCCATACCTTCCTCGGGTGAATTCTGCATCTTACCGCCGTAAGGCCATACTACTGTTGCCGCACCGATAGATGAGTCAAATCTCTCGATAAGGCCCTTTCTGGAAGCGCCATCAAGTGAATTAAGCACACCCTTAAGACTGCCGGTGAAATCACCTGATACAAAACCGTTTGCAGGTTCATCAAGATATGCGCCCTCACCGTGTGTTGCACAGTCAGCTTCGGCATATTGTGTTGCGCCGTTCGTATCTATGAAACTTCTGGGAAGATCAACTATGGTGTTGCCGTTCCAAACCATCTTCATGATGGGCTCTTCAGTAACTTCGGCTACAACTGTTGCTTCAAGGTTTTCTTTTGCTGCAGCTGCCATGAACTTATCAAGATCTGCAGGATGAACAACTACAGCCATTCTCTCCTGTGACTCTGAGATAGCAATTTCTGTACCATCCAGACCGTCATACTTCTTCGGAACTGCATCCAGATTGATCCTGAGCCCGGCAGCAAGTTCACCGATCGCAACGGACACACCGCCTGCACCAAAGTCATTACATCTGATAATGAGTCTTGTTACTTCCGGATCCCTGAAGAGTCTCTGGAGCTTTCTTTCCGTCGGAGGATTACCCTTTTGGACTTCGGAACCGCATGTAACTACGGACTGTGTATCGTGAGCTTTTGAAGAACCTGTGGCTCCGCCGATTCCGTCACGGCCTGTTCTGCCGCCAAGAAGCACAACGATATCACCTGCCTGAGGTCTTTCTCTGACGATGTTTGATGCGGGAGCAGCACCTACTACAGCACCGATCTCCATTCTCTTTGCAACATAACCGGGATGGTAGACCTCATCTACAAGACCTGTTGCAAGACCGATCTGGTTGCCGTATGAGGAATAACCAGCAGCTGCTGTACGGCAGAGTTTCTTCTGTGAGAGTTTACCCTTAAGAGTGAGTTCAACAGGTACTGTCGGATCGCCTGCACCTGTAACACGCATTGCCTGATATACATAAGATCTTCCGGAGAGAGGATCTCTAATAGCACCGCCAAGACATGTAGCCGCACCACCGAAAGGTTCGATCTCAGTAGGATGGTTGTGTGTCTCGTTCTTGAACATGAAAATATAATCTTCAGGTTTTCCGTCAACTTCAATCTGGATCTTGATGGAGCATGCATTGATCTCTTCTGATTCATCAAGATCTGCGAGCTTTCCGTTTTTCTTAAGCTTCTTGCCTGCCAAAGTGGCAATATCCATAAGGCATATAGGCTTCTTGGAGATCCTGTCACCGTATACCTCTTCTCTGTCAGCAAGATATTCCTTGTATGTTTCCCTTATCTCAGCTGTGAGTTCGTCATCACCGTTGAATCTGATATCAGTAAGGTTGGTCAGGAATGTCGTATGACGGCAGTGATCAGACCAGTATGTATCAAGAACGCGGATCTCAGTTACAGTAGGAACTCTTCCCTGCTCCTTGAAGAAATCCTGAACGAACTTGATGTCTGCAAAACTCATTGCAAGACCCATAGTCTTTCTGAGGCCTTCAAGATCCTCATCTGACATATCAAGGAAACCTTCGACATTATCAACTTTTGTGGGAATATCATACTTATCAACGAGAGTTGCAGGCTTTTCTGCAGATGCTTCTCTGGCTTCTACCGGGTTGATGAGATAAGACTTGATTTTGTCTTTTTCCTCATCGGATACAGTACCGTAGAAAGCAATGATCCTGGCGCACTTTACGATAGGTCTTTCCTTTGCTGTCATGAACTGGATGCACTGGGCAGCGGAATCTGCTCTCTGGTCGTACTGACCAGGAAGAGACTCTATGATCAGAACATATGCAGCATCTTCCAGATCAACGGTCTCGTCATAGAGAATATCGACAGGCGGTTCACTGAATACGACTGTCTTAGCATTCTCATACTCATCATCGGTAACTCCCGATACATCGTAACGGTTAATTACGCGTACTCTGTCGATTCCGGATACGTTCAGATCGTACTTTACATCATGGAGGATGCCGCCAGCTTCGACGTTAAATCCTTCTTTCTTCTCTGACAGTACTCGTCTAACATCATTCTCGTTCATAAGGTCTCTCCTTGTGAAAAATAATTACAGGTTGTCGGCGCTCTTGGAGAGCAGTTCAGTATTGTATTTGAGGAATCTCTCGAGTCCTGCGCTGTCAAGAGATCCGTGTGCGAGTTTGGCCTGATCGTAGATGTGCTGTGCAAGACGGTCAGCCTCTTCCTTCTTTGTGCCCATAGACTCAAGAGCCTCAAGCTTTGTGATGAGCGGGCTGTCTGTATTAACTACGAGTTCTTCAGTCTCAGGGAACATATCAGCCAATTCCTCTTCTGACATTGTGCCCATGGATGACATCATTCTCTCATACTGCGCGCGCATTTCCTTCATACGGCGGTTGTGCTCCGCTTCCCTGATAAGTGCAGGCAGATTGTCTTTTCCCATTTCCTGCGCGAAAACAATGAGTTTCTCATCGCCTACGGCACTTCTGAAGAAATCCTTGAGCTTATTCTTGGTCTCTTCATCAGATTCCTTGCCCGAGAGTTCGGAGTCAACTCTCTTGAACTTATAGTCGGGCTTCTTCATTTCGAGATAAGACATGAAATTATTGTCGATCTCCTCATCCATTATGACAACATCGAAGCCGTCATTTTTGCTCATCTCGACATAAGCAGCCTGTGCTTTAGGATCTGTAGTATATCTGACGGTCTTCTTATCTTCGGATGTGAGTTCTTCTAAAGTCTTAAATGTATTGTCCACTGTCTTGAAAAGGCAGATGCTCTCCACTTTCTCATAGAACTTCTCTTCCTTCATAATGCCGTACTTTACAAAGACTGATATATCAGACCAGTATTTCTCAAAGTCTTCACGCTGCTTTTTAAAGAGGTCATTAAGTTTATCGGAGACTTTCTTGATGATATGTCCTGAAAGTTTCTTAACATATTCATCCTGCTGCAGAGCCGAACGTGAAACATTAAGAGGAAGATCTGAACAGTCGAGGCATCCCTGAAGCAGGAAAAGGAAATCCGGAATGATCTCTTCGATATTATCAGCAACGAATATCTGATGGTTGTAGATCTTGATCCTTCCTTCCAGCGACTGGTAAATGTTATCTGTCTTCGGGAAATAAAGAATACCTTGAAGTGTAAACGGATAATCCATATTAAGATGTATCCAGAACAAAGGATCCCTGCCGTCATTGAATACGCTGTGATAGAACTGCTTGTATTCTGATTCTGTACACTCGGAAGGCTTCTTTGTCCAGAGTGGTGACTTGTTGTTGACCGGAACATACGATACCGGTGAAGGCGTAAATGTCTCTCCCTTCTCTTCAGCTTCCTTCTTGCGTTTCTCTTCTGCTTCCTCATGCAGTCTGTCTGACTTGGTATCAACGAAATAGATATCAGCAGGAGCGAAATAGCAGTATTTGCGGATAGTCATTCTGACAGTGGCTGAATCGAAGATCTTAATTGCGTCCTCTGAAAGCTTAAGAGTAATGACCGTTCCACGGTCTGCTTTATCTGAAGGAAGTATCTCAAAGTCCATACCGTCCTTTGATTTCCAGATGACCGGTTCTGCATCTTCCATAAAGCTCTTTGTATTTATCGTAACTTCATCGGCAACCATAAATGCGGAATAGAATCCTAGACCAAAATGTCCGATAATACCGGTCTTGTCAGTAGATTCTTCCTGATACTTGGTTACGAAATCAAGAGCACCCGAGAAAGCAATCTGGTTAATATATTTCTCAACCTCGTTCTCGGTCATTCCGATACCGTTATCCTCGAACGAGATAGTCTTGTTATCGTCATCATATACTACTCTGATCGAGTACTCGGCATTGTCAGGCTCTTTTTCAGCCTTTCCGAGTTCAACGAGTCTTCTGTGCTTTGCAATGGCGTCTGCGCAGTTAGACACCAGTTCTCTTACGAAGATATCCTTATCCTCATAGAGCCATTGCCTGATAACCGGAAAAATATTCTCGGTAGTTACCGATATCTTTCCTGATTTTGCTTCCATATATACCACCTCCAAAAGATTATCCGTTCAAAGCGCGCTTTGCAGCGTCAATATATTCAAATGTGTATTCCTTGTACATCTTTGCGATCATTTTGAGGATGTCATTATCCGCTGATTTAAACTCATGATCATCGATATACCTTACAGGCAGGATATCGAAAGGTGTGCTGCTGACAAAGACAGCATCACTTTCAGGATCAAGCTCTTCCGGTCTGAACATTCCGGTCTGAAGCTCCAAGCCTGATCTCCTAAGTGCCGCTATTACCCTCTTTCTTGTGATTCCGATAAGGATCTTATCATCAGGTGCGGAATAGACCTGTCCGTTTCTGATAACAAAAAGATTGGACATAGAGCCTTCGTAAAGCCTGCCGCTGTTATCGGCAAGCACAAGTTCGAAAGGAAGACCGTGAGAATTGGTTTCCCTGAACTTCTCGTTTACAGTGGTCTTATAATCACCTCTGAATATCTTAAGGTTGGGCGTCTTTCGCTCCCAGTTAAGCAGACTTGTATTTATCCCATTTGCGAAAAGTTCATCTCCGGGAAGTGTTATATCGGCCTGATGGATCAGAAGACTCTCTTTAGTAAGTACTATTCTTATTGAACCTTCTTTTACGGAATCAAGATCGATAAAACTGTATGCTTCAGACAATATTTTCGAAGTATTAACCGGAAAATTCTCTAGCCCCTTAACTGAATTGACAAGTCTTGCCAAATGGTCCTCTGCAAAAAGAAGCACTCCGTCTTTAACACGGATGGTCTCATAATATGTTCTGATATCAACGGGCTTTTGCAGAGACTGGGTCAATTCCGAACTTACCCTGTAATACTTGCCGCAATATAGAAAGCCGTTACCGGTAAGATGTTCCATCAACGGATACGCCATTAGAATCACAGATCCCCTTGTGAATTATTCATTGCATATAATGCCACATATGATTTTATACAAAACAGAATCTTTTTACAAAACACAAGGTATAAAAACATGCACAAAAAAATACACTTTTTTCTTACTTGTTTTATTATAGCGACGTTATTAAAATCTGTGTGTTGACTTAAACAGGCGGCAAGTGTATGATATGCAAAGTTTATACAAAGTCGTGCATAAATATTCATAAATCGGAGGTGCCTTATGGCAAAAGAAAAATTCTTACTGGCTTATTCAGGCGGACTTGATACTTCCATTATCATTCCGTGGCTTCTTGAACACTATGACTGCGAAGTAGTAGCTTACTGCGGCGAAGTCGGCGTGGGTGTTGATCATGATTATCTTGAGAAAAAGGCGCTTAAGTGCGGTGCAATAAAGTGCATTATCGAAGACATCACAGACGAGTTTGTTTCTGACTTCGTTTACCCTACTCTTAAAGCTAATGCAGTTTATGAGGGCAAATACCTCCTTGGTACATCAATGGCACGTCCTGTTATTGCTAAGCACTTTGTTGAAGCAGCTCACGAGAACGGATGCACAACTATCGTTCACGGCTGCACCGGCAAGGGCAATGACCAGGTTAGATTTGAGCTTTCCATTAAGGCCCTGGATCCTGATATGAAGATCCTTGCTCCCTGGAGAATCTGGGATATCAAGTCCCGTGACGAGGAGATCAACTACGCTCAGGCCCGTGGCATTGATGTTCCTGTTACTAAAGAGAACAACTATTCCAAGGATGAGAACCTCTGGCATCTCTCACACGAGGGTATGGATCTTGAGAATCCTGCAAACGAGCCTGATCTCGACAAGATCCTCGAGCTTATGGTCTCACCCGAGAAGGCACCTGATACTCCTACATATGTAACAATCAAGTTCGAGAAAGGTATTCCTGTTGAAGTTGACGGACAGAAGCTCTCTCCTGCTGATCTTCTCAGATACTGCAACAAGGTTGCTGCAGCAAACGGTGTTGGTATCGCTGATATCGTTGAGAACCGTCTTGTCGGCATGAAGAGCCGTGGCGTTTATGAGACTCCAGGCGGAACATTGTTGTTTGCAGCTCACAGAGAGCTCGAGCTCTTAACAGTAGAGCGTGATACTATCCACTATAAGGATCTCGTAGCTCAGAAGTTCTCCGAACTCGTTTACTACGGTCAGTGGTTCCACCCGTTGAGAGAAGCTCTCTCCGCTTTCGTAGATAAGACACAGAAAGTTGTTACAGGTGAAGTCAAGATGAAGCTTTACAAGGGTAACTGCACACCTGCCGGCACAACATCACCCTTCTCCCTCTACGATCCTGAGATCGCTACTTTCGAGGCTGATGACGTTTACAACCAGGCTGATGCAGGCGGATTCATCAACTGCTTCGGTCTCCCTATGAAAGTTAATGCAAAGATGAAGCAAAAGAACGGCTTGCTCTGATCATAGAATTAAGATTACTGAGGGCTGTCTCTGATGTGGAGGCAGCCTTTTTTGTAAAAAGGAGATAACATGGAAATCCAATACAGACTGATGACAATAGACGATTACGAACAGGCGTATGCTCTTTGGCTCCAATGCGGCAATGGCCTAAATGATAAGGACGATTCCCGTGAAGGGATCGATAAATATCTGAAGCGCAACCCTTTAACTTCTTTTGTTGCCGTTTGCGATGAAAAAGTCGTCGGTGTGTTATTATGTGGTCATGACGGCAGGCGCGGGATCATCCAGCATGCATGCGTCTCACCTGATCACAGAAGGTTCGGCATAGGCAAAAGACTTGTTGAGCTTGGACTTGATGCATTAAAGAAAGAAGGTATAACCAAGGTCCTTCTTGTTGCATTCAAGAAAAATACCGGTGGCAACGCATTCTGGGAATCCCAGGGTTTTACACTCCGTGAAGATCTGAATTACAGAAACAAAGCACTTACCGAACTGGTCAGGATAGATCCTGATTATACAAAGGAGTAACTTATGGCTAAAAAAATGTGGGCAGGACGCTTCGAGAAAGCAACAGACAAAGAAGTTAACGATTACAACTCTTCCCTTCCTTTCGACTGCAAGATGTACAGTCAGGATATCGAAGGTTCCATTGCTCATTCACAGATGCTCGCAAAACAGGGTGTAATCTCTGAGAAAGATGCTGAAGATATTAAGAGCGGTCTTCTATCGATCAAGGACGATATTGAATCCGGCAAACTGACATTTGATTCAGATGCTGAAGATATTCATATGTTTATTGAAGAAGAACTTACCAACCGCATTGGCGATGCCGGCAAGCGTCTTCATACTGGACGCTCAAGAAACGACCAGGTTGCTTTGGATCAGCGCCTTTATCTCGTTGACGAAGCCGGTGAGATCACTGAACTTCTTGATGATCTTATTGATTGTCTTGTCGATATAGCGAAAGACAACACTGAAACATATATGCCTGGTTACACTCATCTTCAGAGAGCACAGCCTATTACTTATGCCCATTATTTATCCGCATATATCGAAATGTTCAAGCGCGACATTTCGCGTATAAGCGAAGCAAAGGACAGAGCAAACATCTCTCCTTTGGGAAGTGGTGCTCTTGCAGGAACGACATATCCCCTTGACCGTGAAGCTGTTGCAGACCAGCTCGGCATGAACGGTGTTACGCTCTGCTCGCTTGACGGTGTTGCTGACAGGGACTTTGCAATTGAATTTGCTTCTGCATGTTCTATCCTGATGATGCATCTGTCGAGAATGAGTGAAGAGATAATCCTTTATGCTTCACAGGAATTCAAGTTCTACGAGCTCGATGACGCGTATTCAACCGGATCTTCGATGATGCCCCAGAAGAAAAACCCTGACGTTGCAGAGCTTACCCGTGGTAAAACAGGTCGTGTTTACGGTGATCTTATCTCTCTCCTTGTCATCATGAAAGGTCTTCCTCTCACATATAACAAGGATATGCAGGAAGTTCAGGAGGCTATGTTTGATTGTATCGATACAGTTAAAGCAGTCCTCCCTCCTTTCACCGGTATGATAAGAACAATGACCATCCGCAAGGATAATATGGAAAAGGCTGCTCTCGGCGGTTTCACCAATGCCACTGACCTCGCAGACTATCTCGTTAAGAAAGGTCTTCCCTTCCGTGAGACACATGCCATTTCAGGTAAGCTCGTGCATTACTGCATAGAGAACAATATCTCACTTCTCGAAGTCCCGCTCGATAAGCTCAAAGAATTCTCTCCAGCTTTTGATATTGATGTTTATGATGCAATCTCTCTTAAGACATGTGTTGAAGGCAGAAGTCTTATCGGAGGACCCGCACCGGAAACAGTAAAGGCTTATCTGGATAAGCAGTAATTTTATTAGTTAATAGAAAAGATTACATATTCTTATCGTAGAAATCAACAAAAGACCCATACAGATCTTTGTTGTTACGCACATTAAGGAAACTGTTGTGACCTTTTCCGTTAAGGAGAACGAACGTGAATCTGGGATCATCTGCGAATCTTGAATAGTAAATATCATAACCGTAACTTACGGGAACGATCTTATCATCGCTGCTGTGAATGATCATTATTTCTGCATCAGTTGACTCAACACCGTCGATTCCTGTAACAATCGCATGTTCGCCGAATTTGATGCGTTCATAGACCTTGATGACAGGGGTTACTACATATGCCAAAGCGCCCACTACACCCTGACCGCCGCCTTCTATAAGATCAGCAGAACTTGCAGGACCGGAACAGTCAATGACTGCCTCAACTTCAGGATGATAATACAGAACTGAGCATACTGAATAACCGCCCCAGCTGTGTCCAAACAGTCCTATCGGAAGATCAGGTAAATTGCCGCTGTCCTCTACAAAAGAGATAACATAATTCAGATCAATCATGCCCTGAGGCACTCCGCCTATCCCGTCTCCCCCGCTCTCATCATTGCCGGTAACATCATAAGCAAATACATAGTATCCATTCTGAGCAAGATAATTAATACTCTCCATATATGAATTGTGTCCGCCATAACCATATCCGTGTGCAAAAACGATTATTCCGTGCTGATCTGTACCGGCACTGTACATATATCCGACTACAGTCTGGCCTTTGTCTGATGTGATCTCATATCTTGTTCTCTCAAGGCCTTCAAATTGATAAGTATGATTCATGCTAACCTTGGGACTTTCAAAGCGTCCGCCGAAATACATAAGATAAAGTCCTAAGGATATGCCTATCCAGATCAGGAATGTAAGAAGCAGACTTGATAAAACAATAAGAACAGCGATTATCGATCTCTTTTTTGATCCTGTTTTTCGCATATTATTATTCCCCTGTTATAGTGAACCGACGACGCTGACTGCGCGTCTTAAATACTCATCGATAACTGATGATTCATCTATACCATCCAGATCAAACCAAATAAAACCGCCTGAGGCTGCAAGATCCCTTGCATCCATAATGCCCCGGAGATATACCTGAGCGACATGGTTGGCACAGGTCCTGCAGTCGTATAGATCCCGAAGCACTTCTGCTTTCTGAATATCATAAAGATCAGGTATGTAAAGCTCTTTCAAAAGATACATATGAATAATCCTGGCAATGTTCTTTCTGGTTACAGGATCATCGGAATATAATTCATCTTCATATTCAAGCCAGCCGTTCTTCTGTCCGCGGATAAAGATATCATTATTATCGGCTTCAAAAGCTCTGCATAAAGCCAGGATAAACTCTTTTCGCGTCATGAGCAGGCTGTTATCCTTATAACTTTACATCCGCAGGATACTAATGAATCCACAGAGAATAATCCCGAATTTACTATATACCCGGACATATCAATAAGGTCATTAACTTTATAAGAAACGGCATTTGAGAAACTTTTACATGTATCAGGAGGCATTTTCGAACCAATGGACTTAATGATAAGGTCAACAGGAATATTCAAAGCTTCTGAATGATCTTCCTTGCTCAGATTAAAGAATCCGAGTGCGATATCTCCATTGCTTAAAGGCTTGGCGAGAACGTCCACCCTGTTATTGTCACGTATATAATCTTGGGAAGGATCGGTGCAGGTAAATGTTGTAAAAATCCGTTTAGCCTGTATTCCGAGCGGATCCTGGTTAAGTGCTATGAGATCCTCATTCGCAATTATATTGAATATCCAGTCACCGGCATTAACGCGTCTCAAGTCCATTCCCAGCATCAAAGGAGAATTCAACATACACCACATAGCCATATGCGAAAGACACATAGTCTCATTGATCCCATCCATTCCAATAACAAGCATGTCAGGATCGTTCCAGCCTTTGTCCAAACCTGCGAAATCATCCATTATGACGGCCTTGTTATACTGCGATGTAATTGATGTTGTATAGTCAGATTCCCATGCTGCCGTTCCGGGATTGCCATCTGAACCGACCTGGAAAGTAATATCGTTAAGAATGCGCCATGAATCGCCTACTATATGTCCCCAGTTCTGAGGCTGAGTCTTTCCCCATTCGCATATGGAAAAGACAATGTCCCTGCCATTTCCAAAACGCTCAAGCTCTTTGCGTATCTCGGAATAAGAATGAAGAGTATTCTCCTGCCTTCTGTGATTCATCAGCCTGATCTTATTGATTCCCGCATGAAGATTGATCTTTATTGCCTGAGAATCAGTAAATGTATCATTATCAGGCGTAGAAGGAAGCATTTCATCAAAAACAATATCATCTTCAACAGCGATCTGAAGCCAGCTTCCAACGCCTTCATCGTTACCGGAAGAGTAATTGACAGTAAGATCGTATAAACCGTTGTTCTCGATCACGATCTCGAAAACAAGTTCACTGCTTCTCAGCCCGACCGGACTGTGATCAGGTGCTGTACCGTCAAAGGTACCAATAAAAGTGACATAGTCATCCTTTGCAAAAGCACAAGTACCGGTGATTCTTCCATCTTTAACAGCTGAGTAAGATTTGCCTGCAACAGTCACCGATCTGATATCTGGAGCAAATGAATAAACAGCATTATCTTTATTTGAGAATGTGGCGTTATCCCACATGTAATAGCAATTATCGACCTTTATGAAATCAATATCCCAGTTTATATAGTCTTCGCAGTCGATGCTCTCATGCTGATAGATGCCGACCTCAGCACCTGAACAAAGCCTTGTGCCGATATCATTGTACATACCAAACTTGAGTCCGGCTTCATGAACTGCATCAGCTATGGCCTTAAATCCGGACGGGAATTTAACAGGATCTGATTGAAGCCTGTTATCTACACGTTCAGGGCGGTAACAGCCGTCATCCAGGACCACATATTTATATCCATACCGGTCAAGTCCAAGTTCTTTGATCTTAGAGATCATTGCTCTTGTCAGCTCTTCAGTATTTCCGCTTCCGAAAGCATTCCAGCTGTTCCAGCCCATAGCAGGAAGACGCGCTTTTTTATTTGGGAAAACAGGCGCTTCAATAATATCAAACGAATCGAATCTCAACCGTTTATCAGTTATTCCCGCAGGACCTTCAAGAGCCATAATCACCTCAAACCATTATCTTTCCATAAGCCAGATCTCAGAAGAATACGGTTGTAACGTTGAACCGCCTCCAAAATCATGAATATTACCTGTGATCAGTTCTTTTGCCTGTCCGCATCCGGCATCGAAATGAGCCGTATAAGGATTTGAATCCATATTTATAGCAACAAGGACTCTCTGATCACCGGAGTTGCGTTCGAATATGCATTGCTTATTAGTAAGCACAACAATTCTAAGGCCGCCGTAATTGAGCGCTGTACTGTTCTTTTTCGCTTCTGCCAAATGCGCAATATGATCAGTCAGATCATTCCATTCAGGCTTGTCAAAGCATACACGGAGTGCGGGGTCACCTTCATCCTTCCTTGCTTTTGTGCCCCACTCGGAACCATAGTAAACACAAGGTGTTCCGGGCATTGTAAATACGAGTGTATATACGAGCGGAAGACATCTTTCGTCATTCAGTATAGAAGCGATCCTTGTAACATCATGATTATCTGCAAATGAGAGCAGGTGCGCTCCTCTGCATACAGTCCAGTCTTCAGGACCGAACAGTCTCATCAGTGAATGCATGATCTCAAACATGTTAGCGGAATTAAATGATGAATAGATTCCCTTATAGCACTGATAGTTTGTAAGTGAATGCAGATGCATCTCATTTAGCATTCTGCCATATTCGCCGTGAAGTACTTCACCAAGAAGGAAGAACGCATTCTTCTTTGAATCAGTGAACTCACGGAGCCTTCTTAAGAATTCATGGTCAAGACAGTATGCGACATCAAGTCTTAATCCGTCTATATCGAAATAATCGATCCAATAATTTACTTTATCAAGTATGTGATCAATTACAGCAGGATTTCTGAGATTAAGCTTAACAAGATCGTAATTGCCTTCCCAGCCTTCATACCAGAAGCCGTCATTATAATTCGAATTGCCGTCAAACGATAAATGGAACCAGTCTTTGTATGGTGAATCCCAGCGCTTCTCCTGCACGTCGCGGAATGCCCAAAAACCTCTGCCTACATGATTGAAAACACCGTCAAGGACTACCTTTATACCTTCATCATGAAGTGATTCAACAACTTTCTTGAAGTCTTCATTTGTTCCGAGTCTTGTATCGATCAGACCATAGTCTCTTGTGTTATAACCGTGAGTGTCTGATTCAAAAACAGGTGAGAAATAAATGGCATTTATACCAAGTTTCTTCATATGAGGGATCCAGTCCAGGACTTTCAATATCCTTGATTCAGGAATTCCGTCATTCTCAAAAGGTGCTCCGCAGAATCCTAAAGGATATATCTGATAGAACACCGCTTCCTCATACCACATTTATGTTGTTCCTTCTTTCTTCTCTTTTTTCTTCATTTTTATACAGGTAATCAGTCCGGCAGCTCCCATCAAAAATATAATTATGACAACCACTATTCCGATGTACTGTTCTATAAATCTAGCGAAAACCGATATATTGCCCTCATCTCTGTGTGAGAACGCCCATTCAAGTGCGAGCAGAGAGACCATTGCGTCAACAATGCATATCTTTCTTAAAGACAAAGCAGTAAGAGAATTTGATTTCTGTGCCCTGAAAAAATTGATAACAGCAATCAGTACCTTATAAGCCACATATATTCCGAATCCATATACAAGAATACCAGGATAATCGTGGACTACATTTATCTTAACTATCAGATAGACCGCATAAGCGAAAACTATGTCAAGCAAAATAAGGTTTCTCGAGAATTTACGGTAATTGATCCTCTCACTGAAGCGTTTATTCTTAAATACCGCACCTCTTCCTGCTCTATATAGAACATTGACTCTGAGCATGCAAAGCATGAAATAATAGATTGACATTATAAAAAGCCATAAAGACAAAGAAAGAATAGACATCGTAAAACAGAAACCTGAATATAAGATATCAAAAGTCACGGAAGGCAATGCTAAAGCAACCGTGGTCCTCTTATAGTCAGTCACATAATTCCAGAAATGCTTAAATCTGTTTTTTTCAGGAGCCGCGTTATCAGAAGATTCAATCTGAACGTCTGTCTCTGTAACCTGTTCTGTTATTCTCTCTGTATCTTTTCCCATATAGATCAATTGCGCATTGAATGGATCGGAGCAGGGATCCTTCCGCCCCTGTGGATAAAATCGCTGCATGAGGCACGGTTAACATCCATTATTGGCGCAGTTCCAAGAAGGCCGCCGAATTCGACACTGTCACCTACTTTCTTACCCGGTACAGGAATGAGTCTTACTGCAGTTGTCTTGTTATTAAATGTACCAACTGCCATCTCATCAGCAATGATGCCGGAGATAGTCTCAGCTGTCGTATCACCGGGTACAGCGATCATATCAAGTCCAACGGAGCAGACACAAGTCATAGCTTCAAGTTTCTCAAGTTTCAACGAACCTGATCTTGCAGCAGCGATCATGCCTTCGTCTTCTGATACAGGAATAAAAGCACCGGAAAGACCGCCGACATATGAAGAGGCCATTATTCCGCCCTTCTTCACTGCATCATTGAGCATTGCAAGAGCAGCTGTGGTTCCCCATGTACCGCATGTCTCCAGACCGAATTCCTCGAGAAGCCTTGCGACAGAGTCACCGACAGCAGGAGTCGGAGCCAGTGAAAGATCTATTATTCCGAATGGAACTTTAAGACGCTCAGAAGCTTCTCTTGCAACAAGCTCACCTACCCTGGTGATCTTGAATGCAGCTTTCTTGATCGTCTCGGCAACAACGCCCAAGTCCCTGCCCTTTACGCCTTCAAGTGCATGCTTGACAACACCCGGGCCGGATATACCAACATTAATAACACATTCAGGTTCACCGGGACCCAGGAAAGCTCCTGCCATGAATGGATTGTCCTCAGGTGCATTCGCGAAAACAACGAGCTTGGCACAGCCCAGTGCACCGGACTGCTTTGTTGCTTCAGCTGTTCTCTTGATAATCACGCCCATGTCGCGTACTGCATCCATGTTGATGCCGGTTCTTGTTGATGCAACATTTACGCTGGAACAGACAAATTCCGTAGATGCAAGAGCATCAGGAATTGAATCGATCAACACCTTGTCGGAATTGGTATAACCTTTCTGAACAAGTGCTGAAAATCCACCTATAAAGTTGACGCCGCATGTTCTGGCTGCCTTGTCGAGCACCTGGGCAAACGGTGTATAATCCTTCGCGCCGCAGGCTGAAGCCACGATTGATATAGGTGTTACAGATATTCTTTTATGTATGATCGGAATACCATACTTCTTGCTGATAAGCTCGCCTGTCTCAACAAGTCTGCCGGCATATCTGCAGATCTTATCATAGATTCTGCTGCATGATTCCTCAACAGTCGGAGCCGCACAATCCATAAGCGATATGCCCATCGTAATGGTGCGGATATCCAGATGCTGATCATTGAACATCTGCATCGTCTCAATTATTTCACGGTCGTTTATCATATGAACCTCTCGAAAAAATATCAGATAGTGTGCATAGCATTGAAGAGTCCGGTATGCTGGATTGTGATCTGAACTCCAAGCTTTTTGCCTAATTCTTCAAGTTTATCGGATATATCTGATTCCTCTATGACTACATCCTTCAGATCGACCATCATTACCATGGTAAAGATATCATCAAGGATAGTCTGTGAAATGTCATTAATGTTGATGCCGTAATCTGCAAGAAGACGTGATACATCAGCGATGATGCCGACTCTGTCCCTTCCCAAGACTGTTACTACGGCTGTATTCTTCTCACTGCTCATGTTTTTACCTCCGGAAGATTGTTTTTTATAGTAATGATAACTCAAACTGGCTGAAATATATTAATGTTCAGGAACCCTGCAAAGAAACGGCAAGTTTATTGGCGCATTTTATACCGTCGATACATGATGACATTATACCTCCGGCATAGCCGGCACCTTCCCCGCACGGGAAAATGCCTTTAACATTTTTGCTTTGAAGAGTCTCAGGATCTCTTACTATCCTGACGGGAGATGAACTTCTGGCCTCGACAGCTGTCAGTACTGAATCAGGATCGTCAAACCCTTTGATCTTTTTTCCCATCTCGTTTACACCACTCTTTATTGTCTCAAGGATCTCTTCAGGAAAGACCTCAGAGAGATCCGCCGGAGTCACATCAGGCTGATATGATGGTTTAACCCTTCCAAATTCAGTAGTTTTTCTGTTTTCGATAAGATCGCCATAGCGGACAGAAGGAGCTTTACCTGAACTGCCGCCTGCAACAAAAGCCTGATGTTCAAGTTTTTCCTGGAATCTTATTCCATCAAGAACACCATCACCATAATCACGGCTGTCGACTGGAACCAGAATTGCACTGTTTGAATTAATGTTGTCTCTCGCCCTTAAGCTCATTCCGTTTGTACAGACACTGCTGTCATCGCTTTGCGCTGCAACGACTTCACCTCCGGGGCACATGCAGAAAGTGTACAGTTTTCTGCCGGTTGCAGTGTCGCACGAAAGTTTGTAAATAGCAGGGGTAATATCAGGTGAATATTCTGAATCAAAACCATACTGTGAAACATCAATATCACTTCTTAAATGCTCAATCCTGACACCAACCGAGAAGGGTTTGGATTCCATTTCGAGACCTAAACGGTTAAGAGCCCTGAAAGTATCCCTGCTCGAATGACCGATGGCAAGAATGAGCTTGTCACAAGGCATCTCGTAAGTTCCGTTTATATCTTCAACGGTAATGCTCTTAAGACTTCCTTTATCTGACTTAAATCCGAGGAATTTTGTGTTGAAACGGACATCTCCCCCCAATGCGATTATGTCTTCCCTGACACCTGTGACAACTTTCCTGAGCCTGTCAGTACCGATATGGGGATGTGCATCGTATAAGATATCTGATGGAGCTCCGTGCATGATAAGCGATCTTAATACAAAATCCTTAAGACCTGAACTTATGCCGGAATAAAGTTTGCCGTCAGAGAAAGTACCCGCCCCGCCTTCTCCAAACTGGATATTGGAATCAGGTTTTATCTTTGCTTTGCCCTGCTTATAAAGCTCAGTATCCCTTATCCTCTCGCTCATTTCAGGACCACGTTCAAGAACAACAGGTCTGAGACCATATTTTGCAAGAATGAGAGCCGCATAGAGACCGGCAGGCCCCGTTCCGACTACAACAGGTCTTTTATACTCTATACCGCCATCAAACATATCCATATATGGAAGGGCTTTTGAAAGCAATTCATTCTCCCGGATATCTTTTGTTTCCGGCGTAATGAAATCAAATCTATAACATACCGAGACTTTACCGTGTCTGGCATCAATAAACTTTTTGGAAATGTCGAGAATGCAAGACCCTTCTTCAAGTTTTCTGAGACCGGCACGCATTGCTTTGTTTCCTGACCTTCTAATATGATTGATTATAAGAACAGAATCAGGAGTCTTGATATTTGAAATGCCGGAACTGACTTCAGGTCTAATCGCTATCTCAAACATTTTGAGATATTCCTTCCGCTGCAAGTGCCGCTGAAGTCCATGCCCACTGAAGGTTATATCCACCGCAGATACCGTTGCAGTTTACTGCTTCACCTATGACATAGAGACCAGTCACATCCTTAACCTGCATATTATCATCAAGTCTTAAGAGTTTGAAACCGCCGGATGATACCTGAGCTTTGTCAACATCGCCATAGCCTTTAACAGGAACCGGGAAAGCACACAAAAGATTGGACAATTCAGCAATCTGTTTATCGTTTAATTCTCTCAGAGTCATTTTGTCGCATTTAAGCCCCATCTTTTTCATGACAAAATCCGTGATACTTCTGAGCAGCATACCGGATAAAGCATCCGCACAGGTTCTTTGAGCATACATCTGTCTTCTGATATATATCATCTGGAAGATCTCACCCGCAGATTTACCGGTGAGATTGAGTACTGCTTTCACGTTATCATCACCATTCTCGAGCAGTTCAACAACAGTGCCTGAAACATCCATAACGCATATTCCTGATATGCCGCCTTCCTTGGTGAAAAGGATCTCACCCTCGGAATGATCTCTGACCCTGCCTTCACCGTCAACGATCTTAACGTCTCCCCTGCATCTTATGCCTGCTAGTGCTTTTATACCTGTAATTTCAGAGGTAAGCGACGTAAGAGCAGGTTTGAAAGGAACAAAGAAAGAATCATCAGTAAGTTTCTCAAGAAGATTCTCTGCATCTCCGGTGGAACCTGTAGTGGGATAAGTAATCCCACCGGTCGCAATAACTACATTTTTAGCATGGAAAGTTCTGCCTGATTCTGTCTTCACGACAAATGAATTGACCTTGTCAGCAATAGATATAACACGTTCTTTTAATTCAGTCTCAACGTTTATATCTGAAATATAAAACCTTAAAGCGTCAACTACAGTTGAACTCTTATAAGTCGAAGGATAGACCAAAGATCCTTTATTCTCGAGTACTACCCCAAGTACATTTTCATAGAAATCAATAGTCTCGGTACATCCATACCTGTCAAGACAGTTTCTGAGTTTATCAGGGTCATCAGTATTGTATTTATCTGGATCGATCTCCGTATTAGTGAGATTGCACCTTCCACTTCCGGTCAAAGCAAGTTTACGGCCAACTCTGGGACCTGCCTCGATAATAAGAAATCTCTTGTTGGCACAATAAGACCTTGCTAATCTCGCGGCACAGTATAGACCTGCCGCTCCGCCGCCGATTATTACACAATCGTAAACGTTATCCTTCATCATGCCCGTCCAATGCAACCGCTAATGTTCTTCTGTACTTCGTATCATCGAAAGGCACACATTCTGCCGTCTCAATTATACATTCTGCAAGCGCATTAAGTTCAGATATTTCCCCGGATACCAGTTCAAGTTCAAGCTCACAGATCTCATCAGATCTAGAACCATCGGAATTCTTGATAATTCCACTGTCAAAACAAGCTTCAACTTTGCTGTTCAAATAAGACAGGTTATAGACTGTGCGGCAGAATGTATTTGAACATAAGACTATCAGATCATCATCATTGATATTTCCGAAAACATCAAGAAGCACATCTTCAGGATCTCCACTGCCGTTAGTTTCATCAATAAATCTCTTTATGCTGAAAGCATTGTCACAGCTTGTAACATTCCATTCATAACGCCTGTGAAGACCATCAGACACTCCCCCGCCATACTTAACGGTAAATTCATAACGGTCAGCATCAGCACAATTGTAATGTCTGACTCTGATCATACCGCCGCGTTTGGTTATCTTCATGTCCGGAGTATCAAGATATGTGTTTTCCAATAAAACCGGTGCAGGTTCAGTCTCACCTTTAAACAGATTCAAAAACAAATCTGAAACAGTCAATTTATATAGATCATCTTTGTTTTTAAAAGCCAGTTTGACTTCAGTTTCCATATTGCACCTTAGTTGATCGTATGAACTCCGCCCGTTGAAACAATGCAAAGCTTATTGCCTGAGAGGAAATTCATCCTGATAATATCCTCATCAACAGAATAATCGTTGGTAATTACACCGGATGTGTTATAAACAAAGACTCTTCTGTCAACATTGATCGCATAATAGCCTTCACCCTGTGCAACACAGATGATGTTAGCACCGACATTGGAGTTGTAGATAACACTGTCTGATGAATTGATGATAGCAAGTTTATTGAGCTGGCTGACGCCGTCAGAATAAGTAATAAACAGATTGTTTCCGACTTCTTTAACATAACCGATCGCTGAGAAATCAAAATTCATCCTTGAAAGATTGTTATCCTTTACCTCATAAAGAGCATTTGAAGAAAAACAGCAGAGCTTATTTCCGACATAACATATTGAAGCAAAGATAACATTATCATCAGTCGTATAAACCGCATTATCATTTACTTCATAATCTTTATTTGTTTTAGTGATCGAGAACACGCGTACAAAAGGAACGATAACAGCACCGCTCGTATTGATCGTGGATACTGCAAAAAGCGATGAATCAGAATTGAATGCACAGCATACCGGGAAACCGGAATTGTATGAAGTCCATACTGCGATCTGACTGCCGCTCCTGTCATAGATCGATACTTCGCCGTAAGATTCATCGCTGCCGCTGATTACAGCAATAAACCCATTATCTGACATCTGAACGGCTTTGACCGGATTGGATGTAGGTTTGCTGTACCAAACACCATCTTTATCCAAAACAGTAAAACTATATCCGTCACGGTCAAAAACTGCGACATACTCACCGAAAGTAACACACTGAGGATTCTGATAAGAAATAGATTGTGAGAATATCTCCGAACCGGAAAGGTTCAGATATGCGATTCGCTCGGAAGTAACCTTTATTACACCGTCCCCATAAGGATAAAGTTTCTGTGCTTCAGAATACTCACAGGAGAAACCGCCCTGAGCGGAAAGCTTGATCTGTGCGTCTGCACCTGACATGGATTCTATCTTCTTTGACACAACAAATATCAACGCTATGCTGACTATAAGAAGTGTCGCGAATATCATGACAACTATGGTCAGTCCCTGCCGTATTACTGACTGTGAAATACTGCCGTTATTTTCTTTAGTGGCAGTTTTATCAATATTATTATTTACTTTATTGTTTTCTATTTTTACTTTTTTATCCATTGTCTTAATAGTTTATGCTATATCGTATATGCCATTTGAATTCTCTGTGATAGCTTCGCTTAAAAGTTCGTAAGCACTCCAATATCCGTAATTATATGTATCAGTTCCGCCATTATTAAAAATCTCTCTTGAATAAACATAGAAATTCATGTATTCGCCGTTCTTGAAAACATAATACGAATCAGAATCTCTGTTATAAAACTCATAAACAGTCGTAGCATAATTCTTTCCTACAAAAGTTAATGTAAGTGCAGGTCCGGAAGATGTATTAACAGAAGCACCTGTCTCAACACCACCGATATTAATACAGGTAATGCTTTCGAACAGTATTGAACAATAAGATCTTCCCGATGAATCTGTTATCTTTGCATTCCTTCCATTAAGTTTAACAGAAGATGTTGAATCCATTATGCTTTTTCCATCAAGCACATCAAATTCAAATTTAAAGGAACTGTCACCATAAGTTCCGGTTATAGAGGAAACATCTTTAACTGAACAGAAACAAATATAAGGATCGATAAGTACAAGTTCATTTAGATCAAGCCCATCAACCTGATTACCCGATATCTTAAAATAATTATCATTTCCTTTTACATATCCATAATAGTAATCGCCATTTTTTCTGCTGAAGAAAATCTCAGTCTTTGTCCCGTCATTTAAAGACAGGATAAAATGATATACTGGATCATTAAGACCATATGAAACAAGTTCAGCCGGTTCAATACTGATATATTCAGTTATCTCCAATTTGGAAACCGAATCTATCATTTTCTTGAAATATGAACTTACCGAATGCGTATATGGCTTAAATATCTCATATGTAACAGAACCCGAATCAGAAACAGATACTGTAGCATCAAGAGACAAATTATCTGAGTTTCTGTCAAAATGAACAGTCTTTAAATCTTTGGGATTAATATCTAAAACTTTTGTATCGAGAAAATCAATCGCAGTTTTCTCTGCCTGAAACTTTTTATCAACTTGTACAGCATATATATCTAAAGAGTTATCATAATACATATAGCAATAATTTCCATCTGGTGATGTATTTCCCAGATAGACTGTTGTCTCATTTCCATTAATAGTTTTTAATACTACTGTAAAAAGCGGATCAGAAAGACCGAAATCAGCATAGTTTCCAGAAGAAGATACTTTAAAATAGCCATAGTAAATAATCAAATTACATACATATTCATTAAGTCTTGCCTGTGAATAATTAATACCAGGATCAGCATCATCGCCTAAATACTCAAAAACAACATTATTATCAACATCAGCAAAACATTTAACCAAAGAATTATTACCGCTTTGTCTATTATTCACTGATACAGACGATATATCAGACAGGTTGTAATAAATTACGTCTAAGCCTGAGGATGTTGTCTCGGAAGGCTCACTGTTTTTGAACGTATCAACCGCATAATATACGATCACACAAATAATAAGTGCGACTAATATAATAAATGGAATGATAAGATTCTTAACAGATTTCATATCAGAGATTCTTTCTCTTAGAATAAATAATAACCGCCGTAGCAACTAAGATTACAGGAATCATTATCATAAATACTGCAAGTATAACGGTTGAAGCAGTAGTCGTTGATTTGCTGGAGTCAAGTGAGAAGTCATCAACATTCTTGGTTGCCACGTCCAGCAGGTTTACTGGTTTGGAATTTGACAATTCTTTAACACATGACTTGAAAAAATCCACGTTAGTATCATTGTATCCATATGATTTTATATACTCGTCTGACGAGAAATTCATTGTACCAAAAACAAATATCTTGGCAGGATCATCACCACTTCCTGTTGAGAACATTGCAACATTATACTGACCTTCATTATATACTCCGTCTAAAACATTGCCGTACTCATCAAGATCAACAGTTGATGCCTTATTGCTGGTCAAAAGAACAGGAGATGTTATAAAGTTCGAATTGGCAGGTTCACTTTTGCTTATCGATCTGGAATTAGTGCTATGAAACATATTAATATTTGCATAAGACAGGAAATCGTCAACCGCTGTAACAGTAGAATCGTTCGTATATCCGCCCAGTTGATATGCAGGATCATTCTCTGAAATAAGGTCATTATCTATGTTTACATTATACTGATTCAAAAGTCGGTTAAGCTTATCATATTTCTCACTGACATTTTGCAGACTATAATTAACAGCTACAAACATTTTGCCTCCATTATCAAGATAATCCGTTATGGAGACGTACATCTTCTCAGATATATCATTATTTGGGCCGTTAAGGATTAGAAGATCACAGTCTTCAGGAACAGTAAAATTATCAGACACTGGCAGCCCCTTAACTGTAATTGACATTGAATCAAGTATCTTGGCAATGCAAGTGCTGTTGTCTTCCTTAAGACCGGTAATGATATACGCATTAAAAGAATAATCGTTTGTCAGGTTATAAATGGAATTGGTAAACGTATATTCCGTATTATTTCCTGTAATATAATATTTCCCATAATACTCAGATAAATCGCTATCATAAGTATAACAGTCAATAGGATCAATGATCTTGATCTTACCGTTATATTCAATAACGAACATATCCTGCTTTGATGAAAGATCATATGAATTTGAAGGGTCAAGCTGGTTGATAATATACGGATACTCATTCAGATTATAATAATCAACAGTTATCTTTCCATCTGATTTGCGGACATAATCATCGAGCAAAGGAATAATATATTGATACTTTGTTCCTGAAACATTTTCGGGACGGTTGAAAAAACCAACGATCCTGATATGTGCATCCTGGGGCAAAGAGTCGATCAAATCAAGTGATACCTGTGAGAGTGAATTTGAAGAATAATCTGAAAAGTCGAATGACATAGCTTTTCCAAAAACACCATCGAAAAGAATATTAAAAAGAAGGATTATTGCAATAAGCAGGATTACAGCACCAATAGAATAAAGTTTGAGTTTGCCTGCTCTGTCATCAGTCTGTTCAGTATGATTTGAATTGTTGACTTTCCGGACAGGTTTTACTCCTGACTTTTCCGGTGCTGATTGCTGGGGTTTTCTTGTATTATCGTTATTCATGATCTTAAGTCACACCTCCATCAAGCCTGGCTCCAGCGCTTTTTCTCAAGCACTCTATATGTCAGATAAAGGAACAGGACACCAATTGAAACCAAGAAAATAAGAGCCGATACTGAGAAGATTCCAATATCAAAATTCTCTGTCCTGACAAAAGGATCAAGCCAGGAGATTCCATTCTTTACAACTCTTCCAACTGACAAAGCACTCTCTGTATTAACTCCCATAAGGGATAACAAAGAAGATATTGCTGTTCCAATATATTGTGCAATCGTTGAAATAATCTGAGTTACAAGAATTATGATAAATGAGACAATTGCAGAAATGATCTGGCTGTCAGTTATTGCAGAAGCAAATAAACCGATCGTTATATACATAAAAGCCATAAAGAAGAATACAATAATGGTTCCTGCGGCTCCAAAACCAAACACACCGCCGCAGTTAACAGTAACGATTATATGAATGATGACATTGATAAACATTATTGCAATTAAGGCGAATGCGGCAAGAACCTTGCCGGCAACAACAGAGAAAAGACTGACCGGTGTTGTGTAGTAGAGAATATCAGTGCCTCTCTTCTTATCTTCAGCAAGAAGTCCCATCGTAATAATTGGAACGATTATTACGAAGAAACTCCTGAGTGATATTACTTCGCTTCCGATATTTACAATGCCGGTACTGAACATTGTGAAAAAAATAAAACCGGATAAAAAGGAGAATATGGCAATAGCCACATAACCTACCGGAGATCTGAAATATGATAAGAATTCTCTCTTAAAGATAGCGTACATTGATCAGGACCTCCTTTTGCTGCCGGTAATATTCAGGAAGACTTCCTCAAGTGTCGGATCCAAAGAACGCAATTCAAGAATCGGCCAGCCTTCTTTGGCCATCATAAAGAACAATGAAGCTCTGACATCAGTTGTATTATCAGAATTGATCCCAATCTCGATCTGATTTACTTTATTATCTGTAATCCTGGGCACGGAAGAGGAAATTCCAGGAAGTGTACGTATCTTGGCCGAGCATTCCTTAACTGGTCCTCTAAATGTCATAAGGAGCTTAGTCTGACCGGATAATCTCTTGGAAAGATCACTAAGCGTGTCAATAGCTGCTATCTTTCCATGGTTTATGATTACTACCCTGTCAGCAATCTCCTGAATTTCAGGAAGTATATGAGAACTTATAATAACCGAATGCGACTTGGCAAGTGATTTGATAAGTTTTCTGATCTCTATTATCTGATTGGGATCCAGACCAACTGTAGGCTCGTCAAGTATAAGAATCGAAGGATCCCCTACCATAGCCTGGGCAATACCGACACGCTGCTTATAACCTTTTGAGAGATTGCCGATCAACCTGTCTGAAACATCTGTGATCTTAACTAGAGAAATGATACGGTCAAGCTGATTCTTACGTCTCTCCTTGGGAACACGTTTCAGATCACATATGAAACTGAGATATTCGCAAACCGTCATATCGTAATATAGCGGAGGGTTCTCAGGAAGGTAACCAATCTCCTTCTTGGCAAGCTCAGGTTCTTCAAGGATATCATGACCATTGACCTTGACTGTTCCGGAGGTGGATGAGAGATAACCCGTAACGATATTCATCGTAGTCGTCTTCCCTGCACCGTTAGGCCCGAGGAAACCCAAAACCTCATCGTCATTTACGGTGAAAGAGATACCATTTACCGCAGTTTTATTGCCGTATCTCTTCACTAGATTATTAATCTCAATCATATTGCCTCCAAATAAATCGGAAATTGACATACATCTTAGTATTATATCAAATTTAGTAATAAATAATAAAAAGGAATATGATTAATTGATTATCCTGTTGAATGACAGGTTACAATCAGTTACCAACCTGATTTCAGTGTTATTTCGACAGCAAAGACTTTTGTATCAATGTTTTTATATCCGAAAACACTTACCTTGCCATCACACTGTGAAACAAACAGTTCAACCTTCTCCCCGGCTTTTACTTCACTGTTATAATTTATAACCAGGTCTTCTATCAGGGAAACATCATAACCATACTTGAATAATGCGTCATAAGCCCATGCCGTATAACGTGAATTGTTGACATGTCTGTTGCGGTCAAGTTCATTATAATCAGCATATTTGATAATAACGGGCTTTTCAGCCTCTCCTGCTATATCATTCCTTGCAGGGAATTTGATCTTCGGGCATTTCTCACCAAAAACAAGTCTGGGGTCCTGAATAACCGGAGGCGGAATTTCAGGACGCTTATTGGCGATTACAGGCCTGTGAGAATTCCAGTCAGCAAGTATCCATGTGGAAGCAGCCTGCCCGATAAGTCTGTTATCACTGCTGTAGATCTCAAAATCGCGTCCATAATAGATCTTGTCGATAGTATTAGCCCAGGTTCTTATTCTGAAAGTCTCATGCCAGCACGGAAGCTCAGTAAAATGAAGTCTCATCTTTAAAATGATCCAGCAGATATCATTCTCTTTCAGGAAAGTAGTACCATAACCGATTGAAGTTGAACTTCTCTCGGCAGCCTCCTGTAGATCCCCTATAAGTGTTGAACAGTACAGCCTGTCACCTATACCGCATTCGGTAGCCTTGCAATAGACTTCCATCTCTGTGTATTTTGAAGGTTCAGCCATTGTTATCATCCTTTGATATTGTTTTGCGGGGCATAGCCATAGGAACAGTGCCCCTCGGGTTATATCTTCTGAAAACCGGATACATCTCTTCTTTATACATAAAAACGATCATCAGCCTGATTCCTTCATTGGTCAGATACCAGTACCAATATTTTTCATCAATATCAAATTCCTTGTAATCAGTCATCCTGATCACAATATTTGCCTTTTCCTTATCCTGCTTAAATCTGTCAGAAGTTACCGGACCTATATATTCACAATCTTTCAGGGAGAAACTGACAAGTTCGTCACGTTTATTGTCTCCAAGTATTACAGCACAATCCACCAGGTCATTAGACATCTCTATCTCGTATTCCTTATGCTGCCTCTTGATCAGAATGATACTGCCCGCCACAATTCCGAATGCAAGAATGCCCGAAATAAAGAACAGATTAAGTCCAAGAACGATAGGAAGATAAAAAACAAAGAAAATAGCGATAATGTCGGCAGTTATAAGAAAAGTATTGAACATTACTTCAGAAATACCATTCTTACGCTTAACACTTGTCTCAACAAAACTGTCCTGTAACATGATTCACCTCAAACAAAATACATTCTAACACAAAATACAAAAAGAATTTGCGAAGGATAAAAAAGAGGTTGCCCGTTAGGACAACCCCTTGAATCATATTCGGTTATAAGCAAACGTAAAGAATGATATTGATAATGCGAGCGATTCTGCACAAGCGAACGAAGTTCGCGCGGAAGCCCTAGCGAGCATTAAAATATCGTTCGATTAATACATTGGCTGCTGAGGCATTGCCGGAGCTTCCTTCTCAGGAATATCTGTTACAACAGCTTCAGTTGTAAGAAGTGTTGCAGATACAGAAGCTGCATTCTGGAGTGCAGAACGTGTGACCTTTGCAGGATCAACGATGCCGGCTTCGAACATATCAACATACTTGTCGTTCAAAGCATCATAGCCTGTGCCTTCTGTGGAATTCTTGATCTTCTCGCAGATTACGCTGCCGTCAAGTCCTGCATTAGTAGCAATCTGACGGATAGGTTCCTCAAGAGCTCTGATAACGATCTTGACACCGGTCTTAACATCACCTTCTGTCTCGTCGAGGAGCTTCTCGATTGCAGGAAGAGCATTAATATAAGCTGTTCCGCCGCCAGGAACGATACCTTCTTCAACAGCTGCTCTTGTAGCATTAAGAGCATCTTCGATCCTGAGTTTTCTTTCCTTCATCTCAGTCTCTGTTGCAGCGCCGACCTTGATAACAGCAACACCACCGGAAAGTTTAGCAAGACGCTCCTGGAGCTTCTCCTTATCATAATCTGACTTTGTTTCCTCAATCTGAGCTTTGATCTGGTTAACACGTGCCTTAACTGCACCGTCTTCACCTTCACCGTCAACGATTATTGTATTGTCCTTGTTAACCTTGACCTGATGAGCACGGCCGAGCTGATCAAGTGTAGTATCCTTGAGCTCGAGTCCGAGATCAGATGTGATTACCTGACCGCCGGTGAGGATAGCAATATCCTCGAGCATAGCCTTTCTTCTGTCGCCGAAGCCCGGTGCCTTAACACCAACGCATGTGAATACACCTCTGAGCTTGTTTACGATGAGTGTTGCGAGAGCGTCACCTTCAATATCCTCAGCGATGATTACGAGCTGCTTGCCGGACTGTGCGAGAGGCTCGATTACAGGAAGAATATCCTGGATATTGGAGATCTTCTTATCTGTGATGAGGATATAAGGCTCATCGAAAACTGTCTCCATCTTATCTGTATCTGTAGCCATATAAGGTGAGATATAGCCTCTGTCGAACTGCATACCTTCAACAACAGAAAGTTCTGTAAGCATTGACTTGCTCTCTTCAACAGTGATAACACCGTCTGAAGTAACCTTATCCATTGCCTCGGCGATCATCTTGCCGACTTCCTCGTCACCTGCTGAAATAGCAGCAACACGGGCGATATCCTTGGATCCGTCAACCTGCTTAGCTTTAGCAAGGATCTCTTCAACTGCTGTATCAACAGCCTTGGAGATACCCTTTCTCAAAATGATAGGATTTGCTCCTGCGGCAACATTCTTCATACCTTCACGGATGATTGCCTGAGCAAGAAGCGTAGCAGTTGTTGTACCGTCACCTGCAACATCGTTTGTCTTTGATGCAACTTCCTTAACAAGCTGAGCACCTGCATTCTCATAACGGTCCTCAAGTTCGATCTCTTTAGCGATAGTAACACCATCGTTTGTGATCAAAGGTGCACCGTACTTCTTATCGAGTACAACATTTCTTCCCTTAGGTCCTAACGTAACCTTAACTGTATCGGCTACCTTGTTGACGCCTGCCTCAAGTGATTTTCTGGCGTCCTCTGCATACTTGATGTCTTTAGCCATATTATTATGCCTCCAATTATTTATTGCGATTAATCTTCAACGATGGCAGCAATGTCATCCTGACGAACGATAATGTATTCCTCACCGTCCAATTTTACGTTAGTACCGGCATAGTCGCGGATGATTACCTTCTCTCCGACCTTAACTTCCATCTTTATCTCATTACCGTCTACAACACCACCGGGACCTACAGCAATGATCTCTGCGATCTGGGGTTTCTGCTGAGCACCGGAGGACAGAATAATGCCGCTCTTAGTGGTCTCTTCAGCCTGAAGTTTCTTAACTACTACCTTATCTGCTAAAGGCTTAATTGTCATAAAAAAGACCTCCAATACAATGAATTGTGGTTAGCACTCTATATGTTCAAGTGCTAACCACAACAAAATATAATTCTATTTTTCGAGTGTGTCAATACGAAAATCAAAAAAAGTCAAAAACACTAATGGACAAGATCTTCAAGTGGAATATCAGTGTCACAGTCCTCAAGATCAGGGGCATATCTGGGTATGGGAACCTCGTCAAATTCCATTGTTCTGCCATATAAAAACTGCTGGACATATGGAACCATTGCATTCCAGTTTATCCTCTCGCTCCACTCGTCACCATATATGCCACAATTGTAACAACCTTCAATCGGAAGCTGCAGATACTGCATTTCGAGATTCTTTACTGAAGGAAGGAATTCAAATGCCATTTTCTGTATCTCATTCTTGTCGATATCTGTAACTATAGCCTCAAGGACATCATCCATAGCAGCTAATTTGTCGGTTGCCGAAAGCCTCATATACTGATCCAGAATGCTTCTGAGAACCTCGATCTGGCGTTCCATTCGTTCAAAGTCTCCGTTACCGACATATCTGATTCTTGCATAAGCGACAGCCTGAATACCGTTAAGCCAAGTATCCTCGCCATAGTTATAGATCCGCTCGGCGTAGGGATTCATAGATTCAATATAATCATTTGCTACACTGACTTCACCAGGCGTCATATCAACATAAACTCCGCCGACAGCATCAACGATATCAGCCATGTGTGAGAAGTTAACATAAGCATATCCGTCAATATTAATTCTCAAACAACTCTCAACTGTTTCCACCAGTAGATCCGGACCGCCCCAGGACATAGACGCATTGATTTTATAGAAGTTCTCATAACCAGGGAATAAAGCGTATGAATCTCTTGCAACAGAAATAAGCTTGATGGTTCCCGCCTTCTTATCCACAGACATTACACAGATAACGTCAGATCTCTCACCTGTTCCTGATTCGTTATAGTAACTTGAACGGCTGTCAATACCGATAAGAAGATAGTTCTTGATTGGTTCATCCTGAATGTATTCGAATCTTGTTGTCTGGGTAACCTCATTAAGAAGAACTGTCTCACCTTTCTCGTTAACGATCGTAATCGACGCATCAGGAGCTTTCGTCTCGTAAGTGATTTTATTCAGCAAGTATTCCTTATACCAAAAAGCGAAGCATACAACACCGGCAATCACACCCAGGAGTGCTGCAAGAACACCAAAAACAACACGGAATTTTATGTGTTTCTTTTTATTAAATCCTTTTTTAACTTTGCCGGCGCTTTTCTTATTGCCGGATGAAGCAGCACTGCTCTTGGAACTTCTGCCTTTATATGAAGTCTTTTGAGCAGACAGATCTGTAAAATCTGAATCTTTATAAACCGCTGTATCTGTATTGCGGATTGAAAGATTTCTCTTATCTTTATTCATTACGTTCTCCGTTATTTTCAGTCTTTAAGACCATCCGGATTCATAGTCTGCCATTTCCAGCAGGTTGAACACATCTCATCGATACCATATTCAGCCTTAAAACCAAGAAGTTTCTCGGCTTTTTCAGTTGAAGCAAAACTTACGGCAATATCTCCGGGTCTTCTTGGACCAATGACATGATTTATCTCATGACCGCAAGCCTTTTCAAAAGCTTTTATTGCTTCCTTAACTGATGTTCCATGTCCTGTGCCGAGATTAAAAAGGCAGATAGGATCTTCGGTCTTGTCAAGGAATTCTATCGCTTTTACATGACCTTTTGCAAGGTCAACGACATGTATATAGTCACGGATGCATGTTCCGTCAGGAGTATTATAATCATCTCCGAAAATCGTGAGGCAATCGAGAGTTCCGGCTGCAACCTTGGAAATATAAGGGAAAAGATTATTTGGAATACCTCTCGGATCTTCTCCGATAAGACCGCTCTCATGTGCTCCGACAGGATTAAAATATCTTAAAAGACATATCTTTTTTTCTGGTGTTGCCTTGGCATAGTCTCTTAAGATCTGCTCAAGCATCCATTTTGTCCATCCGTAAGGGTTTGTGCACATTCCAAGAGGACTTTCCTCGGTAAAAGGCACATCCTCACTCTCACCATATACCGTTGCTGAAGAACTGAAAACGAGCTTGTTTACTCCAAATTCCGTCATCAGTTTGCAAACGCTGATCATGCTGCCAATATTATTGGAATAATATTCAAGCGGCATCCTGACTGATTCACCGACAGCCTTAAGTCCTGCGAAATGAATGATACTGTCGATTTTATTCTCTTCGAACACTTTTCGCAGAGCATCTGTATCACAGCAATCAACGTTATAAAACTTAAACCGCTTTCCTGTGATCTTCTCAAGACGGTTCTGAACCTCCATCTTACTGTTTGAGAGATTGTCTGCGATTACAACATCATAACCATTCTCGAATAAGGAAATAACGGTATGTGAACCAATATAACCGTTACCGCCTGTCACTAATACTGTAGGCATAAATACTCCTTATAACTTGCTATATCAGCAAAATCATTTAACCACAAAACTCATCAAAATCAAACTAATTCCACATATTTGCACCATTTTGAAAATAGCCTGTAATTTTTTTTCAGTTAAAATATGCACAGTTCGCACAAAAACACTACGGAGATAATAAATGAATAAACTGATATACATTGCAGACGATGACGATAATATAAGAAACCTTCTTAAGACATTCCTCGAGCGCGAGAATTTTCATGTAATGGGTTTCCCCACAGGCGATAAGCTTTTCGAGACATTTTCCAATTCTCCTGCAGACCTCATTATCCTGGATGTTATGATGCCCGGACATGACGGTTTCTTTATCCTTAAAGAAATTCGCAAAACATCCAATGTACCTATCATTATGCTTACGGCAAAAGACAGTGATGCCGATTATATTCAGGGCCTTGATATGGGCAGTGACGATTATTTCACAAAGCCCTTCTCCCCTGTCAAACTCGTATCCAAAGTAAAATCTATCCTGAAACGTCAGGAAGAGATCACAGGCAAGACAGGAGATAAACCGGATAACGATGCTGTATATGAATTTGCAGATATCGTGATCAACAGGAAAACCAAGGAAACAACAATGCAGGGCAAGCCTCTGCCGCTGACACCTAACGAATACCAGCTCCTTACATATCTCATTTCCAACAGGGACCGCGCTGTATCAAGAGCTGAGCTTCTTGATAAGATCTGGGGTTATGAGACCCAGGTCGAGACAAGAGTCGCTGATGACACCGTCAAAAGATTAAGGAAGAAAATCAGCAAATCTGATGCTAAAATATCTACTATCTGGGGTTACGGCTTCAGACTGGTGAACAGAACTGATGAAGAATCAGATGATGATGACGGAGACATTCAGGACTAATGGCTGACAAACCGGAGCAGGCACGGTTAAAAACAAAAAAGCCTTCAAGAAACAAATCGGCAATCAGAATTCCTATATCTCTACACTTTTTTGCGGTTGAGATCTTTGTAATAATTCTGGTTGTCTTTATTATCAATATTTATGTCCAGTCTATCGTAAAGAATTACATTGCAAATGAATGTAATGCGCGTCTTCAGATTGCTGTCGATTCAACTCAAAAGCTGAAACTTGAGTTTGATGAGACCGGAGATATAACTGAAGAAAACATCAGAGTAAATCTGATCAAATCCATCTCTGAATCTGATTCGCTTTCGAACCAGGCAAATATCGTTCTTTATAGAATTACTGACTATGAGACCGGTGAATACCGGATATTGTGGCCTACAGCCTTCTATTCAACTTCTTATGCTAACACCGCCAATAAAGTCATAAGCCAGGTTATCGCGGAGGGCGGATACAAAGATCTTATCCAGACACAAACTGTAGAAATAGACGGAAACCTTCTTTACTACAGATCCCGTGGATTTAATACAAAGGTCTTCTCTACCTCAGATGAGAATCCAAATGGCAATAATGATTATAATTTTTTAGATACTTCAACGCCAAACGATGTAGAAACAGATAATACTGTTGACCTCAGCAATTACTATATGTGCATATACGTCAACTCAAAGTCATACTATTCTTTTATGGCTGCAATGACACTTGCTCTTATCCAGGCAGCACTGCTGGCAATTGTTATAGCCGGAATCTTAAGCCTGATGATGACTTATCCCCTTATCTTCTCTTCCCGGAAACTTTCCAAATTTGCGAAAAGGATCGCCAAAGGTAATTTCGAACCAGTAAGCGGACACATCGTAAGTAAAGAACTTTCAGAACTGGGAGACGTAATGAACCAGATGGCATTTAAACTCGAAGAATCAGATATTGAGCAAAAGACATTCTTCCAGAATGCTTCCCATGAACTGAGGACTCCTCTTATGTCAATCCAGGGTTATGCAGAAGGCCTTAAATACGGGGTTTTTGACAGTGACGAAGCAAGAGAAAACGCTATTGATGTCATTATTGATGAGACCGGAAGGCTCTCCGGACTCGTTGAGAATCTCCTTTCAATTTCCAAGATGGACATGAGCCGCAGCGGCAACTACGAGGTCAAGAAGCAGAACATAGATGTTAACAGGATATGTGACACTATTATCGACCGTGTCAGGGGCAACTTCATCCATGAAGATAAAGCTATCATCAATGACATCAATATAAAACACACGTATATCTACGGTAACGAGAACGATCTTATCAGATGTCTCGAGAACATCTTCTCCAACTGCCTGAGATACTGCAAGACTGCCGTCACTTTCAGATGCAGCAAAGATGATACCGGTGCTAATGTTATTTTCGAGATCTCGGATGACGGCCCGGGTATAGCACCTGACGTAATAGATCACCTTTTCGAGCGATTCTCCAAAGGTGCTGACGGTAAACATGGTATAGGTCTTGCACTAGCACTGGCTATCGCTGAGGAACATAACGGAACAGTTGATGCTTATAACAAAGAAGCAGGCGGCGCCTGCTTCAAGATAATCATTCCGGCTGTCCGCCGCAGAGATCAGTTATCCAAGATCAATAACGACAGCACAAACTAATGTTGACTATCTGAGATCCAGATAACGCACTGCGTTGAAAAATGCCGGTTTACCGTTAAATCTCTCCGCCGTATCCTTCTGGAACTGATTCTTGGCAGCATTTAACCTCATATATGTATTCTGTACCGACAGCAATGAATTCAATGCATTGTTTATCGAAATACATCTTCCTGAACTGATAAGAGACTGGATCTTAAAGAGTATTCTCGGATCAGTAAATTCCGATGGCAAAACACAGTTGCTGAAGCCGTTATATACAATGAACAACTGATCTGAAAGTTCAGACAATTGGGCATAAAGAGCTTCTGTCTTCTTCTTACCCTTTATCTTCTTCATTACATATAGGAAAACAAGGCCACCGCCAAAAAGCAGAAAGACACCGGCGGTAACAGCATATCCGATTATATTATCTTTATAATTTGCAGTTACAGCTGAAAACACAAAAGTTAACCCTAATAATGATACGATAATTCCCCAAATCAGAGGGGCAATGCTTGTCCTGGAATATCTGACGATATCAGTCTTGCACTTCTCGTAATCCTGATATAGATCCACTTTTTGTGAGAAATGATTGATCATGCGCGTGCATTCATTAAGGTTATTTTCTCTCTCAACCGCATAATCAATATTCTGATAAGGAACCTGCTGCGCCTGATAACCTGCTCCTTGAGGCATGGACTGCAAATAAGCAGGCTGCTGGGAAGGATATCCATATGGCTGTGGTGCGGATTGACCATATACTGGCGGTTGATAAACAGGCTGAACAGGCTGCTGTACCTGCGGCTGAAAAGGCTGAACAGGTGTAGGATTAAATGATTGTGTCTGAGGTTGCGCCTGAGCAGCCATCTGATGCGGCTGTATATCCGGAGTAGCAGGATCACTGGAACCCGTTAACTGCCAGTTGTCATCAAAATCACTCATAAATCGTCTCCTATCCCATAAAACTAAAATGTATTTTAGTACATTTTTCGGGAATATCAAATCAATTCATGTATGAATGATCCTTACATATATGATAAACACTGATAGACGATTATCTACAATAATCTGGGATGAATAAATGGCTGCCTCATTGCTGAGACAGCCATAGTAATTGATCTCAAACAGCTTCAGATATCAGATCTTCGGGCACTTAGCCAGAGACTTTGCGATGTCATCATCTGTAGGAATATAGTCATCCATGACACCGTCGTTATACTTCTGGTAAGCAACGAGATCGAAGTAACCTGTACCTGTAAGGCCGAATACGATGTTCTTAGCCTCGCCTGTTTCCTTGCACTTAAGTGCTTCATCGATAGCAACTTTGATTGCGTGTGAGCTCTCAGGTGCGGGCAGGATACCTTCAACTCTTGCGAACTGCTCAGCAGCTGCGAAAACGTCTGTCTGCTTAACGGATGTAGCCTTCAAGTAGCCGTCATCATAGAGCTGTGACAGGATGGTGCTCATACCGTGATATCTTAAGCCACCGGCATGGTTAGGAGCAGGCATAAAGTTGCTGCCCAATGTGTACATCTTAGCGAGAGGGCAAACTCTGCCGGTATCGCAGAAGTCATATACGAATGATCCTCTTGTGAATGAAGGACATGAAGCAGGCTCAACAGCAATGATCTCATACTGGTTCTCGCCTCTGAGCATCTCGCCGACGAAGGGTGAGATAAGTCCGCCAAGGTTGGAACCGCCGCCAGCGCAGCCGATGATCATATCAGCCTTAACACCGACTTTATCAAGAGCAGCCTTTGTCTCAAGACCGATAACTGACTGATGGAGCAATACCTGGTTCAGAACTGAACCCAATACATATCTGTAGCCTTCCTGGGTAGTAGCAGCTTCAACCGCCTCAGAAATAGCGCAGCCCAATGAACCGTCAGTTCCCGGGAACTGCTCGTTTATCTTACGGCCAACATTTGTGAGCATTGAAGGAGAAGGAGTAACGGTTGCGCCGTAAGTTCTCATGACTTCTCTTCTGAAAGGCTTCTGCTCATATGAAACCTTGACCATATATACTTTGCAGTCGAGATCAAAATATGAACATGCCATTGAAAGTGCCGTACCCCACTGGCCAGCACCGGTCTCGGTGGTCACACCCTTTAAGCCCTGCTTCTTGGCGTAATATGCCTGAGCGATCGCCGAATTGAGCTTATGGGATCCGCTCGTATTGTTACCTTCGAACTTGTAGTAGATCTTGGCGGGAGTCTTGAGTTTTTCTTCAAGGCAGTAAGCCCTTACAAGAGGTGAAGGACGATACATCTTATAGAAGTTCCTGATCTCTTCGGGTATCTCTATAAAAGGAGTAGTCTCATCAAGTTCCTGCTTAACGAGTTCCTCGCAGAAAATCGGAGACAGTTCTTCTGCCGTCAGGGGCTTACCTGTTCCGGGATTTAACAGCGGAGCCGGCTTGTTCTTCATGTCAGACCTCATGTTATACCATGCTTTGGGCATCTCGTTCTCTTCTAAGTAGATCTTGTAAGGGATTTTGTTATCGCTCATTTTTTTCCTCCTTCTTTTAACAGTATCCTGTCGTTATCCAGATGTTTGCCGGAAGCTTCCGAGAACATGTTGAGCAGATCTTCTACTTTAAGCTTAGCGCGTTCCTCTCCGGATACATCAACTACTATATTTCCGTCGCTCATCATGAGCGTTCTGTTCCCTGTAGACAGTGCCGATTCCATGTTGTGGGTGATCATCAGACATGTGAGTTTATTCTCTTTTACAGTCTTGTTGGTGATCTCCATGACTTTTTCGCTTGTTGCGGGATCAAGCGCAGCCGTATGCTCATCGAGAAGCAGCAGTTTCGGAGTGGAATATGTTGCCATCATAAGCGTAAGTGCTTGTCTCTGGCCGCCTGACAGAAGACCTACCGGATGATGCATACGGTCTTCAAGGCCCATTCCCAGAAGTGCTACTCTCTCCCTGAACTCTTTCTTCTCGCTCTTCTTAATGCTTGATAACCACCCGCCTTTGCCTGCGGCGAGTGCAAGATTTTCTTCTATGGTCATTCCGGGCGCCGTGCCTTTTAACGGATCCTGAAAAAGACGACCTATATCCTTGGCTCTCATATGCTCGGGTTTCATCGTGATATTCTCACCGTCAAGAAAGATGTTTCCTTTATCTGTCAAAAAAGAACCTGCGATCAGATTAAACAATGTCGATTTGCCTGCCCCGTTTGAGCCGATTATCGTTATGAAATCACCGTCTGCAACATTAAGCGAAAGATCATTGAATACCACCTTTTCACTCGGAGTCCCCTCTTCAAATGTCTTATAGATGTTTCTGATATTAAGCATTGTCAGGGTCTCCTTTCTTGAGTTTCCAGTTGCGGATA
>JAIKYD010000099.1 GCA_024683485.1 Saccharofermentans sp. | reverse complement strand
CTCAAGTTCGACACCATCGACTCCCCTGATGGCATGACCGACAGGCTCATGGTATCGGTCGGCGAATCCAAGATGTCAATGGCATTCAGGCTCAAGGAAATCTACCGTGATTATGAAAACGGTGAAAGCATGGATAAGGCGACCATCAAGATCGTCAACACCATTGAGTCTAACATCTCGGTAGTAAAGACAAAAGAAGAAGACGTTAAAGCTTTCGTTACCGACTACGAACAGGTCAAGGACCACATCTATCCGAGGCTTATCCCTGGTGATTCACCAGTTCTCAAGACAACTCCTCACAAAAAGGTTGAGGATATGGCGCTCGTTGTAAACATCCACTTGGACGACTTCTCCGATGAGAACGGAAGGTCCGTCGTTGTCGTTTCAAAGCCCCTCCTCGACATGTACGGAATCGACGAAACTCAGCTCTTTGCTGACGCCGAAAGGAATGCGCTCGCCAACGAGCCGCTCAAGCTCACCCCTCTCGTTGACATGATCCAGCATCTCATCTCCGGTGAAGAAATCCCGTCACCTGACGAAATTGGCATCGTGACCTATATCGCAACAAACAGGAGCGGATTCCAGGGCGCAGCCGTACTCGCTTACCCAGACTTCGCTGAAAAGGCTGCCGAAACCATGGGCGGAAGCTACTATATGCTCCCTTCTTCCGTACACGAGTTCATCCTCATCAAGGACGACGGACATCAGAATGCCCGCGATCTCAACAGAATGGTCAGAAACGTCAACGAGACAGTACTCGAACCCAGGGATTTCCTTTCCAATCAGTGCTATCACTACGATGCCAAGAAGAAGGTCCTCGAGACGGGAATCAAGTTCGACAATAAGGTAAAGGCCAGAAAGGGTGGCGCAAGATGACCTACGCTGATTATATCAACGAGACGACTCAAAATTGCATTAAGGTCATATCAGAATGCAGTGCTAATGACATAGCTGATGCCGACCACGTGAAAGAGTTTCTCTGGGTAGATGATAGGGTCACCGGTATTATTAGCGGTCGTTGTACTTCATTAAAGGGTTCTGCTGAAGAAAACATCCAGGATGTACTATTTGATGAAGAATTCCTTAAGGACTTCACTGAAGACAAGATGGACATGCAGGTAACCATGACAATGGGACCTGAAGCAATAGATGCCGTAGCAAGATACTTAGCCCTAAAGCATATCAGCATTGTCGAGCTCATAGAAAACGAGCGAAAAAGGCGATCCGAAAAGGATTGTCAAACCAAGAGTAACCCCGTCAGAGTCTGACGCCATTCGGGAGGAACGAAAGTTTCTCCCGATTTTACATGGTCATAAGACCAAATCTTAAGAAGGGAGTTACGCTTATGTCATTGATAAGCAAAGAGGATATTGAGCGGGCCCGCGAGATGGACCTGCTGACATATCTTACCCATTGCGAACCAGATAACATCAAACATGTTTCAGGTGAAGTCTATTGCACGAGAGAACACGACTCCCTGATAATAAGCAACGGTAAATGGTGCTGGTTCTCACAAAGTATTGGCGGAAAAAGCGCACTTGATTATCTGATAAAGGTTAAAGGTCTCCCCTTCCGTGAAGCTGTTGAAAGAATAATCGGAAACGTCACAGAACCTTTACCCGTATTCAGACAGAAAGAAGCACCTGCTAAACGATTCGAAATGCCTGAAGTCAATGCAGACACTTCCCGCGTTACCCGTTACCTCATTAACAGAGGAATCGACCCCGAAATAATCAAATGGTGTATCGACCACAAGCTCATATACGAGACTGCAAAGTACGGCAGCGTTCTTTTTGTCGGCTATGATGCACAAGGCAATCCGAAATACGGAGCGATACGTTCAACAGCCGGCGATTTCAAAGGTGACGCAAAAGGCAGCGACAAGCGGTTCTCTTTCAAAATGCTGAATATCTCCAACCTTGGAACAGTTCATGTATTCGAAGCAGTTCCCGACTTACTGTCATATGCGACTCTCGTAAAAATGGCTGGTGGCAATTGGCGTGAAGAATCATATCTTTCCCTCGCAGGCATCGGTGGAAGCGCAATACCCAAAGCGCTCGTTCAGTTGTTGAGTGACTATCCGGTTATCAGAAGGATATGTCTTCATCTCGATAATGATGAGCCCGGTCGTAATGCAGCAAAGAGCATAATGGAACAGCTCAAGGACAGATATGTCGTAAAGGACATACCACCACCTTCCGGCAAAGACTATAACGACTATCTTAGGTCGCAATTATCCAAACTCAAGAAATCGAAAGCTGCCCGGTAATAACCGTTTCGAACGGCAAAGCCGAAGGCTTTCTAGGGGTCTTAGGGGTCTTTCCCCTAACATGCGATTGCGTTTGTATATACAAACGCGTTGCTTGCTCATTCATTTTCCATTCAGCAGACCGCTTCAAGAAAGGAGGCACAAAATGACAGTCGGCAAAGACAACAGATCCATACAGGTTCTTTTCCGAGTCACTCCCAGTGAGTATAAAGCCATTAAGAAGAACACGGAAAAGTCAGGGTTAAGTTTAAGTGAATATATAAGACGGTCAGTACTGGGAGAAAAGATAGTGTCTGCTCCACCAGCAGACTTCATCATTCTCATCCGTGAAGTAAAAAAGGTCGGCAACAATCTTAACCAGGTCACTCAAAAACTCAACACTCAAGGTAAGGTCCACATGCTTGAACTCGAAAAGTGTTCAAACGAGATCAGCGATACAGTCAGGATGCTGTACAGAACCTTCCGGCCCGGGAAAGGAGACGGATAATGGCAGTTACTTCCATATGGGCCGTAGTTAATCATGTTGATAAGACCATCAGCTATATCGTGAATCCTGAAAAGACAACTGACAAGCCAGAGCTCAGCGCTGATGCCATTGCAGCACGCAAAGCTGTCGGCGACGTTATCAACTATGCAAGTAATGCGGATAAGACGGAACAAATGATGTTTGTCACAGGCATCAACTGCATGCCAGAAACTGCTGCTGACGACTTCATGGAAACAAAGCGCTTCTGGGGCAAGACCGGAGGTCGGCTCGCCTATCACGGATATCAGTCTTTCCTTGAAGGAGATGGCAAAATAACTGCGGAGAAAGCTCATGAGATCGGAGTCAAGCTGGCTCAGGAATTATGGGGAGACAGATTTGAAGTCGTTGTTGCCACTCACCTTAATACCGGACATTACCACAATCACTTCTGCGTTAACTCCGTTTCATTCGTAGATGGTATCAAGTACCGCAGAACGCCAGCCGATTATAAGCAGATGAAAATGGTAAATGACAGACTCTGCCAAGAAGCTCAGCTGCATGTTGTAGAAAACAAGGCAGTCAAAAAAGGAAAGTCTTATGACGAATGGAGAGCTGAACGGCAAGGCAGATCTACTGTACGCGGAACCATCAGAGAAGACATCGATTACGCAATCAAGTTCTCAAGAAGTGAAAGAGAGTTTGCCAAGACGATGTTGGATCTTGGTTATGAGTTCAAGTTCGTTAAACCGGATGGAACTCCTTATGAGCATCCCGGTATCAAACCGCCTGGAGCAAAAGGTTTTTTCCGTCTTCGCAGTCTTGGTGATGGATACAGTGTTGATTCAATAAGGAAGCGCATTATCGAAAACACTATAGTTCCAGGCACACCTTTGATTCCTGAAAGATATGCTCCCATTTCATTAAACAGACAAGCTTACACTACAGGGCTGGCATCCATGTATCGCAGATATTGTATAAAGATATATTTATTTATTAGCAGTCCGAAAAAAGCAAAAAGGCAATATATTCCAATGGCTCTCAGAGAAGACATCGCAAAGCTCGACAAGTATATCGAGCAGATGAACTTTCTTAACCGCAATAAGATCGAAGATACTTTATCTCTTCATAACACAAAAGATGAAATAAAGAATAAATTGAACGTTCTTGTAGCCCAACGTCGTAAGTTATTTAACACGAAAAAGAAAGCAATCAGGAACAATTTCGGTCCATTGATTACAAGTACGAACAAAGAGATCAGTGATGTTACGCGTGAAATCAGAGAATTACGGAATCAGCTTAAGATGTGTGATGCAGTCTTAGTCAGTTCGGATAAGATCCAAAAGAACCTCAACGAACCAACAATAAAGTCCACATTAAGAAGGCAGCGATAATTCCTCTGCTTTTGTTCAAATACCTATAAGTAAGGAAATATATTCATTTCATCATAACCCGTTCAATTTAAGCACCTTTCAGGGTGCTTTTTACATGCCCGTACTGGGCAAATATCAAAACAAGGAGGATAAAGCCTATGGCTACAGAAAACGAAACCGCTGATCAGGTCATAAAGATGATCTTGCAAGGCAGCGAAGTCGTGTTAAGGCTTTCAGGTGAGGCTGCCATAAGAATAGCCGCCGTAATCTACAATGCCCTGAAGGGAGACTTAACGACCAAAGGTAAGGCAACTCTCTGGGAATTCTTGAAATCAGGCAAGGATCAGAAACTCTTCTCCATCCCTGATGAATACCTTAAAGCGTTCACCACGGCCAGCAAGAAGTTCGGATTTCCTTTCGTAGTCCTGAAAGACAAGACAAACAAGAACGGGTTCACGGACATCATGGTCTATGCCACTGATGCTTCAAAGGTCAACCGAGTCATTGAGAACCTGAAGCTTACTGTTAAACAGGTCGAAACGGTCAAGCCTGAAGTCAAGACTGACAGCGGCACACTTATCAAAGCGTTCGATATGCAGCTCAAGGTTCCGCTTAATCTCATAGACGGTATCCCTGATCCCATGACACAGGACAAACGACTTTTGTCAGAACTCCAGAAGTACGCGGCCAAGATGAAGCAGATGGGACCTCAAGTTGCAGACCCAGTCGGTCTTCTCTGCAAGCCTGACGGAAGATACGAGGTATTGGAAGGTCAGGGCACAAAAAGGCTTATGGCTTTAAGGCTCGCCGGTTACAAGGAAGCTGTCGCGGACATTATGATCCCGAAAATTGAAGGCATAGAAGTCAAGGCTGAAGAGGTTGATAACAAGATAAACCCTATTACGGCCCGAACGTCCAAAAAGCCAGCGTTCGGGCAAGACTTCGTCAGGAAAGCGAACGAAAACGAGGTCCTGACATCTTCGGCAGATCCTGAAAAGAGGCCTTCGGTACGAAAAAAACTCGAGAATTTCAGAAAGATGGCTGCAGAAAACAAGACTTCCTTAACCCATAACAAAGGCAAGAACAAATCATTTCCGATAAAGAAATCCAGGCAGGGGTGATGTTTATGAGAAGAACGAATAACAAGTTTTCCACTTCCATGATCGCCCTCTACCTCATGGGACTTATACCGGTCATTTGGTTCTCGTTAAGGTCCGCACCATTCTTTGTTAAGGACGGCCTCGTTGGAATAATTGAGAATGCAAATGCCATCTTCAACGAACCGTTCCACATCACACTGGTCAAGGGCAGCCTCCGGGTTGCCCTTGTCTTTTGTTTGATCTACGCAATCGCAATCAGTATTTATGTCTCTACCAAAAAAAATTACAGGCGTGGTGAAGAAAACGGTTCCGCAAAATGGGGTTCGGTCAATGCGATAAGCAGAAAATACAAATCCAAGAGTGAGGGTGCCAATAAGATTCTGACTCAAAACGTCAGTATTGGTTTAGACGGTCATATACACCAAAGGAATCTCAATATTATCACAGTTGGTGGCTCAGGTTCGGGCAAAACAAGGTTTTTCGCAAAACCGAACATCCTGCAAGCCGATAAAAACAGCAAGATCTCAATGGTCGTATTAGACCCTAAAGGTGAAAGCGTTCGGGCATGTGGAAACTACCTGGTAAGCCAAGGTTACGATGTTCGAGTTCTCGATCTTATCAATCCAGACCGGAGCCACTGCTACAATCCGTTCGTGTACCTCGAAAGTGACGATGACATCCAGCGTCTTACGACGAACATCATCAAGAACACAACTCCTAAGGGAAGCCAGACTACTGAACCCTTCTGGGATCAGGCGGCCGAAGTCCTCCTCAAGGCATTGGTATTCTACCTCTACTATGAAGCACCACCGGAAGAACAGAACTTCCCGATGGTCATCGACATGATTCGCGCAGGAGACGTCAAGGAAAACGATGACGACTACCTCTCCCCTCTCGACATGCTCTTTTTCGAGCTTGAGGAAAGAGATCCCGAGCACATAGCTCTGAAATACTACAGGGGTTACCACTCAGGTGCTGCACAAACCTTAAAGTCGATTCAGATCTCACTCATCGCACGATTAGAGAAGTTCAACCTTCCATCCATCGCGGGCATCACTCAGAACGATGAATTGAAGCTCCGAGAGTTAGGTGAAAAGCCGGGTGCCATCTTCGCACTCATTCCTGACAATGACCAGTCCTACAACTTCATTATCGGAATGCTTTATACGCAGCTCTTCCAGCAGCTTTACAGGAGTGCCGATTTCGAACACGGCGGTCGTCTTCCCTACCATGTGCATTTCATAATGGACGAATTTGCGAACGTCTGCCTTCCTGACTCGTTCGAATCACTTCTTTCGACCATGCGTTCACGTGAGATCTCGGTAAGCATAATCATTCAGAACATGGCCCAGCTCAAAGCACTCTTCGACAAAAAGTGGGAATCCATCGTTGGCAACTGCGACGAATTCCTATATTTGGGCGGTAATGAACAAAGCACGCACAAGTACGTGAGCGAACTTCTGGGCAAGGAAACGATCGATACGAATACCTACGGACAGAACAAAGGCAGATATGGGTCATATACCAAGAACGACCAGCGTCAGGCTAGAGACCTCATGAC
>JAIKYD010000097.1 GCA_024683485.1 Saccharofermentans sp. | reverse complement strand
ACTGCATAACCACTATATTTCCATTGTTCCATGTAGAACTGAAAAATCAGATAATCGTTATCGGCACGATAACATATCGCTAATAAAACAGAAATAACGTTGAGAACGGGCACTGTATTTGATATGATTTACACAACATCTTGTGGGAATTAATTACCACAGCCACTATATAAGATTTACTTTGCCGAACTCGAATAATCGCAAAACCCTGGAAACGCCCGTAAATATGGCGTTTTCATTTTCAATGTCAACAAAATGTCAACATAAAACGGCACCTCACTAATTTTTCGTCATGGTGTATCTGTTATTAATGATCGATTCTGCAGCGCAAAAAGTTATCAAGAGAAGTTAACCCGGATGATATAATTATCTTGTCTGAGGGAGTGATCCCTTAGTCGAGATAATCAACAGTTTTATCGGAAAGCAGGTAGTGATCATGGTATTTGACATACTGTACCGTCATTGGGTAACCATATTCACCATCCTGGTCTTTGCCATCAAGCTGTGGCCGGGAAAGAGATTCAGGAATACTGAGACCAAGTATTTCTGGTTAACTGTGCTCAGCACGCTGATCCTTGTTATTGAAGATATAATCGAGGTGCTTTGTGCATCAGACCCATCACTCCGGTTTGTAAGGATCTTTGTCTCAGTTATAGGCTATACGATGCGCTCTGTGGCGGGTCTCAGTTTGCTTCTGGTAGTCCTTCCCTATAAAAAGCGGGGATTTATCTATTGGATCCCTGCTCTTATAACGCTTGCGACAAGCAGCACGGCTTTCTTTTCGGACATAGCATTCGGATATGACGAGAACTATGATTTCTACAGAGGTCCTCTGGGTTATGTAGCGTTTGCAGTCCCCATCTTTTATGCGATCATGATTTTGGTGATCGTCTTTATGAATTTCTATGAAAAAAGCAGCATCGAGAGATTCATCGTGCCGGTATGTACGATATTCTGTCTGTCCACCTCCTTCCTTGATGCCATGTACGGCGGTGTCAGGCTTAATGAAGCGATCATAATCAGCGGAGTATTCTTCTATCTGATCCTGTATTCCAATGACATAAGAAGAGATTCTCTGACAAACCTTCTCAACAGACAGGCATTCTACGATGACTGCAGCATCTATAACAGGAGCGTTGAAGCGGCTGCTTCGATAGATATGAACGGGCTTAAGGATCTGAACGATTCTCTCGGTCATGAGGCCGGAGACAAAGCGCTCAAAAAGATCGGCGAATGCATGATCAAAGCATCCGATGAGAAAACTCTTGTTTACAGAGTCGGCGGAGATGAGTTCGTCATACTCTTCCTTCATTCGGACGAAAAGATCATTTCGGATGTCGTAAAGAAGATTGCTGAAGATATAACTAAGGCAGGTTACAGCATCTCAACAGGATATTCCATTCGCAGTCATAAAGACAGCATTGATGATGTTGTCAGAGAATCAGATAAACTAATGTATCAGGATAAAGCAGGCTACTACCACTCAAAAGGCATGGAGCATAGAGTAGATCACTATCAGCCTCAAGGAATAACCGAATCCGAAAATGAGTAAAAATGGAGAAAGATCAAGTTTGCTCTCACCCATTTATCTTCATATCCTTATCTCCCGTTGGTTTTATTTTCCGGATATCCTGTTCTTAAGGGTTAATATTATCTCCTGATGCTCCTTATGTATCATCGTCGGGAAAGCATTAAGCAATCTGGCGGCTCCGGAATGTTTGTGAGCAAGAATGGAGAGACGTATCTCTTCGGATCTCTCTTCGAGCTTTTTCAGCATCTCGCCGGCGTCGTCTCGTAATTCCGCCTTACCGAGTGCAACCTGAACCCTGGCCTCACCGATGTCTTGGGCATTCTTCATCGCGTTATTCCCGATTATGTCAGTCATACGGTCGCTTATCGTTCTCATGGCCCGGCTGATGCTGTCGAGCTCCTTGAGCTTCTTATTCAGGCCTATGATCGTTAACGCCGTGACGGCCGTGTCGGCTGTGATACAGATACAAAGAAGACCGAGAAGGATCATCGATAAA
>JAIKYD010000070.1 GCA_024683485.1 Saccharofermentans sp. | reverse complement strand
TCACACATGGCCTGAATCGCAGCACATTCCATTTCTACCGAAATGCAGCCGTCATTCTTTCTTTTATCGAAGTTTCCTCTGGTCTCACGGTATACAGCATCTGTAGTCCATGTTTTCCCCTTCACATAAGGAAGACCTGCCCATTCCATAAACTCAGCAACTTTTTCGCTGTTTTTCACCGTAATGTAATCAGAAGCAGGAGCATAGTGATATGACGTTCCCTCATCACGGTAAGCTTCTGTGGGGACCATTACTTTTCCTCTGGCTATTTCTTTATTCAGACAGCCGCAGCCGCCAAACTCTATATACTTGTCAGTCTTAATGACAGACATCGTATCTTCTATATCGCCTACGCAGCCCGGAGCACCGACAAATGACATGTATATGGCAAATTCTTTATCTTTATAAGTAAAGCCGTATATCGGTTTTGCTCCATTCGAAGAATAAATATCTCCGATCTTTGTGCAGTCGTAAGTTTCCAGAACATACTGAAGGATCTCATTGGAAAAAGTCAGGATACAGGCATCAACCTTTTTGGCATCTTCCTTTTTCCAAGGCTTTAATATTTCTTCAGTCTTGTTATCAAATGAATCCGTGATCATTTCACTACTCTCCCAATATTAAATTCCCATATTATTCCCCAACCCTTGATCAAGGTCATTATATCACGCCTTATAAATAGCAAAACATATAAACGGCGGACAGATCCATATCTTCAACAGAGAACCCAACCCTGACCTTTCCTGTATGTCTCTGATTCCATTTCTGGTTAGTAACTCTGGTTGTTTTCCTGAATCGACTCTTGAATCAATCGTCGTCTCTATAATATTTTAATGTGCCCAAGCCCATGGCGCTGTCCAGGACTTCAAGAGATGTTCCGCAGCTGTTGCAGTGTTTAAGTGATGATGTTGATACGGCACCGCAGTTAGGGCAGACGTTGCAATAACACTTCATTGGAGTGCCTGCTTTTGCAATCAGATTTGCCTCAATCTCATTTGCCAATTTTACGGCACATTCATAGAGGATTTTGTCCCTGACAATGACGAAGATATAACTTAAAACTGGACATACTAAAGCTAAAACACACGGTGCATAGAATATGATTTCTCTTAATTTGGCAATTTCTGTACCGGTACCAATGCTGGCGAAAAGCGAAGATACGGCATTATCTAAAAAGATATTCAGGGTGAGGATCGCTGCAGATATAGCAAGCCATACACCTGGTTGAAGCCATATGATCCACGGCTTGCTCTTCATAACCTTTAAGACTTCCTGTCCGTTTTTCGTGCCCTGTTCCGAAGCGGAAAATGCTATGCGGAAACTCTTCTCATCGACGCCGGCCCAGGTAAAATTGCTGCCGGTTCTTTTATAGGTATACTTTCTGCTGAATACAGGCATTTCGGATGCGCCATAACGGCGAATTTCCGACAGTGCATATGTCCTTGGAGCCTGTATATAGCTCGGAATAAGCAAAAATCCTGCCACTACGTAAACGGTGGCATTTATCGGGTCAAGGCCGGGGAACTCTCTGTTGTATATCCCATATGCGATCGCATAGATCGCACATGGCACCACGATCCAAATCTTGCTTAATATGGAATATCTATGGCCCATCTGTTACTCCGTTCAAAGAATACAACTAAGCTCAAAAACACAATGCTGTTGTTTTACTCTTCTTTGTTTTTTCCGATTAGATCATTCTTGTATTTACACGCCTATTATCTCATAAAGCCGTTCTTTTGCTTCCATGGATTCACATGAGATGTCAGGCTCGACAAGATATGTTCCGGCATTTTCATCAGCTCTTACAAAATGCTTTGTCGAGACGGACATGAATATCTTAGAATTCGGCAGACTGAAGAAGACTACTTCACCATATCCGTTGGGATCATTGCCGGGAGCCTCTCCGATTATCGTTCCGATATGATTATCCTTAACATATTGGGCATATAACATACCTGAGCTGAAAGTACCCGAAGATGTCAGGAGATAGAAATCACCTTTGAAGAGAAGGTCATTTACTTTCTCATTCTTCTCATATCTCGGAGGATAAGGAACAGTAAAAAATCCCAGTCTCCATTCCAGACCGCATGTTTTAAATTCATCAATATCAAGATATCTGAAGAACTCACCAATTACCGCATCATTTCCGCCGCCGTTGCCACGGATATCAACAGCCACATGCTGAATGTTATTTTCCCTTACCTCCGTAAACATGTCTCTGACAGCTTTGTTGTATACCGCATTTGCATTGCACTCTGTCAGTGTCATTATGGCGAGACTCTTTTCCTCATCAATCTCATAACTTACGAAAGACTCCGTCACCGGCTCATCATTTTTGATCTCTATTTCATCTATGAGCGCATAATCTTCCTGTGTATACGTTCTTGTGATCCTATCACCGTCTTTCTCGAAAACATAAGTTGCTTCAGTATTATCCAGTCCGAGATAATCCAGTCCTTCCAGAGTGAAATACAGACTTCTAATCCTTGATATCTCCCAGCTCTCGGCTTCATAACTTATGAGATCCCTGCTCTGTTCCGCGAGTTCATCTATCGTAAGGCCGTTTACTGATACGGTCTTATAACCTGCAAGTTCATCCGAGTAAGAATCCTTAAGATAGTGGTAATCATATTTCGGGAAAGTATATGTGTGTCCGTCATGGAGACAGTTGAGCACATATTCCGTCTTACGGCACAGCTCATTTACGGTTATCGTATCGACACCCTCAAGTTCGGCTCTGACAGTCCTGTATCTCTCCTCCATCTCTGAAGGCACACCGCCAATCAACGCAGGATGATCTTTCTTCAGATATTTCATCATGTAATCGAGATCTTCGACAGCTTCTTTGGAAGTTACGGTATTCTCATACGAATCAGGATACGGTCTGTTGGAATATCCGGTTATGGAATTCCAATAGGGATTGCAGACAATGCCTGCCAGGTTATAAATAAGCACAGCCAGAACAGATAATATGGACATCGGTATCTTAAGACCTTTTCCTGATCTGACCTTAACAATAATATATGCATTAACGATCAAAATGATCAGGGACACAATTATGCTCACCGCATAAGGAACGGCGATCAGTCTCTTGTCGATGAGATAAACCCCAATATAAACAAGCCATGTTACAGGCAGCAAGAATACAAATCTCTTTTTCATTTTATCCCCTTTTCCATAGCGCGCTTCACACAAAAATCTTATTTAATCGCGCTTTAGAACCTGAATTATACTCCAAAAATGGTACATCACTCAAATTAAGGATCGGGATTAAGATGGTATCTTAACGTATCCTTATAGTTAGGAAAGATTTGTTTACTCACTATAAATGTTAACTGATGATTGCTATATTACCTAAGTTCACTATATAAGGCTCGGGCATTTTACTCGAACCTTACATAGTCAGTTTAATTCCTCATTTTCCGGTGCGATATCCTATTATGCGGCCTACTGCCACGATATTGCCTGTATTTCCTTCTGCATCCGTATCAAGACCGTCCATGAACTCCTGAAGTTTTACAGCCTGAGCTCTGACGCTGCCCTTAACTCTTTCGACGGGTGCCTTGAGCGCGAAAACATAAATGTTGTACTGATTTGTTGATCCCGACGGCGGGCGAGGTCCGGTGTAATCGTCAGAAGACGCCCAGCCCTGTGGGAGGTTTGTTTCGGTGATACCTTCTGACTTCCAGTGGATGATGTTGTAGGCGGTCAGGTCAACCATGTAGATGACATAAGTGGTTGCGCCTTCTACGGGCTCCCAGGAGAGCTGCGGAGAGACGTTCTCGCCTTCATATGCACACGCTTCGACCCAATACTTGCCGTCAAGGCTCTCTGAGGTGACCTTAAAGGCCGGATAAGCGCTGACGAATTTATCATCACTGTTATCAACCGGGTCTTCGGTAAGTGCTTCGGTTGTGACTTCGGTATTCTCGGATGCTGCAGTTGACGGAGCGGGTTCCTTCGCGCAGGCTGCTATGCCCAAAGCGAGTGTTCCGATGAGGATGATTGACAGAAATCTGCGCATATTGTTTCTCCTAAAATATAGTGTAATGAATCACCGAATTTGGTTAAGTGGCGCCCTCTTAAGAAGGCGCCACCGTATTTTTGAATATTTTATCAAAACTTCCAGTCCCTTCTCTGTCAGTGTATAAAACTACTGATTTTTATAGACTATCAGAGTTCCTAATTGGGTTCACTTTTTCTTTTCTGGTAAAAGACGAATCCATCCTCGATTTTTATGATACGATAGCCTAATCTTTTGTAAAAAGCATTTGTCCGCTCATTCCAACATGGGGTATCCAGATTAAACTCAGCAACACATGGGAATTCGTTTTCTATGCATTCCATCAAACGAATTCCGTAACCTTTTCTATGATAGATGCTATCAATAAATATTCTGCCAATGTATACGCTGTTATTTGTTTCATCCTGGAATATAATGGCTGCCCCTACCAAATCTTTTCCTACCATTGCCTGATACAAATGCCCCTCCCGGGTCATTTGTTTATGCCATTCTACTGAATCAAATTCAGGAGGACAATCACCTTTTGCTCCACCAACATTAACATCTGTTTCAAAAGCTCTGACAGACATATCTACGATCTTCTCTATCTGATTTTTCTCTGCTTTGACAATATACATCCCAATCCTCCCAACTGTCTTATACGAGATCTTTATCCCCTGATTCGCCTCTAATAACGAATCATATTCTCTGTCAGTTTCTTCATCTGAAAACCTCAAGCCTCTACAAATCCCGATTATCTACATATAACTATAATAGCAAACACTGCTTCAATGCAAAGGACTGCAACCCCCGTACTGTGGAGCCTTCGATGGAGCAACTACTTGCGTTGCTGAAGCGCATGGATGAATGCGGCGTCGGCAGGATGCGTCTTAACGGCGGTGAGCCGCTCGTCAGGAAAGACCTGCTTTCTTTCACGGAAGAGATGTCACATCGCGGCATCAGACTCTATGAACTGCTCACAAACGGAACGCTGTTGACAGAAAATCTCCTGGATTCATTGGAAGCTCAGGGGCACAAACCGGTCTGGTTTGTAAGTTATGACGGACTTAGCTGTCACGATTGGCTCAGAGGTGTGCACTGCTCGGTCGGATGCCGGGTAGGGGCACTGGTTCAAGGCAACGGTCTTGACGGCATTGATGAGAGAATTTGCGTTTTCTATGAGAGCGGGTGCTACATGAAACTTAAAGAGATTGCCGGCAAATTCGGGATAGAGACTTAATCTGTCTATTTTTCGGACCAATGTCCCTTGCCCAACCGGCAGTCTGACATAGTGCCAAGTGATCACTTCTCCATTTTCAGATCTGTTAATACCCAGTCATCGGATATCAGTTCGTATTCCTTGCCGCAGCTGGGGCAGAACTTGTTCTTAACGGGATTGAAGCTCCTGGCACAAGCGGGACAGTTGATCTTAGTCATCGAAAAGTTCAGGTTAACAGGTATGTCTGTCCTTCTTCGGAAAGTCGCACTGATAACAGGCTGTGTCAGGCTTACAGTGTTATCTTTTATGGAGAGCACATCGAAATATGATTTTGTCTCTACCGAGATGATCCCATCTTCTTCGTTAAATCCCTTAAGGCCGAAAGTTCCGGCATAATTCAGATCGATAATATCCTTGAATTCAGAGGGAAGCGGTTCGCCTTTGTAGCAAAGAAGTTCGCTCTCATCCTTGGAATATACGGCTGTCTTGATCAGAGATATCGCCTTGTTCTTAAAATACTCAAAAGAAAAACCTGGAGTTAAATTCTGCATCCTTTGTTCGAAACGCTCTCTGGATTTAGCAGTGCCCATCCTCCCGCTGTCGACGATCGCTTTAGCTAACTTGGACAGCAAATGCAGGAGCAGGAAGAAAAAGCCTCCCCAGACGATGCATGCTATCGGGCCATAGAGTACGAGTGCGGCATAGCCGGGATCAGAATAGTTCTGCAGAATATCTGCGACCACCGGAATAGAGTTAATTAATGGTCGGCACAACAATACGATAAGTGCGCAGACAGCCGTGCATACTGGCCAGCCTATCAGCACCTGCTTCGTTGTCATGCGTAGCGAATCAAAGAAATAAAAGCCTGTGATCTTCGGGAAAAGATCGTCCATCTTGTACTGTGTTCCGCAGTATGGGCATCCGTTTTGAAGTTCCGCAATCGTGCTGACTGCACTGCAGTTCGGGCAACAGATGCTGTCGTCATCAGGTTGAGTGCCTGAGATGATGTTCGTGACAGTCGCGTAAAAATCTCGTCTGTGCTTATCCTGATAGATTACCTGATCATCTTTCCTGATCTGTCTTTTGATTCCGAGAAAAGATAAGCCCACGGTGCTTATATAATGCTCGTCATACCAGACCTCGCCATCAAAGAAAGTATTTCCTGCACCTGAATCATTGGTCCACTTAAAGACTTCATAATCCATCTCGATATTCTTTTCTTTTATACGTTTATGCTGCAGATCGAGCATATATGTGACATCATTATCCGCATATGGAACGGGCTTGCCTTTGCATATGGCATCACCCAAAGATGACGAAAAACTGATGAGTTTTTCATCATAAGCAGGTCTCATCGGTATCGCCTTATGATAATGCCTTCCCATATCTATCCCTCCTGTCCATCAGAACCTGATGTGTCCTGTAATCCCCATAAACACTGACGTAATCCTAAACCGACCATATCCTGATCAGATTATAACATCTACCGGCAGGAAATCTGTCTGAATTCAACGGACTTACTCCTCAGGGATAATTGGGTTTATTCGGGATTTAGCAATTCAGCCATTCTTTTAGCCTAATAAACACTTCTTCCTTATCTTCAGGAGATATATCCCCGCTCTTATTCAACGCATAATGATGACCATACTCGCTGTCGGTATAAGTGCTCCCATTAAGTATTACGGGTTTATCATATCTTGGCCTTACGTGAATATGCAGATGAGGATCAGGAGCGGCCTCCTTATAGAAATTATTCATCAGGCAACTCCAATTACATAGCGTTGCTCCTAAAACAGCCTTTAAACACAACTCCACTTTACAAACCAGATTGCGAAGTTCTTCCCATTCATCAGCTGTCATCTCAGACATTGAATTGCAGTGACGCTTTAATACCAATATACATCGCCCAATATAATCCTGTTCATCTGAAAGAAAAACAGACCATAATCCACCCTCGTACACCTGAAACTGTTTGTCTTTTTCAGATAGGTTGCACCAATCACAACTTTCCATACTTTTCACCTGAAAATCCCGATTTATCATTGTCAATAAATCTGCTGGTTATATGTTCCAATTATAACAAAGCCGGAAGAGTATTTTTTCTAAGCGTGTGAAGAGTTGTTTAAGGACGAAGAATAGCGCGCGAAAAGGGCCTCGGAATATATCAAGATTATTAAGCGTGCTTCTTTTTCCTGACAGCGATAAATACGGCAATGCATGCTGCTGCAACAATTGCAGCGCCGGTTCCGATACAGAGATTCCTGTCTGCTGTCGTATACTTCGAAATGGTGATGTCGAGCGTCACAATGTTGCTTGCCAAATCCGTCTTAAAGTCGCCGTTACACTGTTCGGAAAAGACCTTGATCGTGTAGTTTCCGGGTGTCAGATCTGCCGGAACATTGAGCGTGGCTTTGCCTGAATCTGCCGCGTCAGCAGAGGTGTTGTCGATGATATTTCCGTAGTAAAGAATGGTGCCTTCTGTATCTTCGATCATCACCGAGATATATTCATTCGCGCCTGCCTTAGCGCCTTCGTATTTGAGATTTACCGCGCCGTCTTTGAGGATCGTTTTCGAGCCCGAAACGGAAGCTTCGAAAACAGGTCTGGCATCGTCTTTTATGGTAAGCTTCCAATCACTGCCGGTATAAGAACCGACTTCTTTCATTGCGTCTGCGCCGGGCACGCCTGAAGTTTTGCCGCCCTCGGCAGGCGATGTGAAAAGTACTTTTGAAGTGTCGATATTCATCGCAGGACGCACTGCGAAAATGAAGTTATTAACGTTGCCGCCTCTTACGAAAACGTTGCCGGCATTAAAAACGTTCGCCGCATTATTGGCATCACCGGGCGTCCTGAGCCACCATGCGCCTGACATATCGGAGCCCGTTATGGCACGCTTGCTCTTGGTGTATTCGGTGTTAAGGGCGACACGCGTGCCGCCCTTATCCTTCCAGTCAGTGGGGAATCCCAGATCCGGATCGATTACTTCATAAATGGATAAAAGATAAACCTTGTCATATGTATTGGCACCTGCTTCAGAGCCTTTCGCGCCGTCCTCATTTACGACGAGGGATTCAAGGACAGCGCCCTGCTCCTGCATGGTGAATGCCTTATCAATGAATTTGCTGTTGAGCCACTTTCTCAAGGAACATTCTTCCCATGTGACTGTTTCAGCTGATGAATTATATTCGACGCAATCAAGGTTCTGATCTGATACGACAAAAAGATTGCCGTCGTTTGCGAGAACTCTCCACTTGACGGGCTCCTTGTTACTGTCTGTCGCATCTTCACTCTTGACGGACTGCCAGTAGTTTCCAAAATAAACATTGCTTTCCATCGCGCCCGGAATATGCTCCGTTCCGCTCCTGATAGCTTTGTCGGATTTGTCATTTTTGCCGGATTCAGCACGGAGAGATTTTTGAAATGCCGAAAAAGGCAGTAATCCTGCCATCAAGATTGCAGCCATGCTCACAAAAGCTTTGCGCAGATTCATGTCAGATCTCCCTCTTATCAAACCACAAAGGAAGCATATTAAAACCGTGCCCACAAGGACACGGTCTTAGTATACTCAATTCAAAATCAGTCGAGTTTGTTTCCGCAGCCGTTGCAGAATTTTGCATCGCCTACAATATAAGAACGACCGCAGTTTTTGCAATATGCAGTGGAACCTGCCGCGATAGGAGCAGCTGCCACAGGTGCTGCGGGTGCAGCCGGAGCAACAGGCGCCACAGGTGCAGCGGGAGCTGCAGGAGCAACAGGTGCTGACGGCGGAGTGGTATTGAGATAATTACCGTCCGCATCAATAGCAAAAGCCTCATTGTGACGAAGCGGTGCGCGGCATGTTGCGCAGTAAACAAAGCCATCTGCATACCACGGTCTGAAATCGAGCTTGTCATCCTGATACTGAATTACTGTGTGACACTTGGGACATGTCTGCTTATAGGTAAGACCACTGTGCCAAAGAGCTCTCTGAAATGCCATAATCTAATCCTCCTTAATTTCCTGATTTTTTAATTATACCACTTCCAATATTTTCGTTCTGCAACAGCAAACCCGATAAAAAAGACCCGGATTTCTCCGGGATCAGTCTTCTATATCGGGCTGATACTCTTTGATTGAGATCATCTCACACCCCTTAAGCTCAGGATGGTCTTTAGTTCTCTTCAGATAGGAATCAAATAGTTCCAAATGGATCTTACATACATACTCATGCGCCAGGTCGGGGTCTAAGCCTCCCACGATCAGTTTGGACGGGATCAGGTGTTTCATGTCGGAGAATGCTATGTGCTGCATCTTATCAAAAACTGCCTGAAACACAGGTTCAGTATGATCTAAGTAAACCCTGGTCTCAGCTCTGAGATTTGCCTTGCAGCTTAACTGGGCAAACGGCTTTCTTAAGATCTTGCCTTTGTGGTTGCCAAAGTTTGCGCCATCAAGGTTCGTGCCGCATGCGAATTCCTCATTATCGAGGCACAACAGATATGATGTTATTCCACCTAGCGAATGTCCCGTTGCGCCTATACCTTTGGAGAAATCGATCATGTCAGACAGTTCTTCTTTGGCGTAATCCACGGCATTCATTGTATCCTTTATCCACTCTTCAATCCTTGACATAATGAATTTGCAGTACTTGTACTGTAAGACATCCAGTTTATCTGCGAGTTTCCTGTCTGTACCCTTTGTTTTTGTCAATTTCAAAACTGCGCACATCCCGGGCAGCATTGGTTCATACTGCCTCTTCATTGCGTCTTTATAAAGCGGAGTTTTTGTTCCGTCATCGAATTCACATAAAGCCGCATCATAAGGGTGGCCCACGGAGATAACAACATATCCATGTGATACAAGATCAAGGCAAAGAAACGAATTCGCTTCTCTGTATGAACCAAAGCCGTGGTTAAAGGTGATAAGCGGAAACTTCATCCCTTCGATCTTAGATGCGTTCTCGTAGCATTCACTGTAGTTATCTCCTTGTGCTTCAGCCTTGTCAATGTTGATCGGTGCATGCATGAGTTTTTTAAGAGACTGCGCCATTTCCCTGGACATGTATCTTACCTTGTCCATGCCTTTAACTGATTCTTTTAATACCGGGTAATAGACTCTTACTGGAATGTTTCTTTTCGTTCCGGGAGCAAGCACCTCTTCCCTGTCTGTATAGATCGTATGTGTGAATGTTCCCACTGCATATTCGCCTGTGGGCATGGGTTTATTGGACATTAGTTTTTCCTCCAAGTAAAAGAATTATCGAGTCTGCAAGAGTTCTGAAAAGCTTTCTGGGTTCAACCTTAATCTTCAGATCGCCGGTGCCGTAGCAGTGGGTCAGAATACAGTATTTTTCTATGCCTGAATAAGAAGATGCAATAAACAGGCCGATGTCTTCCGGCGAGGCAGCAGGTTGATAGCCGCTTTTGTATGCTCCTTCTATGAGCATGGGTATCGCTCTTTTGCCAAGGTAATCCAGGTTGCCGGGTTCCTTGATGTCGGCCATTATCTTCGCCGCGCGTTCAGGCTCGTTGATCGCAAGAACGCCGAAATCGAAGTTTATCTTCTGGATATCATCAAGGTGTCTTTCCATGGTCTCGCCAAGGCAGTCACAAACCTGATAGGTTATTTCTTCCAAGGTTGCATCTTTGTTCGTGAGGATCTTTTCAAATGACTCAATGATGTTATAGTCGGCACGTATCTTCGATGACATGTCGGCCAGTATCTCGTCAAGTCCGTTATAGTAGCGGTAGATTGCGCCCATGCTCATGCCGGTCTCTGCAATTACATCTGATATCGTTACCATCTCAACGGGCTTTCTGAGGCACACCTGATAACAGGCATCGACGATCATCCGGCGCTTGCTCTCCATATATTCTTCTGTAACCTTTGGCATATGTTTACATCTCCTGCAATAAAAATGAAACAAATTTCGTTTAATGAAAGCGGTTTCATTTTAGCGGGGAGAATGCTGTTTGTCAACAGTTTGTTTTTAATGTTTCAGATCATGAATCTCTTTTTCATCACCAACACTTATTGGTCTCAAGGTTAGACGTTCCGTTTCTATTTCCATTTTCGCATCACCAAAGCCATATCTATTTCCTTGATTCTTTTGCTGACTATTATTTATGCGTGTGACAGATCCGGGAAGTACAGCTTGTCGCGTTCTATCGCTTCAAGCTCAGATCCTCTATAGAACAGCCGGTAATCGTCTGCTCCGTCATAGAGTGAACAATCACAGAGTTCCTTGTCTTCGCCTAAGGGAACAAAGCCAAGCCTCAATCTGTTCCCGACATTGATGCGCTTTAAGACTTCCGCAAGTCTCACCTTTTTCCTGCAAAGAACAGAACCCAATACTGTGTCTCCGTCCTGCTCCTTTACGATGAAGCAGTCCAGATCAGATGAGTAGTAAACGCTGTCCATTCCGGATGTATAGAACATTTGGAGGCCGAACTTGTTCATCTGCTCGAATGCCGAATGAGGATAGCTCAGGCGCACGAGTTCTTTGTACTTCTTCTTTATGTCTTCATCCATTTCGCTGACGGGCATAAAAGGTCCACCGGATTTTCCGCTGTTGCAGAATTCCTCTTTGACGAAGTACATATACTGGTTCACGATGTCAAAGCCCATCTTCCTGTAAAAGCCCATTGCGCTCAGGTCACCGAAAAGATAGATGCCGTCGCACTTGTCCTCATATTCTTTGATGACGTGCTGCATCAGCTTAGCGGCAAGACCCTGATTCCTGTAGCTTTCATCGGTCATGACGGTGCCTAGCTGAATGTAGTTCTTGATGACTCCGTTCTGAACGAACCTCATCTTATTGGCGGAAACATTAGAGATCATCACTCCGTTTTCCACCAGGGAATATGGAATGTAATCCCCTTCAAAATATCCGTTTGTAACCCATCCTTCGAAATCAAATCCAAAGGTCTTCCGGGTCAAAGCATTCAACATGTGACGTGAATTCTCGTCTCTCATGTAGTCGCTTATTAATTTCAAAATCAATTCTCCTGCAGATTGTGAACTACTAAACTGCCAATTTTCTTATCAAAGATATTATAACAACAAAACCAATTATTTAAGTTTATGAGAATCCTTGATTAACTTTAAGAGCCCAATTTAGTACTGACATGATATAATTTGATTGCACGGCTGGGATACTACCGTTTAACAGGCCAATTATCTTACGGAAAATCCATCTATGTGGAATATGATTTGGCCGCTTCTTCTTATAGTTTTATCCAATTGCTTTTACAACATCTGTACCAAGTCGGTGCCGGAAGGTGTAAATACATTTGGAACACTGACGATAACATATCTTGTAGGGGCTGTTTTTAATAAACGGAAAGTGACGCATCCTTTCTGCAAATTAAAAAGCGCCCGGGCTGCCTCGGACGCTTTAATGGTTTTATGGTATTACTGAATGATTCACTCTGTTTTTCCCTTAAGTTCAGGACGGTATAAATCAATGTATTCGTCTAATGTTATCCATGTATGTGATGCACCACGGAACATAGGATCTTTTAGAAGATACTCCAGTTTCTCACCTTTGACGGTACCGCTTATATTGTCTATAACACCTAAGATCTCTCCGTCACGGTCTCTTAAAACATAGATCCAATGGTTTTCTGTGTAGAGATATCCGCCGGATACGCTGCCAAGCTCCTCAAAGTCTACTTCTCTTATATCTGTGTTTTTCATTGTTCTGTCCTCCCTGTTTGAGATTGATTTGTTTGATGGCTTCATTATCACAGGGAACAATGGGGCAAACAATCAGTAATGTCGGGCCGTTCCGTTGAATAAACAACACAAATTTTCATGTGTGTTGCTTAATGAGAAAAAATACGCGATTACCTGCAGTTCACACCTAAAAAAATTACCATTCACGACAGCCTGAGTTTTGGCAGGATGCTGTTTGATACTCTTATGCTGTCAAAAGCAAAATTCAATTAAACATCAAAGAGGAAAACAGTCATGAAAGATTCAAACGAAAAGAAGATCACAACACTTAAGGTATTTAAAGTTATTACGATAATATACAGCGTCGTCATGATAGGATTGATCATCGCTACCATATACGGTTGGATAACAGGCGTATCAGATACCAACTATATAATTCTCGGTTTAAACGGGGCAATATACTGTTCTGTGGCAGCTGAATATGAAGCTCTTAAGAAAAAGAGCAAGAAGGAAGAAAACTAACAGGCATCAAGTTTACCGCTGAAGCTTTAACTGACCACTCCGGATTCGAGTATTTCTATTCCCGGAGCATCACAGTCTATTTCCATTAAGGCCCCGACAGGAAGTACAGTCATAGGAGTTCTGTGAATGTAATCCACATTTTCGAATATGACCAAATCAGGTCTGTGTACTTCCTTGCATATAACCTTCAGCATTGTTTCCCGGCTGTCATCATCCATCGGGCCAGTGATCACGGCTTTAGCCTTATCAAATACTCCTGCTGCTGCAAACGCGCGAAGCTCATGTAATCCGGCCAATTTACTGTCATATATATTACAGTGTTCCAACGCAATAATGGAATCTTCCCAAACATCGGGACCCGGGAAAAACTTCGTTCCCATTATCTGCCAAAGAGGGCCACCGCAAACCGGGATAACATGACCTCTGACTTTTCCTGATCCCTGCAGCACTTTGTAGCCGGTTCCCGGAGTCCAGGGAATCGGATCCTTTAGATCTTCAATCTCATCATTATCCGGAAAGCGTTCATACTGCACTCCATCGATCGTGTATGTTGTAGTCCAATCAATGGGCGTGGTCTTTTCCGCCGGTTTGATCCCGCCTATTACCTCAGTCGAGAAAAGTGTCCGCCTGATCGCATTTTCAGTGTACTCATCAAGTTTTCCGGGCTGTGCGAGCGGTGTCAGAACCGTAGGGCCATAATAAGCACGGACACCTGCATATGTAAATACTGCCATCCATGTGGCAATATCTGAAAAGCCCATAAATACTTTGGGATTATCATGAATGATTCTCGGATCGATATACGGAAGAACACGGTAGGAATCATCGCCGCCCTGATTGCAGATGATCCCTTTAATGGAATCATCCTTCAAAGCCCACATCAGGTCTTCAGCTCTTTTATCGGGATGCTCATAAAGGTAACTGCTTCCTTTAAGCGCATGAGGAGTTTCAACTACCTTCACATTAAAGATCCTTTCGAATCTCCTTTTGCCCAGCAAGTATCTTGGAAGCATATCTTCATCTCCGGCACGGCCACCTGAAATCGAGATGAAAGCTACGGTATCGCCCGCGTTCAGTTTTGATGGAATGATCAGTTCTTTCATTTTGCCTCCCCAATAAACCCCGATTTGTCTTAGTTAATTGTCCTGCCTATATGATCTGCCAAAGCTCACAAGCATCACATCAAACAATGGTGCTTTTCAAAGTGGAGGCATCTGATCAGCTGTAACCGGCTCCATATACGTAGTATTGTTTCATCCCCGTCAAAAATGAATTTATTAATCCATTCTCGAAAGAACAAAGTCAGGGACTTCACCTATAATGACTGAGTCTGTGACATCTATTACTTCGCACCCATCCTTTATATATCCAGCCATAAAACTCTGCTCACTGTCAAAAATCAATTCTTTCCCGTACCATGGCTTTCCGGATTGAGGTGTCAGTTCCAAATATATAACTTTGTCTTCAAGATAGAATGTCAAAACGGTATGAAGTTTTCCGTCTTTTCTGTCATGTAAAAGCCATATCTTGCTTGAAATACCATATTCATCAAGAATAGATTTCATTAGTACAACTGCATCGTTGCAAGTTCCAACCTTTGCCTGCCTTGTATCTTTTGGATCTTGAACGCGGTATTCCTTTAATAAACGGTCAAAAAAAACTTCATCAAAACCCTTAGCAAAATCAGGTTTGTACGTTATACCATTCAAGCAAAAACCATATTCATAACCGTTATCCAACAGTTCATCTTTTAGCAGGTCACAAGCTTCCTTAATTGTCATTTTCCATCCTTTACCAAACTTCAATCGTCTGATTGAAAACATCTACTCCATCTTTGCCTGAAGTGATAGTGATCCTGCTGGGCACAACGCTCTTGCCCTTATATTCAGGCTTGCATTTAAATGATGATGCTTTACCCTGCTCTACAAGATCTGCAAGGATATTGTCATATCCTACCTTGATCCTGTTTATACCGACAGGAACATAAAGGATATTATGAGGATCATCCGTACCTCCGAAGATTGTTGACATGATATACATTCTCTCGAGGTTACCCTTCTTGCATTCTTCCTGTGCCTTGGCAACCGAATCTATCTCCTCAAAGCTTACCGCCTTCTTCTTTTTAAATGAGTCAAATAATCCCATTTCATTCTTCCTCCGTCGTCAATTAAATCTGCTGATTTGATCTGCTATTTAACCGTAAAACTCTCAGTCTTAAGATCACAATAATATCTCCCGCTCTTTGCATTAAATCGTAAAACACAGTAATCGGGATCGGTAACACCACCTTTGTAAAACATAGTGTCACCTTTGCGCCAGATCATATCTTTAGTCTTTTGGTCAGTCAGCACTTCCATAGTCCCCTTCAGCATGATGCCCGTGTACTTGATTATCCCCTTATGATAGAAGTAAATGCACGCATTCGGGTTATTCATATATTGCTTAACTCTCATTGAAGAGGTATTTGTCGAGAAATAAAACTGATGTAATCCGTCTATCTTTCGCGGTTTGAGCATTGCCTTTACATTTGGAAAGCCATCCCCGTCAACCGAACAGATAAAAGCAACGTTTTGCTTCCTGATAAAACTCTCAATCTTACTGCTGTCCATCTTCCTTTTATCCCCGATATCTATAGAGTAATAGTTTATTATATTAGCATTTTCGAAAAGCAGCCGTCAGGCGTAGTCCCTGAAACTTGAGAGATGGAATGTCGAGTCTACCGGGGCGGATGCAGTCTCTTTATTTATGCTGCAAAGAACGTATATCCACTGTCCCTCATATATTGAATCCGAGCCTTCGTTGACCGCCAGCGGTTTTGTTTTAGATAGTTCTTTAATCTCGTCTTCCGTGAGTTCCTTATCGGAAAGATATACGCTCCACTCAATGTCTGATCCGGAATTGTTTGCCGATGACCAGAAGAAATATGCACTTGTGAATGAATCGTATTGAACTGCGTAATAACCCTTCTCAAAGATATCCTCATTTGAAATGTCGAATCCCATCCCCTGCGGAGGTTCGTGATCCAGATCGTCCGTCATATCAGGCGCCTTAAAGTTCGACGATCTTGTTGAAGCTGCAGACGTCGGAACCTGATTATCCGTCACGTTCGAGCAGGCAGGCAGAGTGAAGACTAAACCTGCGATAAGGATATATATCAAGATGTGTGTTTTGTTAAGCATCTTTTTGAGTGATAAGAAATAATTATACCTTTCCGGTTCTAAAGACATATTTTGTCCTACTGAGATCCAGATAACCATTCCGCACCAGTTGTTCGCACCAATAGTTGTAGTCGGTCTCATCCACTTTTTCAGTAGACTCGAAGCAATCATAATCTCTTTTCTCATGGTGTTTCGTATAAGGCAGGACCAGACCGACCGTTTCCGTGTCATAGCGGATCATCTGAACGATCTCAATGACTGCTACCATTTTATTTTTCCGTCTGAAATTTACTCTCATATTGCCGCCTTTCCTTATAATTCATCTTTTTGCTAAGATACTGCACAGATCTCTTTTGTCCTAAATACTGCCGACAATAGTTATTATACAATAATGCCGGAAGAGTAATCTCCTCCGGCTCTTAAATACGGGAATTCTCCAGACCTTAAGTTAGATTTGTTCAGGGTTTGACAACCACATTGCTCCGCCGGAGCATTTCAGATCAACTCTTATCACTCGTTTTCAGTCTATCTTTCTCTACAAAATCAAGGACGGATGTCCTGATATCTCCCTCGAGCTTATCTGCTTCAGCTTCAAGGCCTTTTATCATCTCTTCGATCAGCATTAATTCAGTCTGGAGTCCTTTGCAGTATTCATCTATTTCTTTTATCCTCACGGACAAGTTCATCCATGTCCGTCAGGTGAGCTGAAGCAAGCAGCAATCCTCTGAGCGCCAAGAAATCTTGAGGGTTCTTTTCCAATATGAAATTAAACGCATCAACAGCGGCCAAAAACTCTCCTCTGGAGAGATGTGTCTCACCTGTCTCACGCATCTGTTCTTCTCCGAAATATTCGTAATCATAAGTCGATCCGCAGGATGCACAATAATACATCTGCTTGCCGTTACCGGCAGTAAGTTCACCACCACAGGAATGACACTGGTGTTTTTTGATGATGCTCATTTCCTTATCCCTTATAGAAAAACTGATTATATACTCAAGATTACCGATCGTCCTTTTTGCTTCTTCAATAAACGGACTTTATCTCCTACAGATGGTTTTCCGTCCAGTTCTTTAGAAAGGTCTGACGGATTATAAGTATTATCAGATTCGCAAAAAACTATATAAACATCAGATTGAGTAGCATCGATAATGCCCGTAACTATTTCTCCAGGATCTTCCAAAGGTTTCTTTTCATTGGCCAGACGGATTGCATCCTCATAAGACACGCGCCTGCATAATCCGTAAGTGCGGGGGATATTGTCAAAATCACCATTTTCGAAGCGGGCGAGCTTCTTTTTGCGCAGTTTGCGGTCATCTGAAATAAATGCCCTGCTCATACCGACAAGTTCACCCATCTCCTGCAAATCACTAGGATCTTTTATATATCCTTTGCAGTAGAGCATTCCGTCCACTGCCGTAGATCTTGCAACGCTTTCATCGCTATTCAGATACACATCTTTAAAGAATTCATAGAGTTTTTTACAGGGCTTTAAACGCGATAAAACAGCAAGTGCCGCTCTGTCTTTTTTCTTGTCGTAATACTCGAAAATATAATCAAGGTAATCTTCAATTGAAGTTGCCTCATAAAGAGTTCTTGCAATATCTACCATTCGGTAAGAATACCCGGAGTTGCTGATTCCTTCTCTCAGTTTTTCATTCAAAGCTTCAATACCATCGTATTTCTGAAGCTTTGATGCCAGATCGGGCAGATTGCCATAGGATTTAAACTCCTGCCAAATTGTTTCCTCTACTTCATCTCTTTCCCAATCGTAGATTTCATCCAAAGTATCAGGCGAATAAGTACCATATGCGCTCTCCATTCCGGCAGCATTCAGAAATCTGTAAAAATCTATATACGCTTTGCTGTGATCTATATGTTCCATATTCCCAAAATACAATTGCCGGTTTCAGATTTCTTTCACTGTAAGAATTCTTAGAATAAGGTCATTATAGCATGACCATTTATATCATTTACAAAATTCCCCCATACCTTATAATTGAGTCTTGAAAGGGGATAATAAAATGGCAAGAGGCGGACATCACGGTGGCGGATTCCACGGCGGTGGACATCATTTCAGCGGCGGCGGTTTTCATGGCGGCGGAGGCAGTTTTGGAGGCGGAAGCTTCCATGGCGGAGGTTACCACGGCGGTGGCGGTTACGAAGACGAAGCTGAATATATGATCACCAAATTAGCCATCATTATAATTGTTTGCATCGCTTACTTCGTTTATGTGGTTGCCGAAGGTGATGTGCCCGGGATGAACCTTATTAATCTCGGCATGTTTGCTCTGAGCTCTCTTTTCTATTTTCTTGCGCTGAAAGAGTACGTCAGGCAGGAAGGCATTTATAGACTTCGCTATAACTCAATGGGATTTGACAAGGTTCAGGTATGGAAGGCTGATTACAAGAATTATGCTCCGGCTGGTTCTGTAAGCGACAAGGTGTCATGGGCGGCAAAGTATGAGAATAAATACCGCATAGCTTTCTATGACAGGGATTTCGGTGAAGAGAACATCAGGAAGGTAAAAGAGCTTATCGACAGGACTCCGAAGATCGTATGGATGAACTCTTTAGTCTGGCTTATCCTGGGCTTCTTTTCCACCGTATCAAATTTTGTATTTTACGAGGCATTCATACCTTATTTCGAGAATATGGTAATGACCGATGAAGCATTTGCTTTTGTTGACGAACTGATCTTCTATACACCGGCAGGATTAACATTGCTCTGGGCTGTCTCATGCTTTGTTCTCGTTCTCGTCAGAGACAACCTTTTGCACAAGTGTGCATTAAGGATAGTCGAAGATAACAACGCGGCATTTGAGAGGATGCTTACAGAGGGAGTAATTGCTTCTGCACTAAGCAGTAAGTGGTATTACAACAACTGTCCGAACTGCGGTGCGGATGCGGGAAATGATATGCGTTTCTGCAATCACTGCGGCTCATCGCTTGAAGTAAAAGATATTAATAAAGAAACCGTTAGTGCCGTTCACCGCATATCTGCGGAAGCGGAAAACATGGGCAAGAAACCGGAAGTAATAAGACATACGGATTAAGGAAGAGAAAAAGCGCATATTATAATCTTCGTAACTAGGAAGAATGAAGAACTTTTTATTTGAACCTGATATCAGCTGTCAATCGAACAGATCCTCATCTTCTTATTTATTGTCAGAACGCCCCACGCCTTTCTGTTTGCGGGAGATGCCGGCGGAATGAATACGCCCTCTTCTATGACACTGCTCTCTGCCCTGCCAAGGTTCGTGATACAATGGCCGTCGCGCTTTTCATAGCCGAACATCTTGCTGCCTACAAATCTGCCGGCCTTGCTGTCAAAACTTCCAAGAGTCGATATTGCTATGGCATCTAGAAGTTCCGGATCCATATTGAAATAGCACGAGAGAACGAGCATCTCTTTATCGGGCTTGCTTATGATGCTGCTGACTTCATGATCTACAGCCTTGGCGAGTTCCATGATATCAGAACTCCTCTTCTTAACCACCACTCCGAATGCAGTAGCATAATTTCCAAGAGCACCCTTCTTATAGTTTTTTATCTTATTCCTTATGTCGGAAGCTATGACCACCTTATCCGTACCCTCATCGATCATCATCTTGGCAACAAGATAGTCATTTAGAGATACGCCGTTTTCTCTGCATAAACCAATGAGGGTATCAAGTTCTTCTCCGTCAACACATTTTATCTCACGCTTTATATATTGCTTCGAATCATGATCACGCTCAAACTTAAGATACTCGTCATAGCTGACCTTATGCCCTTCTTTATGCCACTTCTTATTGGAATCATTGATCAACACTTTGCTTATAAACCTAAGGTCACTTCCGCCCGGAAGGTCATCAAGACTTTTCATAAGTTTCTCGTCAACGCAAAGCGGCTCGGTACCGTTCGAATAACAATCAGCAAACTCCTGCACCAACTGAAGAAGTCCTCTTCCGTCACAAAGAAGATGATGAGTTATAAACAGAACTCTCGTTCCACTCCCGGAAGGATAAGCAAAGACCTTGATCAATGCTTCCTTTTGAACATTCCACCCTGCTGTTGATACCGCCTCATAATCTGTCAGCCAGTTATCGTCTGCCTCTTTTACCGTTACCGGGATTTCAAGTTCCGGATGCTCCTCATAATATATCCTGGAACTTCCCTGCTCCTCAGCTATCAGGCTTCTCATAAGCGGATGAGCTGATTTAAGAGCATCTATGCTCTTTATGATTCCATTCGCATCAAACACCGCCCCGATCTCTGCCATGATTCCGAAGTGCATATTCGGACACATATAGTGCGCCCTTTCCGTATATAAGTATTTCCTGTCTGTCATGATTCTATTCTGCCTTTACTTATCCTGCTCAACCATATATTCCAGTTATGTAAAAAGTAAAGATTCCTGCTGCAAAAAATATCCAAGGCTAAACCTTGGATACGGCGTTCTCAGGATCATATATCATATCTATACCCTTTTTGCCATTTAAAACGTTTTGTCTGCTTTCCGTGTCCGTAATAATTTAGCGCTGTTTACATAATATTATTATATCATCAGGGCAATCAGACAATGACAGAAAGAAAACCATCAGTTTCTTATGTTTATTCAACAGATTGAGGCTTTACCGAAGTTTTGCCTTTTTTTCGATGCTGAATGTATTATCCTGAATCTTACAATCATCCTGGAAAAATACCGGGGAATCAGAAGGAGACTGGAAATTGAAGAAGATATTCGGGAAAAAGATCTCTTTATTACTTACTGCTTCGATGATGACGGCCGTTGTATTAGTTTCTGTTCTCGCGGGCGGATGTACAGATAAAAAAAGCAAAGATGTACTCACAGATGAATCGGGTATTGTTTTAAGCGGCAAAATGCCGGATAAACTTCCTGACGGACTCTCATGGTACGACTTCACGGAAGACACAGCGGTCTTTGATTATCTGACAGAAACTGTCGGAGGATACTTCATATCTGATATCACCTGGTTTGCAGACCATACATGGGTTTTCTTATCAGAAACTGAACCGCAAAAACCTGTCTATCACATAATGTCGTTTGACAAAGATAATAAGTCGGACTGCGATTTTGTCGTCAGGAATGAATTCGGCGATAACATAAGCCTTGACCGTATGATTCTGGGCGACCGCCTGTATATTGAGGCATACGACTTTGCTTCACTCGAACAATATCTTTATCCCATCGATGAGAACAACGGAAGCATTGCACCTGAGAACAAGATTGTTTTAACCAAACAATCACAGGAATATGAATCACCAAACAGATTCACCTTTGTCGGTAACGATGTTGCCATTCTTAAGCAAGAAAACACAACACACGTTGAACTCGTAGATCCGTCTGCGGGCACCGTAAAACAGAAAGTATCTCTGGATAATCTTGCCAGCGATTTCAATATCAGATATCCGGAAGGTATTCTTTGCGCCGGAAATAATAAGGTTGTCGTCTGGGGCAGCACATCTGCCAACTACATTTTCGGACAGATAAGATACTGCCTGGTCGATCTTGAAACAGGTAAGATCAGTGCTCTTGATGAAATGGAATATATCAATGTCCCGCTACGCAATCTCACTTACTGCAGCGGCAGGCTCGTAACCGTAACAGACGGCGGTGTGTACAACATCGATGTGGATGCGGGCACATGCAAAATGATACTGTCGTTTAACTGCTCAGTCTGCAACAGATTTCTCGTCAGCAATTCTGAATTGAAGTATGCTGATGAGGACAGGCTCCTCTTCAGTTATTCATCCAGATACGCGGGTGCGAACCAGATCCGTTTTGCACTCTGCACATTCACCAGAACAAACGAATACCCTGCAGCAGGCAAAAACATACTTACCATAGCCTCAACCGAAGATCTTGATTACAGCATTTCCGAAGCGATGATGCGCTTTAATCAGGAGAGCGGTACATCATATATGCTGTTCGATAACCGTTATAAGACAAACAGCGAGATCGACTATGCAAATACCGACAATGCTGACCGTGCAGCGCTTTCAAGCCTGAATTCCTATGCGTCAGTTTCAGACCGTCTGACAATGGACATCCTGGCAGGAGAAGGCCCTGACATCCTTATTACCAACGGTGGGAACGAGCAGCTCTCCAATAATGAGTATTTCATTGATCTGTCTGGCTATTTACAGAACGAGAGCGGCATCAATGAATCCGGTTATTTCATGAATGCTATAGAAGCTTCGAAATTCAACGGCGCTCTATACCAGCTTCCCATTGGCTTTTACGTTGACTGTCTTCTGGCTACGGCCGATGACCTGGGCGACAGGAACGGGTTTACTTTTGAAGAATACCAATCAATGGTTAAGACAGTCTGCAACGGAGCTGATCCTTTATACGATCACCAGCTGACTTTCTCAAGAACGGAAGTTGCAACCAGACTGTTCTCGAACGAGAGCGGGAAGTTTATTACAGACGGAAAGATCGACGTAAACTGCAGTGATTTCAATGAGATCCTCGACTACTGCAGTGAACTTCCCGCCAAGAGTTTTTACGAAGGCAAAGACGTCGATTCCGAATGGGAAGACCTGATGTTATCAAAAGATAATATGCATGTTCAACCTGCGGTAGTTTATGGATTTTACGAATTCGAAGAGTATTCAATGAGATTTAAAGAACCTTTGATCTGCGGCTATCCTTCCGTTGACGGAAGAACTGCGACAGTCGGTTCGAACATAGCAGTATCAATCTCCGCAAACACTGGAGATGTGAATTCATGCAAGCAGTTTTTGAGCATACTTCTCTCGGATGACATCCAGAAAACACTGTTCATGAATATTCCTGTCAACAAAAAGTGTGCCAGGGATATTGCACTCATGGAGATCGAGGAATACAACAAAAACGTTGCCCGTAGCGAAGGTGTAATGTTCACAAAAACAGGAAAGGCTATCGACACTGCACTTGCCGACAGATATATTGAGCAGCTCTCTACGGCAACAACATCGGGTTTTATCTACCACAGCATCTCAATCATTATCTATGAAGAGATTCCGGCATATTTTGAACGTCAGAAATCATTTGAAGATGTTGCGAAGATAATAAATGACAGAGCGCAGAAAGTTTTGGATGAGAGGGAATAATTACTGTTTATTTCTCCCATTCCAATACCTTCAGGTTTTACAATCCTGCACTAAAAGTGTAAATATTTCTGTCTTCGATTCGGTCTATTATTCCTATTCTGTCAGCATCGAAGCCCAGGCCTGGAACCGTCAGAGTGCCTTCTAATTCCTCATTCGAGACCACATAACCTTTTACGCTTTGGAAAATCACATCTGCGACTACCAATACCATATCATTATCAAGCAGATACACCTTATACTGCTGAACATCATGGTATTTCTCAATTGCTTTATTCAATTCGCTGCTGCCGCTCAATTCATCAATCTCGGCCATGCTGATGTACAGCGGAGTTTCCACATCCTCACTTTTGTAATTATCGTTTACGATTAATGCTATGCTTGAAATAACATCAGCACGTTTTTCATCCGGGATCTCATAGTTGCAGGAAGATAATAATATGCTTGTTAACAAAGCAAATATCACGATATGCACTTTCTGCCACGTTATTGTTTTTCTCATCACAATCTCTGCCTCTTTCCAGTTTATTCTACCTATTATCAAAACAGAATCCTGCCTTTTTTACATCAACCTCTTATACACGTCAAGCAGACTCTCCATCTGATACTTGAGGAGCCATGCTGCATTGCTGTATTCAACTTCTTCTTTAAGGACTGATATTAACTTGGGAAAGTATTCTTCGGTTTCCTTGATCGTGCGGTAGATCTTTTCGCGGCTTAGGGCCCAGGACATTGTTGTTATGTTGTTGCACCTGTCGATGCACTTGATGAGAGTTGCTTTGGGATTGGTGGCAATCTGATCATAGTATTCTCTTAAAACCTGTTCACGGTACTCCGGTGGAATCTTATCGTGTGTAAGAAGTCTTACTATCTCACGCGTCTCATCGTTGACCGGAAGATCTTCATAAGTAACGCCGCAGTCTTCTACAACATCATGTAGTAAGCATGCGGCGATAATTGCATCATCCGTTATGTTCATGGATAAAGCGTGACAGGCCAGATTCAAAGGATGATAGATATAAGGGATATCCGATCTCTTACGCTTTTGACCCATGTGAGCTTCCGTGGCAAAAGTAACAGCCTTGAGAGTATTGGTAAGACCTAAGTTCTTTGCTGTGGTCTTCACATAAGTCTTCATGTGTTCCCAGTTGTAGATTGCCTTTTTGGTCGCAAAGACACTTTTCTTCTCTTCCACCATAGCTGATACGGAAACATCAAACAGCTCTGCAAGTTTGATCAGTTTATCTGTATCAGGCTTATACTCATCTCTTTCCCAGGAAGACACAGCCTGGAAAGTAATACCGATACTGTCGGCAACCTGCTCTTGTGTAAGACCTCTTTCTTCTCTTAATGATCTGATATTGCTCCCTATGCTCATAAGTGCCCCTCCTTATCAGATAATCAATAGTTATAGCCTTCGCGGTCTCCTGCAACTCTTCACCTATAGAATAGAGGGTCACATGCCAATATTTTAGCGAGCGGGAATTGAAGATTCAATGAGAAATTCAAGTTGTACTTGAGTTAAGAGATCGTATCTAACGGTTTCCTGTTATTTGGGTCTTGGTAAACTCAATTCCTTAAGCATTGCATCGATCGTTTCCTTATCGCTCTTGCTGCCGTCCAAAGAATATATTTCGATGTAAACGTTCTTGTTTACGTAAAAGCCGCCGTAATAATGCATGTCCCTCTCGAAAAATGTCATTCCACCGAACGCAACACCCGCTTCAACGCTGCCATCCAGAATAAGATAACCCTGATCATCCTTAATCATTCTCTTATTTAATCCGTCAAACTCTCCGCTGTCGAGGAGTTCTTCCAAACTGTCATACATTATATTGAACGCATCCATTGCATCATCTGCATCTTCATACCTGATATAGCAGTATGAGTTATTGCCATCTTCGGTAAAAGTCACATATTCAGTATCATGTCCGTCGAAAGATGTATTCTTCTCATGAACCATCATATCTTTCTTACTTATGCCGGCAGTTTTTTTCAGTGCATCAAAGAATGTTTTTTCATTGTCTATGGATTTTACATCCGAACAACTTGCTACGGAAAGCATTGTTGCACCAACAAGAACTGCTGCTATTAATCTGCTAAGTCTCTTCATTTGACTTATCTCCTAACAAAACAGGTTGCTATAGGAATGATATTCATTGAAAAATTCCCCACGCAAAACCATTATTTCCCCTTGTCTGCGCATTATAACATAACGGATAATTCAAAAAATCCTTGATTTGAATTAAGAATAAGGTATTTTCCGGTTATCGAAATCACAACGCAGTAAAAAGGAGTTGTGTGATTTATATGAAGAACGTGAAAATGGCCGTAACTTATAAGTCCCGGCAATCCGCTCAGTGCCTTTTTGCGTGCCTGAATAAGATTTGAGGTAAAATGTTTACAACTAATTAGCGGAGGTCATTTATATGTCTCAGATAAATCCCGGAGACGGTACATATCAGTGTGAATGCGGTCAGTTTTTTTCAAGTAAGTTCTGTCCTAATTGTGGAAAACAAAGAACGGAGAAAGAATCTTTCCAGTCAAGTCCAAAGTTTTGTGTTAATTCATTCCTTAGTATAATTCGTAGTTCTTTGACAACAACTCTGAGTGGAGCGTAAGCTGTTCAGTTGATTCCGCCTGCATAATCTGATTCAGACTTTCCTGAAGCAATTTCTTGAATGCACCTTCACGATCCTGAGACATTAAGAGTAGAATTTCCTCTTGTGTTAAAGTAATATTCAATTGAGCCATGTTCTTAACCTCCTTAATTGTTCTGGACAAACTAATTATACAAGGTTAAGCCACACGGCTCTTTTATTTTGAATTTACACAATTATATGGGCGCGGCCATCTTTCCAATGCGAATGCGGATATAACGGCCCTTTAGCCAATTTCTGTCCTCTATGCGGGAAACCGGTGAATAAGGCAAACAACGCAGGGACAGAAGAAAAAGCAGCACCCGAGGCGGACGGCAACACAGTTATCCCGTCACCCGTACCTCTTGCCGGCTGGACATGTCCCAAGTGCGGTTCAAAAAACGAGATTGATATCAAGTGCTCGAAATGCGGTGCCGATATCGAACATTTCCCGCTTTTCATTTTGTCGGAATATACGACGTCTATGCCTCCGAGAGGCAGCAGTATTACAGTCTATAAGTTCGATGATACCAGGCTTATTCTTGATGACGGCAATACGATCCGCTTCATCCCGGCAAGTGTTCTTGAAGCGGCTTACGAGATCATAACGATATACAGGATCGACAAGTGGGAGTTATATAAAGGCCGGTTGACAGGCTTTATGGGCGGAAGACAAGCCGTCAGCTATTGGGACGGCAGTCAGATGGCAGGAACTTCCACTGACAACATGCCCGAGGCAGTCTACGCATACAATGAACTGCAGCAATTGTTTACAAACGCGTAGATATCTGTTGACAGTGAACTCATAGCAGATGTTGCCTGAGTTGTCTGCCCGGATAATGTACTGGTTATTAAATTCGCTTTGTCGCTTCCCAGTTTCCACCAGGCTCAAACGAACTGTTTGTCGCAAGAGTGTCACCTAGTTTGTTGGAATACACATGATCGTAATCGACGGATACTTCAACGGTTGAACCGTCTTCTCTCATATATGTATTGACACCTCTTATTGCCTCAGACTGAAGTCTGGAGATCCTGTCGGAACTTGATTCTCCAAATGTGGATCTGGAAGAAGACATAACCTGTGCGTGATGAGCATTGCTTCTTGCCCACCATGCCTGATTTGCAGCATCATACGCTTCCTGCAAAGATCTGTTTGCCTGCTGCATTGCCTGGAAGTTCGCGTTCTGCTGTGCGATATTCTGCTGAGTGTAATTTGCAACATCACGTCTCATCTGGTTCTGAATATTAAGTGATTCACGGGTAATATACGGATCTATCCTGAATGAACTTACAAACTGTCTGAAGTCGTCATAGTCCAGGTCGAATCTTTCCTTGGGGCATATCATGGTGAATACACCGTTGCTAGCCCACTCGATGGCCGCATTGTTTGGCAGGTCACCGAATGTGCCCGGTGCCGCACCATTGGACGTCTGCGGTCTTCTCTGACCAAACAATCCGCCCACAAAGCCTCCCATCGCAAACATGTTAGGCAGTTGATATCTTACGGCATTCAGGATAAAAGCGACCGTGATCCTTAACCTGACCTGTCCCACATCCATTTCATAGACTTTGCAGGACTCTTCAAGATAGTACATCTTACTGACCGATGGTTCTCCTGATAACTGTGCCTGATATTGCTGGTACTTTATGAAGCCGTCCAATGCTTCTTTTCTGTTGTATCCTTCGGAGGGAAACGGTCTGTTCTCAATAAACCAGGCGTTGGTCATTTTGCCCGTTCTGATGATCTCATTTATGTGATAGTTGGCGTAACGCTCCGCATCCATAAACGGCTTGAAATGGATCTTGCTGATCTGGTTAACGACCGTTGCATAATTGCTCGAGAGTAACGGACACTTGGTATCATCCGTATATCCTTCACCGGAAAAGAAAGAAAAAGCTGTTCCGTTCCTGGTTGCGGCAGCGCACCTTATAGGTATTGGATAAGCATTGCATGCAGCTTCGGGCATAACAGCTCCGCTGGGAATAAACTTGTCAGCCGGGAGCTCGCATGAAGCCAGAGGTATGTTAAGATTTTTGTCAACGAACTTCATGACCTGCGGCTCTGATGGTTTAGCCGTAATCTTCAGTCTTAGTGTGTTTCCACAATGTCCGCATTTTATGAACTCCGACTTGCCATCGCAGTCGAGCGAAGCTGCACAGGCAGGACACTTGATCACTTCAATACTCATAAACAGACCCCCTTATCCGAATCTTATGAATTAATACTACTTCAATAAGATGTCCATTATCAGCCAGGCGTGGTGAACGATTTATAAACAGTTTGCAAAGACAGGAAAATCATAAGCCCTGGATCTCTCACGGTCCATATTATATTTCAAGCATTCCCTAATTATTCCCTAAAAGTGGTTCGAAAAGGGAAAAATAGGGAAAATGACCCGAAATTCCCTATTTATTCCTGGCGAATTTTCAAGTCAAGTGCAACCGCAGTAAATAAGAATTGCCCATAGGGCCCTTGATATAATGGTGTTGCTAAACAAAAACATCAAAGGAGCACCTTATGAGCAACTACCATCATCTTACACTAATGGAACGG
>JAIKYD010000032.1 GCA_024683485.1 Saccharofermentans sp. | reverse complement strand
AATTATTGCTATGACCAGAAAAATAGCACGAATAGTGTTTGTAATGCTTGAGAACAGAGAACCATTTAATCTTGAACTCATGTTGAGCAAATAAAGAAAAATACAGCAAACAGCTTAAACTGTTTGACTTTTTATAGGAGTAATTATGAAAAGAATAATCGCAGCAGTAATAATGCCCGCAATGCTTATTGCTCTGGCATCATGTGGAAATAAGCCTGAGCAGACTTTAACAGAGTCCCTGGCGGAGACCGATGCAACCGTTGCTACTTCAGCAACTGAAGCATCTGTTATTCCGAGTGCAACTGAGGAAACGGTATTCACAGGGCCTTTGGAATGGGAAGGCAAGTGGCAGGCTACTGATACTGAAGAATATTTCGAGATAACAGACGTCACAGACACAGGATTCAGCATGGTCTTCTATCACTATGAAGAGGGTACGATAGAGCAGTTCAAATACAAGATCGAGTTTGACGATCCTTCAAAAACTGTTGCATCTGAGATAGGCAAGACCAACGACCATGGCGTCTGGGAATACGTGTTCCATTATCAGGGCGATACGATCCTCGTCCAGTCTAAACACCCGGATCAGATCTATGAGAGAGTTGTCTGATCAGTCGAGTTCTATCTCGATCAGATCTCCTATCTTCTCCTTAGGAAGGATATTTCCGCCTTCGCTGACAGGAACGCCATCCACAGTTATCTTCAATACGGAAGAGGCTTTTTCTGTTTTTTTATAAATGACTGTCAAAGGTCTTCCGTTGAACTCAAACTTCACTGAAGCCCGTCCCTCGGCGTCGAACTGTGAAGGGAGGAGCTTGGGTTCGAATACCATGTCTCCATATGAGCCCTTTATTCCGAAGATCTCAGTCAATACTGTAAGCATAAGCCAGCTTGCCGCACCTGTGAGATAGTGGTAAACACCGCGTCCCTTGGGGTCGAAATATTCCGGAACACCGGGATAGATCCTGCTCTGGCAGAAGTCAGTTGCATGGCGGTACAGGGAACCGACCACTTTCCAGCCTTCTTCCTTAAAACCTCTGGAATAAAGCGCATTTCCGAACATGACTGTCATATGGGAGAATACCGCGCCATTCTCTTTCTGTCCGTATGAGAAGCCGAACATACGGCCCATATTTGTCTTGACCTCGTGGAAATCCGTGTTGAGCTTGTATCCGCCGAGTGAAGCGTCATAGATGTATCTGTCAGCCGATTTTACGATCTCTGAGACCTGGTCTTCCGAAGCAATTCCTGACATTACCGTGAAAACCTGGCTTGTAAGCATCATTGCAGGATTTCCGTTTTTGTCACCGTTCTTCTCAAGAGGGTTTCCGTCATTATCATAATAGCCGTTGTAACGGGAATATCCTTCGCTGTCTGTGAACCATTCGGTCTCTCTTATGTGGGAAGTGATCCAGTCAGCCTTGCTGTCGAGGTCATCAGCGAGAGCATCGATCTCAAAAGCCTTCTTAGTTCCGGAAAAACCTGTTTTAACACTGTTACAATACTGATTTAATACGGCCTGGAGCTTGTCAGCATCATAAACGCCGAGAAGACCTTCGAGCTCTCCGGATGCCTCGACTGTGTCCCTGCCAAAAGCCTTTTTATACTCTCTAAGGATCGAAGCTAACTTCCTGTAGTTGCCCGCATAAGCTGCTGTGAAAGCAACACTCTCACCCTTGTCCTTGCCCATATCGAGAGCATCATTCCAGTCGGCGCCTCTGAGCTTCATGTGACCGTGAGCGCCAACATCGAAGAAAGACGTGAAGTTCTGCAGTAACAGGTGCTCCAGAACTGTGCCCTCAGCGCTTACTCCGCTTAGATCGGTGTCCTTGTCCAGCAGTTCCTCGCCGCGCATTACCTGACGGTCGATAAAGTAAGGGGCTTTCTCGTCAAGAATCTTCAGGTCGCCTGTCTGTTTGATGTAGAGGTCCATAGTCATGAACGGCCACATAGCGTGATCCATCCATACTCTTGTGATGCCATTGCGGTCAGCTATGAATTCGCCGCTCCCGCTGCCGATAATTGTGGCATTAGTACCGTCAGTCCTTACTCCGCCAAAGTTATCGACGAGCATTCCTCTTACATCGGAGGGATCCATTATGATAAGCGCGAGGCAGTCCTGCCAGAGATCCCTCCAGCCGCGTCCGCCTTTCCCGTAGTCATGGTGAGGCAGGAACGAACAGCCGTAGATCCTGCGGAGCATCGGCTGAACACCGACCCAATACATCCAGCTGTCGAAAGCTTTGTCTCCTGTGTGGAAACTGACATTATTCTTTTTGTCCCAATATGCCTTGTTCTTCTCAAACTCACTCTCAAAAACAACTTCCGACAGATACTTGACCGCCATATCCTGAATTCTTTCAGATTCAGCTTGGATGTCGGTCTCGTTTTCAGACGGCTTTAGCATATCGTTTACAGCGAGCGCGAAAATATACCCTGCGCTTTTCCCCGGTGCCAGTGTCTTTTTTACAAACATTGCAGCACCCATAGCCTCAAACCCGTCAGCCCTGTAGCCCGGCTTGAAAGCGGGAGTTCCGGTAACGGGAAATACCGGGTTGTCAAAAGCACCGCCTTCACCAATGAAATCCTCAGCTACCGGGCAGAACGAGACAGGCTTTGTTCCGTCAGCTTCTGCTGCGAAGAATCCGTATATCACCTTGTTTTTCCTGTGTCCACGCTCATCGAAAGTAAGTGTCGGATCATTGGTGATTCCATATTCCGTGACACTCATGCGGTTGAGCATGGAAGTGACGTTTCTGTGGTCTCTGATGTTGTCGGCCGAACGCCCGTATATCGGAGTTGCGGCAGTAGGAGTGAAAGTGATTGCCTCAGAACCGGTATTAGTTATCTTTACCTGCGTGAGTTCCACTTTGTCTGATGTCTCCACAGGTACGAATGTGGTTATCTCCGTCTTAAGATCTGTTCCGTTTATCAAACGTTCGACCTTCTGCCAGAGAAGTCCGCCGTAAAGTGTGACCTTGTCTTTCTTATCTGTGAATCTTTTCGAATGTGCAAGAGCGGAAGCTCCGGTTGCAGATACAAGGGAGCCGTCCTCAAAACATATCCAGAAGTTCCTCGTGGAACGGTTGTTGTGAAGGTTATCCGATGAGACCGGTTCAAGTATAAACGTGTTCTGCGATGTCTTGAGATCTCCTCCTGATTCCGGAGTTAATGATCCCATCATGCCGCTGGAAGAACCAACCGGGAAATATAGGTAACTGTAAAGATCAGGGTCCTCAAGTTTAAACGTGCCTTTGCTGTCAATAAATTCGTAACCTTTCATAGGCGGTTCTCCTTATGGTTCATCACTTTTAACATTATAGAAAATTCCTTGGCTGATTTTAAGTAGATTTAAGGTTGAGGGGTGATAATTAAGCCATCAAAGCGAAAGCATAATAAGATTCTCATTACAGCCCTCCCTTGAAAAGGCCCGGAACATAACCTCCGGACCTTTTTCTTTATCCGAAAAATGCCCCTTATTACTGTATAATTTTTTTATGAAAAAATTTTTCCTCAGATTCAGATATCTCTTTCTTGCGGTCATCATGCTGATTGCCTGCTATATCTATGTTCTTTTTACTGGCAACGAATACACATGCGTGATCAACCATGAACTGGATCTTTCAAACGGCACCGCACCAGTTGTGGAAATCGATGATGAAGGAAAGGATACCCTGGAGGTTTTATATTCCCGCATTAAAGGAAATAAAGCCTATGTCGGTGTCAGATCAAAGAATCCAGGCCGTGCATATGTTTCTCTTGTGGCAGGAGAAAACAGCTCATCTATTGAGGTGCTTTATGTGCACAGGAACGGTGTCATTACAAGTTACGATTTCTTTGGTGACTTTAACGGAAGTTTTATCGTCAGAGTCTGTCTTGCCATCTATATGGCGATCCTTCTGGCAGACCTTATCATCATGTACAGAAGAGGTCTCCGCAAAAATCTCTATCTGACGCGCAACATCCTTGTCTGCGGTCTTATTATCTTTATTGCGGGCAGCTTCCTAATGAATCTGATCAACCTTATTATAGTTCCCAGGATGGGCCTTTATGAGGTCTTCTTAAGTTTTATGAATTTCCTGGAGACGTTTGCAATCCTTACAATGCCCGTCGCAGTAATTATGGCGGTTCTTGCCACTGTCAGCAATATCCGGCTCCTTCAAAAGGAAGGCCGGACCTGGCGCAATATGCTTGCCACCATTCTGAGCCTGTTCTTATGCGTTGCTACAATAACACCTGTAACAGTTTCATATTATCTTCAGAATACCGGTCTTATAGATGTCCACAAATGGACCGGAACAGGCCGCTTTATCGGTATGTTCATTGAGAACACAGCCGGTATTATCGTTGTCTATTTCGAATGTATTCTCGCAGGCACGATCGTCATGGGTATCAAGGCAGCACGCCATATCCCGTCATTCGACAAGGACTATATCCTGATCCATGGCTGCCAGATCCGCAAAGACGGCACCCTAACCAAACTCCTTCAGTCGAGAGCCGACCGTGCGGTCGAATTTGCCAAAATGCAGAAGAAAGCAACCGGCAAAGACATAATCTTCATACCGTCCGGCGGAAAGGGCAGTGATGAGGTCATAAGTGAAGCTGAAGCGATCGCCAATTATCTCAGAAGCATCGGCATTCCAGAGTCATCTATGATCCTTGAAGACAAGTCAACCAATACATACGAGAACTTCAGGAATTCTGCGGAGATAATCAGAACTCACACTTCTGTAAAGGAGCCCGGGATAGCATTTGCCACGACCAACTATCATGTCTTCCGCGCCGGCCTTTTGGCAGATAGACTTAACATAAAAGCCGAGGGCATCGGCAGCAGGACCAAGAGTTATTTCTGGATAAATGCATTCATCCGGGAATTTATCGCAACAGTCTATTACAACTACAAAACGCACCTTCTGGTACTGGCGGTCCTGATGCTGATAAACATCCTGGTTACCCTGATGACGTATGTATCAAATGTCGTGCTGTCGTGAGGGTGATTTTTCGATAGTTCAGTTCAAAGTTCAGTTACGAACGGAATACTTTGTTGAATGTTGGCGCAGAACACGCGGATTTTCAACTTTGCTTGTTAACTCCTGCGAAAATCAGGCTCTTTATACGGGCTTAGCCTGATGTTCAACCGGATTATTCTCTGAATTCAGGCTTTCTTCCGGCAAAACTTCGGGTATTAACCGGACTTTCAACCGGAATAATCTTTGAATTCAAGCTTTCTTCCGGCAAACGTTCGGGCATTAGACGGACTTTCAACCAGAATAATCTTTGAATTCAAGCTTTTTTCCGGCAAACGTTCAGGCTTTAGCCAGACTTTCAGCCGGATTTCTTATACAACTATCTGCCCGAATGCTTTTCGAAAAAGCACATAAATAAAATAGTATTTTATAACCCATATCTGAGGATTTCTGAATAAAAAACTTATTTTCAGTTAACTCTATCTGTTACTAATAAGTAAGAAAAAGCTCATTCAAGAATTGAAAATTTACCCCCGAAAATTGAGACTTTAGGCTATGGAATGAGACTGGAAACCGTGCGCATAATATTGGCAAAGAAATAAACAGGAAGGAGTGATCCAAGAGTGAACAATATAGTTTTGCCAATGAAGGTTCATGCCGTTAAACTTGAGTATCGAAGACTTATGCTGAATAAAATGCCTCACGGAAGATTTAAGACCATAAAGGGAAAGAAATCAGTTGTAATTACATATGATCCGGATAAACCTAAGTATGATGCAAGGCATCCCAGAGTTTTAAATATATCTTCAAAACTTGGTATCATTTATTCGGAAAAGATATGCGAATATCAAAATCTCAAATCCGAATACGATGCTTTGCTAAATAGTTGGAACTTAATATACAATTTCGCACCTCCCCGGGTAATCTTTCCTATCAGGCAGTTTCTTGATCCGCACCATATGGATAACGAATATTTCAATAATCAGACCGGTGACATGGGTAAGTACAGGTCTGACAATCCGACTGTCAGTGATCATGGCGAACTGAAGTCAAAGAATGAACAGATGGGAGCAGATCTTCTAAAATATATGGGTATTCCGTTCAAGTACGAGACGGAGATATATCTGCCGGCTATAGAACAAACTATCAACCCGGATTATCTTATAAACTTTTATGAGATTGACCGATGCATGTATCTTGAGATCATGGGAATGAACGACAAGATCGATTATTCCTTAAAAACAGCAACCAGGATCACCGGCTTCTCGCTGGAAAAATACAGACCTGGCAGGGAAGTCATTTACATTCATGTTTATGATAAGAATAACTTTGATGAGGACTATTTTGTCAGTCAGGTTCTGTCAGCTTTCAATGACATGATCCCTGACAGTGCGCTGATCTGGGAACCTCAGGCCAAAGCTGTGTAGAATCAATTACCCGTTCAGTGCCTCGCTCAGCGAGAAAGGCACTCCGCGCGGTCCGCGGATCGCATAGATGCCGTATTCGTCTCCAAGCACTGAGAAAGTGAAAGCATCACGGTCATAACACTTTAAAAGTTCTATCTTCATAAGAGCCGTTATAGTCAGATTCTTATCCTGATAGTCATAAGGGATATCAGTTTCCAGGACTCTGCACTTGTAGAGGATCGCGGACACGGGAGCTGCGACATACATGAAGACTGTGTCGCCTTGTAGAATGCCAGCGCCCTGTTTCCAGGTAATGATGTCATTTTCAGCAAATGCGGCCTCAACATCGTAGAACTTCGGGTTTGCGGGGATTATCCATTCTTTGGGATCTCGTATGGCTTTCTTGCGGCGCTTGGGCGCTGTTGCATTGTAACTGATCGCAAGCAGGTCCTTAACCTTATCTTCCGGCACGGTTCCGTCAAGAAGGACAGTTATCCAATGCTGTTTATTCATGTGATATGCAGGCATGATGCCGGTTTCTTTTATGACTATGTCATGGAGGATGATGTCATCTATCTTTAAGTTGATGACAGATATGGGGCTGCTTCCGGGAAGGCCGAGCTTATCACGGCCGACATCCATGATAAGAGCGAACCATTTCTTATTGCCGTTATGGCGGTAGACTGCGTGGCTGTTGTATTTCGGCCAGGGAAATTCAGGTGTAACGCCGTATTGGTCTTGGATGTAGCCGTTAAGTTTATCGCGCATTTTTTACCTCAGTGCCAACATAACAACCGCTGGATTAATCGCAACTCAAATAATCACCCGCAGCAGATCACACGCTGCGAGTCAAAAAAGCACCGTTTAATCCGTAATAAGCTTTAATGCATCAGCAAAGGTCTCAGCTTTATTGGTCTGAAGCAGTGACTTGACTCTGATCATGTGACGGCTGTTTCTGTTTTTAAGAGGAACGATGTCATTATAAATACTGAGTGAGTTTTTCTTGTTAGCATATTGTGTCTTGAGGAGCTCGGTTTTTTCCTGGGTCTCCCTGTACTTTTTGCGCTCAGACTGGTTTCTGTTATCAACCTGGATATTCAGCTCATTTCTTCTCTTAACCGCAGTTTTTCCGCCTACGATGAGGATTACTATCATTGCTATGACGCCGATCACTGAGAGTAAGTAAAAAAGAAGAGGGGTGTCTAAGGAGATATAGAGGATGTATCCGAGAAAATATAAGACATTGACCGTTACGACAGCGCCGACCATATAAGGCCAGAAGAACTTGAATGCTGCATGGTGCTTCGGAGTTGGCATCGGCTTGGAGATGACGGACAGGTTCTCGTTTATCTCCTGCTGGAGCTTTTCGAGTGCACCGTATTCGTCACTGAGTTTTTCCGCAAGAGCGATGCTTTCTTCTTTGGTCATAGCGGGAGCCGAAGCAGAAGAAGCAGCATTCTCACCGGTTGCTAATTGGTGACCGCATTTGCTGCAGACTGTATCGTTGTTTCCGAGTTCGGCGCCACATTTTTCACAGATCATAAAGTTATTCTCCCCATAAATTTTTAAGAATTATAACCTAAAAACCCTGGAAGAAGAAGTGAGAACTCTAGCTGACGACTTTATTCTTGCCGGATTTCTTGCCGGAGTAGAGATTGTCATCGGCGGCTTTAACCCACTTGTCAACGGATGTGTCTCCTGTAAATTCAGCGATGCCGGCTGTTATAGTGACTTTTATATGGTCATCCCCGAAAACAAAATCTTCGGAAGAGACCTTTTCGCGCAGAGCCTCAATGAGAGAAATGACTCTCGCGCGGTCTTTGCCGGAAGACAGTATCAGGAATTCCTCGCCGCCCCAGCGTGATATCCTGCAGTCTTTGCAGACCTCACGCATGATCCTTGCGACATTGACGAGGACATAGTCGCCTGCGTTGTGACCGTAATTGTCATTGATCATCTTAAAGTCATCGATATCGACCATGGCAGCGAAAAGCATCTTTCCGTCTTTAACCGAATCCTCAAGTTCCGTTATCATGTAATGCCGGTTATAAAGTCCTGTGAGACGATCTGTGTGCGCGGCTTTTTTAAGCTTGCTTTCATAGTCTCCGATAAGGCTAAGCATAAGCCTCTAGTAAATGACAAGAAACGCAAGAACTATGACCGAATTAAAAGTCCAGAATGCTCCCGCGATGGAATTGTCAACAACATAGATTGGACCGGCAAATGCAGTGTATCCCGTGGAAATGAGATAGCATATGCCGATAATGCCGCTCGCCACAAAAGCATTGATCCTGGGCTTGCCAAGCTTGTCCGCCATGTATTCCGTGTAAAATATGATTGGAATCATGGAGAGGCAATACAAATGGAAACCGATCTTATATCCGAGACAGAATGTGCAAAGGCACATATAGAGGGTGATCCAGAAGTACACTAGTCTGACATAGATATCGAGCCGGTCTTTGGATATCAGGATATAGCCGATGATATAGACCAGCAAAGTCGGAATGCTGAACCAGATCAGGATATTTGCTTTGCACAGAAAAAAGAAGCCCGCGAGAGCAATAACCAGCAACAGAATGACGCTGTTGATCATATACGTGAATTTGCGTATCCTGGCAAGATCCAATGTGCAATCCTCCTTTATAGCCTGACATTTATAGTATATTCCGCTCATATTTTCTTAGTGCGAATGAATCGAAAACATTTATCGGAAGATGCTTTATAATATTAGAGTTCGGACAAAAAAGAACAATCTTATTGGGAGGAATCTAACATGAAGATCGGATGCGTAAAAGAGATCAAGAACAATGAGTTCCGTGTGGGACTTACACCTGACAACGTCAAGACCTATGTAGCCGCCGGCCACCATGTCTATATGGAAAAAGGTGCCGGTGCCGGTTCTGGCTTTACTGACAATGAGTACATCGATGCCGGTGCATCACTCATCGACAATGCTGCGGAAGTATGGGCTCTTGTTGACATGATGGTCAAGGTCAAGGAACCCCTGCCGGAAGAGTATCCTTTCTTCAAAGACGGAATCATCCTTTACACATATCTTCATCTTGCAGCAGATAAAGAGCAGACAGATGCTCTTCTTGCGGGCAAGGTAAAGGCAGTTGCATATGAGACACTCCAGGAGAAGGACGGTTCACTTCCGTGTCTCGCTCCTATGTCCCAGATCGCAGGCCGTCTTTCAATTCAGGAAGGAGCAAAGTATCTTGAGAAGAAATTCGGAGGCGAGGGAATCCTCCTTGCAGGTGTTCCCGGAACACCCAAGGCTAATGTTGTTATCCTTGGCGGCGGTACAGTCGGCATGAACGCCTGCAAGATCGCAGTTGGTATGGGTGCCAATGTTACGATCCTTGATGTAAATCTCAAGAGACTCGAAGAACTCGATAACAGATTCGGTTCA
>JAIKYD010000023.1 GCA_024683485.1 Saccharofermentans sp. | reverse complement strand
GGATCTTAACGGTCTCCTCGAGGAATACGGATTCGATCAACTGAACTGATGCCGGGAACACAATATAGAACTTCATTTTAATGCCCTGACAGCATACGCTCTGTCAGGGCTTTTCATGTATGCTGACAGCAGACCAAAGGCAAACCCGCCAATGCTAACATACCTTTATACATCAATCTACATCTTTGATGAATGGAGGTTAAATCAATATGAAGAGAAATGAATTAGTAAGAGCGGTCTGTGTCGGCCTTACCGTATGTGCATTTGCAGGTATGGCTATGGCATCAGGTTCAAGTTCTAGCAGCAAAACAAAGGAAACAGGCAGCGTAACAATCGCTGACAAGAACGGAGATGACAAATCATCAGAGACCACAACAGAAGAGACGACAACAGCCGCACCTAAAGTGGAGTACGAGATCACCCATACCTTATTTACACACTATACGAACTCCATCGGAATGGAAGAGTACTGCGGTGTAGTTGAGATAAAGAACACGGGTACATCTTATCTCTATCTTGCTGACTGCAATTTCGATTTTGAAGATGACGACGGACATCTTCTCGGGACAGATAAACTGGTCACATCTGTTCCTGACGTAATTGCTCCGGGCGAGTTCGGTTATTTTTGCCATAACGGATACATAGATTCCAATACCTCACTTGAGAATGGCGTAAATCTTGTTCCTAATTTCACGGTCAAACTCTGCAGTAAAGGTGCGGATGCTGTGATCGATTACGAGGTAACCGATCTTGATATCAAGGAAGGCGATTACGGTTTGGGCGTTAAAGTAACAGGCCGTGTATTGAATAACACTACAGAGGATACAAACTCCCTGGATGTCCAGATAATCGTTGTTTTCTATGACAGTGACGGAGAGATCCTTGATGTGGCAGTAAACTATGCAGATGAGATGAGTGCCGGCGGAAAAGCAAGCTTCGAGATCTCCACTCTGGCCGGCAATGAAGAAGCCACGATCGATACTATCGCCGATTACAAGGTCATTGCAAGACACAGCTACATGCAGTTCGGATAATGGAGAAGTATTATGCCACAGATAAAGAAAGAAGCTAAAGTCATGAATATAAAGCTCGAAAAGTCTGTGCACGATAAGTTACAGTTGTTCTGCAATGAGACCGGGCTTTCCAAGACGGCTGCAACAGAGAAGATCCTCGATAAGTATCTGACGGAATATTTCGAACGGCCTCAAAGTAACAGAAGCCTGTTCTGATCCGTCAAACAAATGAAAGTAAACACACCCGCTGTTCAGTAAGGATGGCGGGTGTTTTGTTATGAAAAACAAAGAATAATTAAGCATTCATGAGAACGTGATATATCTCTAACATGTACCATATATTAATTATTAGACTGATTAGCTAAATCAAATAATTAAAGATTATTTACAAAACCATAAAGAAGTCCTAATTCACTACTGATATATTGTAGATATATGCAGATTTCAAGGGTACACAAGGAGGTCTTATTATGTTTTGTTCTAGTTGTGGTAAACAGATTAATGATGGAGCAAAGTTTTGTAACTTTTGTGGTGCAACACAGGTGCTTATCGATCAAACCAATGAAACTTTGACAAATGCAGCTCCACCAATTTCGGCAGTTTCCAAAAATCTAATAAAAGAAGGACAAACTCATAAATGTCCTTATTGTGGTGAAATACTTGGTTTTGATGCAATTACATGTCCTTCGTGTGGAAATGAAATACGTGGCAAACAGTCATTAGATTCAATAAACGATCTTGTTAACAAAATTCGAGCAGAACCTAATGAAGAGAAGAAAATCGAACTGATAAAATTATATCCAATTCCTAATACAAGAGAAGCAATATTTGAATTTATGGTTGTTGCAGCCTCACAATTTGATGCAAAATTCTACGCGAGCAATCCAACGGCGAATAGTATATCAGGAGCTTGGTATTCTCAAATTGATCTTTGTTATAAAAAGGGTCAAATGATGTTTAAAGACGCAAGCGATTTGGCAAGACTTGAGCAGTTATATAATGCAGTTAACGGTCCAGAGGGATCACTCACCAAAGAAAAGTACAAACGAAGAATTCTTGCATATATTGGTATAGGTAGTTTCGCTTTAGGTGCTTTGCTTTTTATTATTTCGATGGTAATAGGCACTGAGAATCCTGCCTGTACGCCAGCGTTTTTAGGATCGGGAATTTTTATAGGTGTCGGATTAATTATATTCCTTAAAGTGTTAAAGAAGAAAAAAACGTCAAAAGAACTCGAGATTGAAAAAGAACAGCAAGCAATAAAAGCACAAGCTAGAAAAGATGCTATCGAAAGAAAAGATAGATTGCAAAGAGAAGCTGCTGAGAGGAATGCAAGAAGATAATTATTCATATTGGTAAGGGGGCATCATATGGGCTTTTTTGGTAAGACTGTAAAAGAAAAAACCGGCGGATTTAGTGATGTTATACGCTGTGATGAGCAGGATTATTTAGTTTGGAGATGGCATCCGAACGCTGCTGCTGAAGGCGAATTAAAAAGAGATACAGCAATAAGAACAGGTTCGGTTCTTAGGGTTAAGTCTGGAGAGGTTGCGGTATTTGTCTATAAACAAGCTGACGGATATACCGAGGATTATATTGTTGGTCCTTATGAAGAAACAATAAAGACAAAGAATTTTCCTGTATTATCTTCTATCATTGGTCTTTGGTACGAAGGTGATACTCCTTTTCAAGCAGAAGTCTTTTTCATAAATATTGGCGGTGCTGTTCAGATAAAATTTGGAATTCCATATTTTGATGTTATAGATCCTCGTTTTCCAGATTTTCAGGTACCTGTAAGTGTTAGAGGCACACTTACATTTCAGATAGAGGATTACAAAGCTTTTGTCACTTGTCATCAATTAAGAACCTTTAATTTAGATAATCTGAAAACAAAGATCAGTGATTTGGTTTGTAGATATGTAAAATCTGCTGTTACAAATGCACCAATAGAAGGTAATATTCCTGTTGTTGCAATTGAAACAAAAATCGACTATATCAACCAAAAGGTTGAGGCTAATATCAATAGTCAAATATCTGAAACATTTTGTGTAAAAGTTTGTAGATTTGATATTAGTGCTATAGAAATTGATAAAACAAGTGAAGGTTATCAGGAACTTAAACACATCACAAAAGAAATGGCTACAAGACAAGCAGAAGCAAATATGCTTAATTACGAAGAACAATTGAGAATTCAGCGACAGGAAGGTCAGTATGCACAACATATGGCTACTCGTCAGACAAACATTGGTGCATACGATGCTGAGATCCGAGGTCAGGTCGGAATAGCGGGTGCTGAAGCCTTAGGTAAAATGGGTGAAAACGGTGTCGGAAACATTAGTCTTGATGGTGGTCAAGGTGGAGGTGGAGGGTTTAATCCAATGACAATTATGGCAGGTATGGCTGTAGGATCTGCTGTCGGACAAAACATAGCAGGTACCATGAATACCGCACTTAATCCTACTCAACCCGGACTGCAAACTGGTATGCAGTCTGCAACACCTTCTGCTGTTCCTCCGGTAACACCACCCCCAATTCCAACAGTTTCTTTTTATGTAGCTAAGAACGGGCAGCAAACTGGACCATTTGATTTGAATACCTTGAAGGTCATGCTTTCATCCGGTGAGTTCAATGCAGAAAGTTTGGTATGGAGACAAGGTATGACAGAATGGCAAAGAGCTGGCTCACAAGGTGAATTAGCAGGATTGTTCCCACCACCGATTCCACAGTAATTATGTTTTCTATAAGATAAGAGCCATACATATGCATCTTTGTTTTGCTCTTATATGTCCTATATATCTTTAGTGAAAGTGAGAACATGACTTTGCATTTAATATATCCATTATTTGAATACAAAGGCAAGAGATTACTTTAATGATAAAACAGAAATAATATTAGTTGATAGAGGTAATTATTTTGAACGAGACAGATTTTGCTAAGAATATCAGTATTGAGGCGTTGGGTACTGTAGTTGGCGGACAAGGCAGTGCAGATCAGGAAATGTTAAATGAATTCGAAAAAGCATGGAAAGAACTTGGACTAAATATGTCCGGATCGATGCAGTCAGCATACTATAGTGAATGGAAACTAAATGATTTTACCCCTTCAGCCAAAGAATTCCTTAAAGCATGTTTTAAGATTAAGTGATTTGTCTGAGTAGATAAGCTATTCCTTTGGCGGTGCGGAATGCAGGCTCATTAAAGTGTCCGCCAGGATTCATTTCGAATCTGCAATCAATTCCGTGTTTCTTATAGTTGTCATAAATGGTTTGGGTGTTGTTCTCTACAGCACCCATTATTATATTTTTCGTCTTTGATTCACGGTCTCCAAGTGAGAGATAAACTCTTGGATTCTCTCTTAAGAATGGTTCGCTTATTGCATATTCCGTAAATCCAGGAAACCACAGTGATCCTGAGCAGCTTGCAGCACCATCAAACAGATCTGTTTTGTAAAGACAATACAGAGCAAAAAGTCCTGCCATAGAGTATCCTGCAATATAAGTCGAAACAGGAGAAAGACCATTTGCCTTAATTGACTCTGGAATGGTCTCCTGAGTTAACAGACGTATGTATTCGTCAGCATAACCTTCAAAACTAGGTTCACCCTTAAAAACAGCATCTGCCTTCCACGGAGATAAAGCATTATTCCAGTCCAGATCAGTAATGACCAGCAGGGAATAGGAGGATACGCCCAAAGAATCTAAGCTTTCAACAACACTATTCCACTCGTCGCTGAAAGAGTTAAGGACAATGAGAGGTGAGTCCTTGGAAGAGGAATGGGATAGATATGATGTGAGTGTAATGTTCATGGTTTTGCTGTGCCTACAATAAGATATATTTTTGCTTGTTGTATCAAAGTAAGGAAAGGATTTCAAGTTTCATGCGATTGTATATGATTTTGAAATCTATAGGACAAGAAAGAAGAATACCACTTTCACTTATCTCAATAAGTAAACTATTGCAAAGCTAAGTCAGTTTTTAACACTACTTTATTTAGGATTTAGAAAAGCTCTCACATTGCATACATGTGATATATCTCAAGATGCTATGAGTATGATAAATTGCGTGCTTAGTTACGAAAGCGTAATGCTTCACTTTGAAGATGTCGAGATCCAAAAGTTCTGTAGGATGCCTGTATAATTTTTCAATGAGGACAGGAAAGCAGTCAGGCTATATTCAAGAGCCTTTGTGAGGAATCTTAAGAGCAACGACATAAGACTGGGAGCATTCGACAGACAGTGTATAGAAGCACCAGCCATGGAATACTATGAACAAATTGAAGATTGGGCAGATAATCTCATCGCGCACATCAAGGATATTACGGTCGGCAATATTCAAGGCAAACTGCAAAGGAATCCTAGATGTTAAGAAAGATATTATGGATAGCCTTGGCTCTTATTGCCATAGTTCTTAAAGTGATGTTAACCATCATCGGTATCATCCTTCTCATCATTGCCTGGCTTATCTAGGGCCTGAAATAACTGTAAACACGACATCTCGTTGCCTTGTGACAACTAGTATCTATACAAACAACACCTTTGTTGCATTTTGATATTCATATGTTCAAATCTCCTCCCGTTTCCGTTATCATATGTTCATAATTTGGCGGATGGGAGTTTTTGGAATGGATACTAATTTTGCCGAGAATATAAAGAAACTGAGAGAAAAGCATTCGCTTACCCAGGAGGCGGTGGCGGAATCTTTGGAAGTCTCTGAGCTCGATGTATACAGATGGGAGGCAGCCCGCTCCCGTCCGGGTTATAAGATGATAGCCAAGATCGCGGATTTTTATGATGTCACTGTAGAATCTCTGTTTGCCGGTGAGGCGGATGAGAATAATAAGCCGGCCGCATCAGATAAGATATCATTTAACTGCAAGATATGCGGCGGAGACCTGGTCTATAACTATCCCGATGGAACCTGCAGATGTGAGAACTGCAGGAACAAGTGGGTCATTGCTGAGCTTTATCCAAAGTATGCCCGTGTGATGGCAACCATTATCAAAGCCAATAAGATCCTGGACACTAAGACTGATCTGGCTTCGGCAGATGAAGCAGATCTCCTGTTCAGGCAGGCCATAGAAGAGTGCAGCAGATTTAGCGATATGCTTTCTACCGAGCTTATTAAGCTCTGTGAAGAGGGGCAGGCAAAAGCTGAACAACTGGAGATCTATTGCAGGGGTAAGCATTTCTTTGACAATAAGGCATACAAAAGCGCAGTGATAGAACTTCAGAAGGTCCGTGGTTTCAGAGATGCGGATGAGATGCTCAAACGCTGCAAAAGAGGGATTTGAAGATACCCTGGAATTCTGTGGTTGTTGCCGGCATTAAGGAATATCAAGTTGCATGAAGATATATTTCGCACCGCTCGAAGGCATTACAGGTTATATATTCCGCAATGCGTTTAGCGGTATATACGGTCACATCGACAAGTTTTTCGCGCCGTTCATATCTCCGTCTGAGAAATGTCCCATGACTTCCCGCGAGCGGAAGGATATCACTCCCGAGAATAATTCCGGTATAAATCTGGTTCCCCAGATCCTTACATGCAGATCAGACTGCTTTATCGAAGCGGCAAAAGAGCTTCAGGCAATGGGTTACAGTGAGGTGAACCTGAATCTCGGATGTCCTTCCGGAACCGTCTGTGCGAAAGGTAAGGGCGCGGGATTCCTTCCGGAAACGCTGGCACTCCAAAAGTTTCTTGATGGCATCTTTTCCTATGCCGGATCTTCTGACCTGAAGATATCTGTCAAGACCAGGCTCGGCTACTATGATCCCGATGAGTTCTATGATCTCGTGGACATCTTCAATGGCTTCCCCATTAGCGAGTTGATCGTTCACCCGAGGATAAGATCTGACTTTTATAAGGGCGAACCCAGGAAAGAATATTTCGCGTATGCGCTGGAACATTCAAAGTGTCCTCTTGTTTACAACGGAAATATCTTTACAGCTAAAGACTACGATGAGTTATCGGGCCTGTTTAACGTCAGCCTTGATACTGTAATGCTGGGCAGAGGCCTGATCACAGATCCGTCTCTTGCTGATAAATTGAAGGGCTTTGCTTCAGATACTTATCTCGCGAGATTCAGGAAACTGCATGACACCGTCTATCAGGAGTATCGGAAAGTCATGTCACCTGATATCAACGTCCTTTACAAGATGAGGGAACTGTGGTCATACTGGCAGAACCTTTTTGAAGGCAGGGAACGCGACATCAAGCGCCTTCTGAAAGCGAGAAAATGCGCTGAATACGAAGAAATCGTATCATCAATTATTTCATATTCAACACTCCGTTCCAATTCTGTTGCTTAAGCATCGAAACGTCACAACATTACTGATTGTTTGACTTTCAGTATCTTGTGATAATGAAGCCATCAAACAAAACACTTGCTAAATACAGGGGAGGACGGAGCAATGACAACTAATACAATGTGCAAAGAAATGAGAACACTCGATTTCTGTGAGATGGACAAGGTAAACGGCGGAAAAATGATCAACAGTTTCTGCGGAATGCTCAGCGAGAGCCTTCTTGCATCAACGATCATCCTTGCAAAGGTCAGAGGAGAGACCATCGTGGAATTCGCAGAGAGATTCGGTATCAGAAGTTTTGATGATACAATTCAGCTTTTATACTACTGGTTTGAATCAGAAACGTGTAAAACATAATATGAAATTCAAAGTGATGGGGGTTACAGTATGAATAATGATGACAATATAATGAGAGAAATAAGTTTGGATGATCTGGAAGCTGTTAACGGCGGAGTGCCGGATACACCAGGTCAGATTAGTAGTGTTTTCGACAGAGAAAAGCCATTTAGGTCAATCGATTTTGGTATGAATGGTTCTGAAACCAATGAAAGAGAATTGAAGCTTCCTGCCACGACATTAAAAGAGGGTTGAGCATTGACTTTTGAGAATAGTGATGATTCAGAACACTTGATTACCTGTTTTGTTTGATGAATAGCAGGTGAGAGATAATTAGTTTTAGTAGTGTCATTCCTGTTTATAGTGTTTTGTTTGATGAGAAAGGGCTCCGTTGATTCGGGGCCTCTTTCTTGTTCGCTTGCACTATTGTCCGATAAGCCTATCAATAAAGTGTGTTATAATTCTCACGAAAAAGACGTGCAACATCAGGGGGCTGGTCATGAAGAGAATAAGCGCATTGATCCTTGCAGCAGGAATGATTCTTTCAGTTGCATCATGTTCTGCTGTTCAGGGTGGGGAAACTACTGGAAGCACAACTTCAAACGAAATAACAGAAACTACCGCCAAGGAAGAGGATACTCCGGCCGTAACTGAGGAAACTTATACGGTTGAAGAGACTGAGGATACAACTCCTGTGAAAGTAAGCCACTCTGTCAGCGAAGCGCAGGCCGAGGCTCAGAAATTCTATGAGTATATGTATAACACCTATGATCCTGACGGTTATTTCGCGCTTATGTATCCTGATCATATAAAGGACCATAAGACCCGCGAAATCACGTCTGTTGCAACTGTATCCGCTGACGGATTCGACCTGTATGAATATGTGAAATCAACATACGAAGAGAGCTGGGAGACGATCCACGGCATCTATCCTGATTCCACATATGAATTCCTCGGTTGTGTCTTAGGTGGCAGCGAAAACGAAGCCCGCAAGGCTTTAGAAGCCTATCACACAGGTGATTCCAATTTCGATTCTTCTGATGCTGCAGTCGCTCAGGAGATCGAGAGTATCAGGAACAAAGCATACGCAAAGCTGCATTCCGAGACCGGTCTTGATTTTGATGAGGATTCAACAGTCTATGTATTAGTTGTAAAACACACCAGAGGCATTGATCTAAGGACCGTTTATGACTATGAAGGCAACCTGTATGTTGGCACAAATGCCGATTGGAGATTGTTGGTTGGATAAGAAGATCGCTACACTGTTTTTGGCAGCATGCATGATGTTTTCGGCTGCAGCCTGTGGTAATGGAACTCAGAAATACCGTGAATCTATTACACAAGTAGAGGAATTACCTAAAGATAATTTAGGTGTTGACGAGCCTGGTATGGAAATAGATGCAGGGGCAGAACTTCCATATAATGATTACGGCCCGGAAACATCCATATCTGAATCGGCTGTTGAGATTCCGGAAGAACTTATGAGATCTGCGTACGAAGCTTTCCTTGATGTGTTGGAAACACTCGAAATATATATAAGAGCATATAAATGGATGAATCAGGGAAGAGATGACTCAGGCTGGCTTTTCCCGGTGGAAAACATACCTTGTGCGATTGCGGACGTTACAGGTGACGGGCTCGAGGAACTAATAGTAATGAAAGCGCCCGACAACAATTCCGCCACGCTCGAGGTTTACACTTATAATGAATCGACAGGAAAGGCAGAAAATATCCTTACTGTTGATGACCTGAATGCTGTTGCGGGCGGAGGATGCGGAGATCTGATCGCGGTAACAGATGAGGGCAAACTGCTTGTGTATGGCATATGGAGAGACGAGAGTACTTTCGAAGAATACTCCGTTTTTTCCTTTGATGGAAATAAGCTCTCAGCTGAACTGGATTTGTCGTGCCACAATTATCCGAACGATGATTACACGGCCTTTATCAACACCTGCAAATTGAATGATGTCGAGATCACAAAAGAAGAGTTTGTTAGCAAGAAAGAAGAGTGCATCAGATCGATAAATGTATTGTTCCAGTATGCTTTCCTATTTGACGATGAGATCAAGGCAAAGGTTGCTGGTATGCCTTCCGATGCCATGACATACATGGATATGCACACGATTCTCTCGAAAATGGCCGGGACAGGCAAAAAGTATGTATTTGACATGCCCGATTCCAACAAGATCGGTTATGTTACCGAATCCAGGTACGGTGAGACCACAGAAGATAATATGATCACAGTCCTCGTCAAACAGATGGGTGTCGATTTCTCCGCATATGACGGCTACGAGCTGGTTTATCTTGACGAAGTAACAAATGAGACCCTCGAGCAGACCACATCTGATCTCATTGACAAGGGCTGCAGAACCATCGCTTTTGACCTTGGCAGTTTTGATGTCTATGAGCCATATCGAAAAGTGCTCGTTAGGGAATATCCGGACGTTCTGATAATACCCATGATCCTCAGGTGAGAATTAATACACTTCTGTTCCTTTATAGTTTGTCGGTTTGATAGGGGTATTCTGCACAGATTGTTGTAGAACTTTGGAAAAACCGCCGATTTTAGTGGCTTCCTTGTATGAAATGTAAGATTCCTTTTCAGGAATCCTGCAGGCTCCTTAGCGGTTTTTGTCGGCCGTAATCCTGGATATTGTGCGACAAGTTCCACATAAAAACCTGCAAGATTTCATACACCATTTGAAACAAAAATGACAAAAGCAAACACAATATTACATAAACCTGCAAAGAAACATACAAAGCCGGGAAAAATACCCCTATGAAACTGACAAAGTATCATAGATCAAATGATATATGCCCCGAAGCTCAAAAAGAAAAAGAGAGTTTGAGAAGCTAAGATTCAGGTAGCACCTGCAGGCAGCGCCGTCAAGGAACCGGCTTGGGCCTCGGCTCCGCCGTCCTTGACAGCATTAGTCGAGCGGTCAATGGGACCTTCAGGTCAGGCTTGCCGGCCATTGACGGCGAAGACTGCCGGTGCTACTTGTCATCTCTCAATCTTTCAGTCATGTTATAATGTTTTTGTTGAAGAAAAACATATTCTATCCACACGTTATAAAGGATATCTTTTATGGCCGATACTGATCTTACCAAAGTACTGACTGAATGCCACGAGGCGGCAAGGCGCGGGTATGAGCTTGCTTCGGATGAGAAGAAGGTTTTAGATGGCATATTGCAGTCTGCTGAGGATAAGGTAAGGGAGACTGCGCTGGAGTATAAGATCTCGCCATGCGAAGTGGTTGGGATTGGTGAGACTTTGGAAGGACAGTTGGCAGAGATCCAGGGTGCGGTCGATGATCTGAGAATGTCGTTCGCGGAGGACCTGGAGGTTCTTGAAAGGGATCTGGACAAGTTCTCGGTAACGCTTTTCGGAAGGACCATGGCAGGCAAATCCACATTGATGGAAGTGCTTACCGAGGGAGACGGTTCGGCGATCGGAATGGGCGCGCAGAGGACGACCAGGGATATAAGGCGTTATGAGTGGAACGGGCTGGCGGTCACGGATGTGCCTGGGATCGGAGCTTATGAGGGAGAAGAGGATACTAGGCTAGCTTTTGATGCGGCCAAGACTGCCGATCTGATAGTTTTCCTGCTTACGGATGATGCTCCGCAGGCGGTCGAGGCAGACTGCTTCAGGCAGGTGAAGGACCTGGGCAAGCCCGTGATAGTGATAATGAACGTGAAGGTTTCCGTCGATTCAGGCAAGAGCCTGAAGCTTATTGAGCGGGACATGAACCGTGCGTTTGACTTTTCGCGCATAGAAGAGATAAGAAGGCAGTTCTGCAGGTTCGCGGAACCGTTCGGGCAGGACTGGAGCCAGGTGCCGTTTGTGGCAGCGCATCTTAAGGCTGCTTATGAGGCGGTCAGGTGCGCTAAGGAAGGCAACGCAGAGCAGGCAGAGTTCTGGACAAGGATGAGCCGCATTGATGTTCTCAAGTCCCTGATCTGTGAAGAGGTCGAGGTGAGGGGAAGATATATCAGGGTAAAGACTTTCGCGGATATCATCGCCAATCCCATGATTGAGGCTTTGTCGGAGCTTGACTGGCAGAGCAGGATGAATGTATCGCAGGGGAAGGTCATTGCAGATAAGAAGCATGCGCTGGAGAAGCGCAAGGAGTCTTTCGTTAAAGAGGGCAGGAAGAGGATTGAGTCTTTCATGATGAGGCTTAAGACCGAACTGCGCACTGATATCGCTGTTTTCGCGGAGGACCACTATAACGATAAGATGGCTGATCTTGCGTGGGGTGATATCATCAGGAGCAAGAATATCGAAGGCAGGTGCCGTGAACTTCTGGACGACATGGAAGCAGAGGTTGACGGGATCATTCAGGAAACGATGCGCGAGATGGCGAGCGAGCTTAAGTATGTGTCGGTCGATGCGGTCTCTAGGAATTTCCTGACGCCTGCTCTTGTAGATGCGAAGAGGATCGTGAGCTGGACGAGCCTTCTGGTCGGCGGTGGCGGTACGGTTGCTGCCATGATACTGACTTTCGCGGGCGTTGAAGCGGCAGCAGGTCCTGTAGGATGGATCGCTGCGGGTATTGGTCTTGCGGGCGGTATAAGCCTTCTGTTCATTGAGTCGCGCGGAGACAAGCTTGCCAAAGCACGCGCCCGTCTCGAGAAGGAACTGACGCAGTCAGTCAATGCGACCTGCGACAGCATCTGGTCACAGCTCGAGAAAAACCTGAACAGGCTCGTGTCCGGCAAGATAGACCTTGTGATCTCGGAGCTTTCAAAGATCGGAAAGGTCATAGATTCACTTGCGGTTACGCAGGATTCTCTTGCGGATTCCCTGCGCCTTGAACTGCGTTCGCTCAACATGACTTTCACGGGAAATATCGCATCAACTGTATTTGGTGAAGAATCTTCATCTGCTTTGATGTCGGTGATTACTACTGCGGCAAGGATCCCCGGTGTATGCACCCTTCTTGTGGAGGAATCTGAAGGTGCAGCCGGCAGAGAAATCCTGTCGAAGCTTTCTGACCTGATCGCCGAAGACGTTAAATGCATAACGGCGACAGACGATACGCCGCAGTTTATCTCCGGTGTGCTTGACGGCATCGTAAGCCCTGAGAATATCGTTTGCGAGAATGAAGATAGTTCTGTCAGAATAATGACCAATGAGAAAGATGTCAGATTATATAACAGGCTGAAACTGGCCGAGCAGTTTATGCCTTATGAGATAGGAGGATAGTGCTGTGTTACAGATAGCCGAGTTGTCCCGCACAAAGGAAGTGCTGAAAGAGAAAGCCCTGCGCGCGCTTAATGATGCTGGCGTAAGCCATGAGACTGAGGAAGAGAAGAGCGAGAGCGTGAAGATCGTATTCGCAGGCCAGTATTCAGCGGGCAAGTCATCGATAATAAAGATGCTCACGGGAGATGACACTGTCGCCACCGGTGCCGAGATCACGACGCAGGAGACGCATACATACGAATGGAACGGACTTGAGATCGTTGACACTCCGGGTGTCCATACGACATTAAGACCTGACCATGACGAGATTTCATATAAGGCGATAGCGGCCGCCGACATACTTGTTTTCGTGGTCACGAATGAACTGTTTGATTCGTACATGGCCGAGCACTTCAGGCGCCTTGCTATAGATAAGGACAAGGCAGGCGAGATGATCCTGGTCGTAAACAAGATGGAGCGTGCTGCCAAGGGAAACACGGCTGATCAGCAGGAGATAATACGCGAGGGACTCCGTTCCGTCCTGGCACCTTATACGCCTGAGCAGCTCCATCTGTCATTTTTGGATGCGCAGTCATATCTGGACAGCGTCGAAGAGCGCGAAGAGGATCCTGAACTTGCAGATGAGCTTCTTGAAAGATCCGGATATAACGAATTCATTGAGACTCTCAATCAGTTTGTTGCCGAAAAGGCTCTCACATCAAAACTTACGACTGACCTTTATGTTCTTGATAATGAGCTGGACAAAGCGATCTCTGCTCTGACACCAGGCTCGGAGGATACGGATATTGATGCTCTCGAGGAGAACCTGAAGCAGCAGCGCAGCATGCTCATCGATTCAAGGATGCGTATGCAGAGGGAAGTGCAGGACATCTTCTATAATGCCTCATCGAGGATCAGATCGTTCGGTCTTGATGCCGCAGCTCTGGTCGATGCCGGCTTGGCAAGAGAAGAACTGGAAGAACAGATCGCACAGTACGGAAAGGCCGCTGAGGAACTCATGGAAGAAACCCGTGTTGCGGCTGATGAACATGTGCATTCGTGCTTCCTTGAACTTGGTCAGAGCTTTGTCGATATGGAATCTACGGAGTTCAACCGGAACCTCAAGATAAGGCTCGTTGACAAATATGACAGCCTTCCTGAAGCAGTAAAGAAAGTATTCATTACTGCCACTGATCTCGAGAATAAAGGCGATCTCCTGGTCGGCACTCTCGTTAAGTCCGGTATTCCGCAGATGCTCTCGCTTACTGATTCATCTGTAAAAGCGATAAGACTCACGGACAATACGCAGAAGTTCCTTAGAAGTTCGCTTCACACAATGAACACCGGAACCAAACTTGCAAGCGCCGCAACTACTGCTGGCAAAGTCGGAACCAAAGCTGCCACTGCAGGAAAAGTCGCAACCAAGATCGCTGACAGATCTTCATCGGTATTCGGTGTTGTCGGCGTAGGCCTCGAACTCCTGCTCCAGTTCAAAGAGGATTACGATGAGCAGTTAAAGCTCGAAGCCATGAAGAACAACCGCCAGAATATCAGGAGCGAATTCAATACAGCAGCGACTGTACTCGAAGACTATGCAGCAGATTATGTTAAGCAGTGTGTTGTTGCACCTATGGAGCAGTCAGTCAGGTCTGTTGAGGACAATATCTCAGGTCTCCGTGATACGCGTTCAGACAGATCCGAGAAGTGCGTAAGACTTGAGAATATCCAGAAGGATATTCAGACTCTCATTGCGCGCATGCACGGGATCGCAGATTAAAAACGTTGGTGCGGCCGAATGGCAGGATGCTCAGTTTGTATGAAGTGCTGACACCTGAATAAAGGAAAGAATTTTGACAGGAGATTTTTATGGAAGACAGGAAACTGATCCTTGTATGTAAAGATAAACCGATCGCAGATGACATCTGCAAGATACTCATTTATTCAGGCAAGATCTCGACTGATGAGATCGAGGTCTGGGAAGAGAAGACCTGGGATGTCAAGCGTAAGACAGGCCCTGTCTCCACGAAAATTCTCTTTGTGGGAAACATCAAAGATACGGAATGTCTGTCATGCTTTATCGACATAAGATATGAGCGCTGGGGGATCCAGTATGGGGCTAACCCGCGTTATGCGCTTATTACTGCAGATACTGTTTATGTTAAGGACTCAGACAGATATAAAGCATTCATGAATGATTTTGAGGATGCACTTGGGACAGTGCTTGATCCTACTTCAGTTGCAACTTCCGCAAAGGTCGCGAAGGCTTTCGGTACTGTCGGACTTGCTGTGGCCACTGGCGGCGCAAGTCTTGCCGCCCAGAAGATCTACGACGACAACAAGGTCATTGAAGAAAAGAGCAGGAAGCTCTGCCTTTATGGCGTATGGCATTTTGCAGGGAATTTCCTGGAGGATTTCCTCGCGGAGTGAGTGAAGGAAAGAAGACGGGATTATAATGCGGAGTTTATTATGAAAGACGATAAAAAGAAAAATGAAGAAATGAAAGAATTGTCTCTGGATGATCTGGAAATGGTTGCAGGAGGCGGAAGGCGCGGCAAAGCCAATGGCGGTTTTAACGAAGGCTATTCAGATGACAGCAATTCGGAATCGAAGAATAAGTTTATGCATATACGGGAACTGTGAAAGATTTAGCGGAAAGTTCTTTGAGTGTTGGAAGTGGATGAACTGGTTGAATAGTTTTTGTATTGCTGAAATGTGTTTCTGTGTGATTAATTGAACTCGAATAACATACAGAAATCTCAAGAAGCCTGAAATCATTGCGTTTCAGGCTTCTTTATTTGCTCCGTGAGTTCAAAATGAGTTCAAAACGTTTTCTAATAGAATAACCAGAAGATTATTTCTAGTGTGTTCTGATGTCTCTAAATGTATGCGTTATTCATTCGGTAATCCGCGTAACCTATAAAGAGATTTCTCCTGAACTATATGAATATTGTCAGATTTATTGGCGATTGTCCAGCAGCCTCTCGGAATCGCCTTGTTGGTAAACAGAAAAACATATTCCTTATCAGATAAAGGGATCTGTTTCATAACCCTGAGCGCTTTCTTTAAGAGCGGTGTTTTTATAAGTCCGCATTTGAATAAG
>JAIKYD010000018.1 GCA_024683485.1 Saccharofermentans sp. | reverse complement strand
TCCGATAAACTCGTCGTCCCAGACGTTCTTCAGGAGTTCATCCTTGGTAACCACTCTGCCTCTGTTCTCCACAAGGTACAGGAGCATCTTATATTCCATTGCCTTAAGGCTAACGGGCTCCCCTTTTACCATCAGCTTATGGGTATTGGTATCGAGCCTTATATCCTCGGACAGATCGTTATTTCCTTTCGCCGCGTTGTTGTTTTTAGCGCTGGCTTCCCTCTCGTATCTTGCCAGCACGGTCTTTACCTTGGCCAGGAGGATGCTCAGAGTATACGGCTTCTTTATGTAGTCATCCCCTCCGATATTAAGCGCAATGAGCACATCATCGTCGGATGTCCTGGCACTTATGAAAAGAATGGGCATGTCGTAGTTTTCCCTGACCTTCCTGCAGAGGTCAAAGCCGGACTTGTCACCCAGGTTGATGTCCAGGAGCAAAAGAGACACCAGGTTCTTATCCAGAAACTCCGTCGCCGCCTCATAGCCCGTAACGTAAGCTGTCTTAACATCAAACATGTTAAGGTATTCGCAGGTGGTCTGGGCGATCACCTCATCGTCATCTATCATGAGCACCTTATAATCTGCCATACAGGTCCCCTGTTCTGTTTTTTATGATTATACCATTGCACATGAAATCAAAAGACTGAGGTAATGAAATCATAAATAAACAAAACGGCAATAAACAGCCAATAGGCGGTAATAAATCCGCCGAAAACTATTGATGCAACAGAAAGTATTTTTGCAATCTTTACTTTACGGGATGTTTGCCCTTTTTGCATAATCCTGCTGATCAGTTAACATCCAATTATCGCTCATACAATTAATTCCGCTTTCTGAAATTTATTCTTTTCGAAAATTACTTACCAGCCAAATTCTTCCAGCCAATGTACTAATCTCTGCTCACGCTCTTTACAATCTTCAGGCTTACTCTTTCCTAATTCCAACTCTCCCCGGATCTCCCCATCCAACAGATAGATGATTCTTTCACACTTACTTGCTATCCAGCTGTCATGTGTGACCATCATTACCGTTGCTCCTTCGCTGTTAATTCTCAGAAAAGCATCCATTACATCCATAGCAGATGTACGGTTAAGGGCCCCGGTTGGTTCATCGGCAAATATAATCTCCGGATTCATTATCATGCTTCTGCAAATGCAAGCTCTCTGGAGCTGTCCGCCGGATACTTCCTTTATCCTTCTCTCTGCAATATCCCCTATGCGGAAATAATCCAAGAGTTTTCTTGCCCGTTCATAGTATTCTGCACGGTGTTTCTTATCTGCCTTGACAGCCGGGAAGACAATATTATCTATGATATTCAGGTTTGAGATCATATTCATCTGTTGAAACACAAAGCCCATCCTGTTTAACCTTAGCTTTGCTTTGTCGTCTTCACTCAACTGCACTATTTCCGTATCACCCAGCCAGGCTTCTCCTCCATCTGCCTGATCCATTCCCGAGACATTATATAGAAGTGTTGACTTTCCGGAACCTGACGGTCCCATAACTGCTATCATCTCGCCTGACATAACCTCAAAACTTACATCATTCAGAATATTATCTTTCTTCAAATCTTTAACTCTTAATAATGTACTCATAAAAATCTCCTGTATCTATCTTCTATAGTTCCGGTTAAATAAATCCTGAATTCAAGCACTCTGCTGCATGTATTCTTTTTATCTCGGCAAGACTAATCACTGCGGCAATACAGGCTGAGATCATTATCAATGCCGGAGCAAAAAAAAATGATTCCAATGGATCTATCACAAATTGAAATCCACTTGCGCCCATTAAGCTCAGCAGTCCGCCCGCAAGCCTCTGGCCAAGAAATACACCCAATAACACTCCTGCAGAAATCCCCGGAAAAACATACAAAACAAGTTTCTTCAAATAATCTGCACGAATCTCTGAAGACAGAAGTCCCAATGCTTTTTTCAGCGAACTGTCTTTCCGTTCTTTCCAGATTATCAGTCGCATCAGCAAAACTATTACAACAATTATGATGATCCCTGATAAAACCATCGTTAAAACATAAGCATCATGAATATTACTGATCGTCTGACCGTATATTCCCTGAAGATAATCAGATATCCCGATTACCTTGATTCCCTCACTGCCGGATGAAAAAGCACTCTGATATTCATCAATCCACTTGCTGACTTTACTTTCGTCCTTCAGGGAAACATAGATGATACTCCACATAGGCGGAGTTTTATCATCACTGTCATCAATACATCCCTTAGCTGTTTTTCCTCCGTTAGTTATATCTGAATAAATACCGCATACTGTACATGAACACTTCTCTGTTTTTCCATCCCCGGCTTCTTTTAATACAGTTACTTCATCCCCAACTTTTACATTCATCTCTTCTGCGTTAAGAATAGAAAGCGCGATTTCTTTTTCACTTTCCGGGTATCTTCCATCCTGATAATTCACAGGAAATATACTATGATCTCCATTCTCGAGCATAAGATTATAAGTTTCCCCATCAGGAAGATTCACCTTATATCCTCTTGTCTGCATTACAGAGAAGTTCTCAACTCTCTCATCCGCCTGTATTTTATTGGAGATATCCAGAGTTGCATCACTTATATCATCTTTCTGCCTCAAATCTATACGAATATGACTGTTTCCAATTCCCATATATGTTACAAATTCCGGAGCAGCCATAGTACTCTTCATTCCCATCGGTACAAGGATCATAAAAACAGAAGCAGCAGATATGATAAGTGCAGGCCGCCAAAGATTACTCTTTTTATCTGATCCGGTCCTTCCGCACAAAGCAGAAACGGCAGATTCTTTTTCTGTTGCACGAAGTATTCTTCGTATAAAAATCAATATAATCGCTTCTGCCAGCAGAGCTCCGAGAACCATAAAGATATATATCAAAATCTTATTCTCTGCTTCTCCATACATCTCCTTTATACCTGTACCAAGCAATTCCGCAATTACCATTGCTGCAACTATTCCTGCGAAGCATCCTATCATGGACAGTATCAGATATTTGGAGAGGTAAAGAGATCTTATATCTTTTCCTGAGATACCTACTGCCCTCAGCATACCGATCTCACGTCTGTCTTTTTCCAATTGAGTAAGAATTATATATCTGATACACAATACCGAAATAAATAAAACCACGAAGCTTACCAACAGTATGATCAGTATCATTACTCCGTCTGACAACGCATTCATCACCCTTATAAGCGGATAAGTAATAGTCGGACCATTTTCGGGCAGGCCGGCATCTTTATACTCAGTTGCAAATGCATTTACATCGCTGCCTTCTTTGAGTCTGAACTCGATCATATATTCTTCGCGTCCAAGTTTTTCAAGCCTCTCATAATCAGTCTCACTTACAAGGAATCTTTTCGAGGATGCCATCATGGAATTCATCTGTGAGTCACGCAAAAAACCTGCTACAGTCAACTCCTCCGTTCCGATCCTCATCTTATCTCCCTGCTCTATCTCATATTCATTCTTGTAAGCGACAGGAACATACACCTCTCCGGGCTCTGCCTGGATCACATTGTTATTTCCATCCACCAGATAATCAAAACATTCACTCTGACAACACAGACCATTATCCTGCATGTTTGTCTCAAACGACTTATCTCCTAAAGAAAGACAGCTGTTCTGCAGATTAAGAAATCTTAATATCTGGTATTTATCGACATCACTTCTTGATTCAGTAAAATTCTCTATCTCTGACTCATTCAGCTCACCTGTGTGCATCTGCAAAAAATGAGGTGTCTCAGCCTTAGTCATGAGAGTGTCGATTGCTGCAGCAAGGCTCACAAAGAGATAAATTGACAGACCAAGCAGCATTGCAGTTACAGCCATGAATATACATGTGGATACCGTTATCAGCTTATTTCCTTTAAAGTCGTTTATCATTAGCCGGTTATTCATTTGGGGTACCGCCTTCATTATTGGAACCGTTTTCCAAAGCTCTTACAGATTTGAATCCTAAGAGTAATATGGCCATTACTGCCAACATCACACCGGACACCATGATCACAACTGCCGCACCGCGTCCAACACCTATATGCATTGATTCAGCTATCTTATCTGCCGAAATGCCTGCTAATCCATATGCAAACACATATCCTAATTGAGACAGAAAACTGATAAGGCCCCATGCTCTGCCCTGCTTATCCGCATCAATATTTGTTCTTGCAAGATAATCCAGACAGTTGTTTGCAAACGGGAGCATAAAGAAAAACATGAAACCAAAACAGCATATTACATATATATTTTCCTTTATGCCAAAGCCAACCATGGCAAGTCCGCACAGTGCCAAAGATATACTGAGTATCCTTGTAAAGTGCTTCTTTAATCCGAAGATTCCTATGATTATGCTTGATACGAGCATTCCGCTTGCACAAACTGTTTCTGCTATCCCCAAAACTTTACTTGTCTGAAAATCAAGAATCATGGGTTCGACCAATATCTGGATAGACCCCATAAAAGCGGTTATCACAGATGAAACAACAATTACCACGATGATTCCTTTTTTCTCAGCTATCGCTCTCCAGCCAATCTTAAAACTCTGGATAAAAGATTCTGTGGTCTTTGTATGTTTTACAATGTGACTGCTCCTTACTACAGCCGTACAGATCACCGTAAGGATAAAAGTACAGATATCAATCATGATCAGCAGTTTTACATCGCTTACAGTCATAAGGAAGCCTGCGATCATGGGTGAGATCAGATATCTGGCGCTTCCGGCAATACCCATCATTCCGCTTGCTTTGGAGTATTCATCTTTTGTCAGCAGATCGGTTACAGTTGCTCTGTAGGAAGGCTCTAACAGTGACGAGAAAACCGCACTTATAAATACACCGATACATATCTGAAGTAATCCGGCATTACCCGTAAACATGCAAACAAGTATATATACGAGTCCCAGTCCCGACATACCGTCACCTATCATCATAATAAGGCATCTGTCGTATCTGTCAGCAAGCACACCGGCTGCAGGACTCAGCAGAAGCACCGGAAGAAATCCGATAAGCGTTACGAGAGCCATGCTCGCTGCACTCCCGGTCTGGTTAAAGATATATACTCCGAGGCCAAAGCTCGTCAATCCGCCGCCTATCGACGATATCAGCTCACCTGACCAAAGGAGTATAAACTTCATGAAATTCTTGTCTTTGCTCATACCATTACTCCCGTTAAGATCACAACGAATGATCTATCAGTTGTTTGATAAAGATCATGGAATCCTTCTTTGCACCAAGCAGTTTCTCAGTAATATCAATAAAGACTTCGATATCGCGGTCTGTATAGTTGTTTTCATCAAAGATCTCACTGCTTAAAACGAGCATCATCTTTACACGCTCAGGAATGTTGTCGCACAAAAAGATCCCCTGCTCCACGCCTTCTTCGACTGCTTTTGTAAGAAGAGGTACAACCTTTTCAACAAGTCTTCTCTTTATCTTTTGATGCATGAAGATATTCTCAGGCTGCATGAGAGCACCTTCTATCGGCTGCTCTTCAGGTGCAGGTCTGATCGAGGCTATGATGCCTATGATCTTCTGTGGCACCGAAATATCGGAATCGAGTATAGAGCCTGCCGCTTCTATCTCTTTATCGATCATCATCCCTATCACTTCTTCCAGAGTCTGTTCTTTACTCTCGAAATAGTAATAATACGTTCCCTTTGCAATACCGGCTTCAGCGATGATATCGTCTACGCTTGTATTTTCATATCCTCTGTATATGAACATTCTGTATGCAATATCCAACAATTCCTGCTTTCTTCTTTCGCCCTTACGCATTGCTTTTCCTTTCCGGAATAGATTTCTTCCATTGCTCTGTATTTTTGAGAGTAAATTTTCGACTACTAGTCGGTTTTAGTATAAATAACGATTTTCTCTTCGTCAAGACTTTTTCGACTGTTAGTCGGTTTTTTAATTCCAAAGGGTATTTCTGTTCTGATCAGCGAAAAAGTAGTGGGGTTGATCCCCGTTTACACATTGATATCTTGTCGCACTTTTCTGAGAAAAACGACAAATCTTACAGGATTCCGGATAGATGTTTTTGATGCAGAACGGGATTACAGACAAGGCTGCAAACTAAGAGTCAAATGATCACGCAATCATCTGACCACTATAAGCAGGTTGCCATCCTCAAGTTCTTCGGGAACATGACCTGGTACTCTTCTTCCATTATCCAGATCATCATAAAGACTTTCTTCAATATCGATATCGCGGTCTGAAGAGTCGTATTCTATGGTATAACGCGGCGTATAAACAAAACTGCTGTTGTTACCGGGTTCATAATAGCAGGGATAGACCCTGATCCTTATGTGGTATCTTGAGTCTTTATCAAGATTGCGGAGTTCCTTAAGGAACTCATTGAGTTCATCTATCTCTTTCTGTGAAGCTTCAGATGAGACATATATCCTCAGGTCAAATGTATCACCTTTCAAATGCGTATAATCTTCATCGATATCTGCCACATCAAACGAGTATTCTCTCAGGAGATTTTTGACATCCCTGTTCCAGTCATCAGAAATGTCTGTATCGCCTGCGTGATATGGCTGATTTACATTTCCAACCCAATTTGGCGCAAAAATGCTTACTATAATCACAACCACAAAAAGCACACGGGAATCATTCAGAGCATATTTTCCATGACGACGTCATAAGCGTTACAGAATCGCCTGATACACTAAGCATCCCGCTCCCGGCAACTGCCTCTGTATCTTCTGATGAATCATCATACACAATTGTACATTTCCCTTCACGCACAGATGTAACAAACGGAACATGTCCGGCAAAAACCGCAAGGTCTCCTTCGCTGCCGCGAAGATAGAAACCTGCAACCAGCTTATCAATAACGACTCCCTGCGGGGTTATCACCTTGAGAGCAAACTTATTCATAGTTATTTACCGGTTCCGGCAGCTTTTGCCACAGCCTCGTCAATAGTTCCGACGAAGAGGAATGCTGACTCTGGAAGATCATCGTGCTTGCCTTCGATTATCTCACGGAAGCCGCGGATGGTCTCAGATAACGGGACATAGGTGCCTTCAATACCCGTGAACTTCTCTGATACATGGAAAGGCTGCGATAAGAAACGCTGGATCTTGCGCGCGCGTTCAACAAGGACTTTATCTTCATCAGAAAGCTCATCGAGACCCATGATGGCGATAATATCCATCAATTCTGTGTAACGCTGTATTATACGCTGAACCTCTTTCGCTGTCTCATAATGATCCTTACCAAGGATCTCAGGTGACAGGATACGGCTCGTGGATTCAAGCGGATCAACTGCAGGATAAATACCCTGGGAAGCGATGCTTCTTGATAATACCGTTGTAGCATCAAGGTGCGCAAAAGTCGTGGCCGGCGCCGGATCCGTCAAGTCATCAGCAGGAACATAAACAGCCTGAACAGATGTGATAGAGCCATTGACAGTCGAGGTGATCCTCTCCTGCAGAGCACCCATCTCATTTGCGAGAGTAGGCTGGTATCCTACTGCGGACGGCATTCTTCCGAGAAGTGCGGAAACTTCGGAACCTGCCTGTGTGAACCTGAAGATATTATCGATAAAGAGGAGCACATCCTGGCCTTCTTTATCACGGAAATATTCAGCCATGGTAAGACCTGACAATGCTACACGCATCCTTGCTCCCGGCGGTTCGTTCATCTGGCCGTACACAAGCGCTGTCTTATCAAGAACGCCTGACTGCTTCATCTCGTTATAAAGATCATTACCTTCACGGGTACGTTCGCCGACGCCCGTGAAAACAGAAAGGCCGCCATGTTCCTTGGCAATGTTGTTGATAAGTTCCATTATGAGAACTGTCTTGCCTACTCCGGCACCACCGAACAAACCGATCTTACCGCCTTTGGAATAGGGGCACAAAAGATCGATAACCTTGATTCCGGTTTCTAATATCTCTTTGTTGGATGAAAGATTCGAATATTCAGGTGCGGGTCTGTGAATGTCCCAGCGTTCTGCCGTTGCAGGAGCGGGTTTCAGATCTGTCGGTTCACCAAGAACATTGAAGATACGTCCCAGAGTCTCTCTTCCGACAGGAACACTTATCGGCTTACCGGTATCTACTGCTTCCGTATCGCGCTTCAATCCGTCCGTTGATGACATGGCAATGCATCTTGCAGTACTGTCACCGATATGCTGGGCAACCTCTACAACAAGGCGTCTTTCACCTATCATTATCTCGAGTGCATTGTTGATCGGAGGCAAACATCCTTCAGCAAACCTGACATCTACAACAGGTCCCATTACCTGCGCGACTTGTCCTTTGTTGACACTATTACCGTCCATTACGAACCTCCTACTTTCCCGCACCGGCAACGATCTCAGTAATCTCCTGCGTGATCGTACCCTGGCGGGCTCTGTTATATTCAAGCGTCAGATCATCGATCATCTGCTGCGCGTTCTTTTTCGCGCTGTCCATAGCCATTCTTCTTGCTGCAACTTCACACGCAAAGCTTTCCTTTACCAGAGCGAAAAGCTTTCCCGCAAAATATTCCGGAACAAGTGAATCAAGCAGCTCATCAGGTGAGGGTTCGAAGACTCCGGCATCCGCACCCTTAACTGTTCCTCTCTCAAGCGGAAGTATCCAGAAAACATCCGGCTCCTGGCTTATTATCGATACATATCTGTTGTAAACGATTCCGACACGGTCGATCCTTCCTGCAAGGAAATCCTCACAGCAGTTCTTTGCTTCGGCCATAGCTTCCTCATATGTGTAATATTCAGAAGACTGATATACAGGTTCTTCGAGATCATTCCCGTCATGTTCTCCTGGCTCTTCACGGTATCTGGCAAAAGCACGCTTTCCGACAGGATGGATCTCAACATAATCCATATCCCTGACCGTTCTGAAAATATTAGCGTTATAGCCTCCGCATAATCCGCGGTCGCCGGCAATAACGATCAGTCTTGTAACACAGGAAAAAGCCTTAGTCTCATCTTCATTCTCCTCAGTTTTGCGGGGAAGGCCGAAATACGGACTCTTTCTGCATTCAGGACATGAAGCAAGCCTGTTTGTAACATCAGATATAGCCTTCGAGTATTCTCTGCTGGCAGCCATTGCATCATAAGCACGCTTGATCTTGGAAGATGCAACAAGACCCATTGCACCCGTAAGATGCAATGTGGAGTTAAAACTCTTTATTCTTGTTCTTAATGACTTTATATCCTTGCCCATAGCTTATTTTCTGATCATCTTCTCCAGAACGTGCTTGAGTTCCTCTTCATCCTCTTCAGTCCAGGAACCCTGGCTGATCCTGACCATCCATTCCTTATGCTCATGATCGAGTTTCTCATAGAGACGTGCCTGATAATCCTTGATATCTCCAAGGGCCACGTCATTAAGATAGCCGTTGATTACAGCATATATGATCCCTACCTGACCTCCGACAGGGACAGGCGCGTTCCTGTCCTGTTTAAGAACTTCAACAATACGTTCACCAAGGTGAAGTCTTGCGCGTGTATCAGCATCAAGATCCGAACCGAACTGGGCGAAAGCCTGAAGCTCCCTGTACTGCGAATACAGGAGTTTCAATTCACCGGACACCTTCTTCATCGCTTTAACCTGCGCGGAACCTCCGACTCGCGATACGGAAATACCCGGATTGATAGCAGGGATAATGCCGCTGTGGAACATTTCAGTCTCAAGGAAGATCTGCCCGTCGGTTATCGAAATAACATTCGTCGGAATATACGCGGAAACGTCACCTGCCTGTGTCTCAACTATCGGAAGAGCCGTTATGGAGCCGCCGCCAAAATCGGGCGATACGCATGCGGCACGTTCAAGAAGTCTTGAATGAAGATAGAATACGTCACCCGGGTAAGCTTCTCTTCCCGGAGGTCTCCTGATAAGAAGCGAGAGTGCCCTGTATGCCACAGCGTGCTTCGAGAGATCATCGTAAATGATAAGCACATCCTTGCCTTTCTCTCTGAAATACTCAGCCATCGCACAGCCTGAATAAGGTGCAATGTACTGGATCGGTGCACTCTCCGCAGCAGTTGCCGATACGATTATCGTATATGACATTGCTCCTTCCCTGACAAGATCAGATACGAGCGATACTACTGAAGTCGCTTTCTGTCCAATCGCAACATAGATGCAGATAACATCCTTATCTTTCTGGTTGATTATCGTATCAATGGCAATCTCGGTCTTACCTGTCTGACGGTCACCGATGATAAGTTCACGCTGACCTCTTCCAATCGGTATCATAGAGTCTATGGCCTTAATACCGGTCTGCAAAGGAGTTGATACACTTTGTCTTTCAATAATTCCCGGAGCTTCAGCTTCAACCGGTCTTCTGGCTTCTCCGTAAATAGGTCCTTTTCCGTCTATCGGTTCACCTAAAGGATTTATAACACGGCCGAGAAAGCTCTCACCTACAGGCACGGACAAAACCGTTCCCGTGCGCTTAACCTTAGTTCCTTCCCTGATATCATTCTTATCAGACAGGATCGCTACCGATACAGTATCATTCTCAAGATTCTGGGCCAGACCGACAGAACCGTCATCAAATTCAAGGAGTTCGGTTGACATACAGTTGCGCAGTCCGTACACCGATGCGATACCATCACCAACCAGGACTACCGTTCCGACTTCACCCATATCCACCCGTGTCTTGTAATTGCGGATCTGCTCCTTAATGATATTGCTTATTTCTTCAGGTTTTCCTGCCATTTACGATATCACTTCCTTTATATTCTTAAGATTCCTGGCAACACTTCCGTCGAAAAACATTCCGTCACAGGTAACAGTAACTCCTCCAATGATGGATTCATCCACCTTATAAATTGGAGATATAGCTTTGCCCGTAACTTTTCTGAGACGCGTCACTATCTTGCGTTTTTCTTCATCCGTCAGTTTCACAGCGCTTGTAATGACCGCAAAACTGATTTTCTTATAATCTTCATACATCTTCTCGAATTCCTTTGCAGCAACAAAAAATTCTCCCATATGGTTATTTATTGCCATTACTGCCAGGAATGAATAGAGTGTATCTTCGACATTTCCTTCAAAAGCCTCAGATAATGAATCGAGTCTCTCTTCTTTGGAAATAGCCGGATTCATCAGAAATCCAATGTAATCGCTTTCTTTTTTTAGAAGTTTCCTGATTTCCGTAAGTTCTTCCCTTACAGCATCAAGCGACCCCTCATCATAAGCGGTCTCAAATAAAGCGATTGCATATTCTCTGCCTATGTTCGTCACGTTTCTTCACCAATTTTCTCGATGGCTTTATCAATCAGGTCACGGTGATCATCCATATTGATCTCTCGTCCGATGATCTGCTCTGAAATAGCCTGGGAAACATCAACGATCTCTTTCTTGAACGTTTCTCTTGCTTCACGTTTATCACGCTCGATGTCAGCCTTGGCTTTACGGATGATCTGGTCAGCCTTTTCGCGGGACTCGTAAAGCATAACCTCATTTCGGCTGTCAGCGCGTTCAACAGCCTCGTTGATGATCTTTTCAGCCTCTTCCTCAGCTGTTGACATCTTTCCTTCCCATTCAGCCTTGATCGTGTCTGCTTCAGCCTTTACCTTATCTGCTTTAAGGTACTCATCATCGATCTCTTTCTGCCTTTGATCAACGATCTTCTTTACAGGCTTGAACAAAAGCTTCTTCAGGATGAGAAAAAGAATTACAAGGTTGGCGAGAGATATGACTATATGCCAGATATTAACCGATATGATATCAAGATCCTGCATGATCTATACTCCGTATCAGCCGTTGATAGCATTCATAAGGATATCCACAAATCTGCCCGGTGCTACAAAGATCAGGAGAATTGCAATAACGAGTGCGTAAAGACCCGTTGTCTCTGCAATAGCACATCCCATAAGCATTGTTGTCGTAACATCACCTTTGCACTCAGGCTGTCTGCCGATCGCTTCGCATGCTTTGGCTACAGCATTACCTTCACCGATACCAGGACCGATACCCGCGATCATTGCACAGCCGGCACCCAAAGCGCATCCGCCCAAGATGATTCCGATAGCAAGTTCCAACATAGTTTTATACCTCCGTATGTTGTTAGTTAATCAAGTTTACGCATTCTTTCCTGCGTTGTGCGAAGCAGCTGCCTTAGCCGCAGCACGCTCCTGTCTTCTCTTTCTCCGCGCGGCATATTCTTCTGCCGGGAAACCTCCCGATACATAGAGCATCGTAAGCATAGCGAAAATAAATGCCTGCAGACACCCTGAGAACAGATCAAAATATATCGACAGCACAGCCGGAATACCTATTCTAAGATAAGGAAAATCCGCCAGCGCTCCGGGAAGAAAAGCAAAGATCATATGAGACAGGTTTGTAAGTCCAACAGCAATAAGCACCGATATTATCGATCCCGACAATACGTTGCCGTAATGCCTGAACGCCATTGAAATCGGCGTTGCGACCTCACTGATGATATTAAGCGGGGCAAGGAGCGGCTGTGGATCTCCAAAACTCTTGATGTAGATCCATGGACCTGCCTTCATCTTGTAATAAGTGATAAGCGAGAATACGAGAATAGCCCATCCGGCAATGATATTGATGTCCGAAGTTGGAGCAAACAGACCAAGAAGTGAAGTCAGGCTTGAGAAAGCGGATAATCCGAGGATCGCTGCTATAAAAGGGGCAAATCCTTCGAAAAACTCACCCATATTTGTTTTGACGAGAGCCGTTACCTTCTCTACTATCCATTCCGCAACCATTTGTCTGATCGAGATGTTACGTGTCCTAAGCCCTGATGTAAGGAACAGGCAAAGAAACATTATTGCCAGTATAACGCACCAGGAATTGACCTGGGCTTCAGTTACCGGAAGATCCTGTAACGGCATCTTTATGGTAAAAAAGATATGCGCACCCGTGATGCTGATTCCCTCAGATGCAGGGACAAACAGGATCTTGATAACAACCGCTGCAGCTAATGAAAGGATGCTCAAAATCAGAAATACAATACTCATGATTCACCTTCCCCCTCATTATCAGAAGCCGCATTGGCAGGAGCAACCGTCTCTCCTCCATTCTTCTTACCCTTAGTGGTCAGGGCTCTGGTATATACTGCAAACGTTGCGAAAAGCAAAGAGATAAGCGTTGACCAGAGATTAAAAACAGATGGGATTACTACAGCTATAACAACAAGCAATATGATCAATGCATATCTTATTGCGTGGGAAGCCCTGAGGATCTCCTTAGCCTTTTTCTCATCAGACTTGACAGCTTTTTGTACAGACAATCCAAGGAAAAAGAAATTGGCAATACCTATACCTGCCCCCAGCAAGTTGCCGAACAGGACACTTAACTGCCACTGTCTAATGATCAGGAATACAGACTCCATCAGCATACTCAGGATCAGAGTGACAATGCAAACATAAATTGTCTCTTTCCTAACTGCCGGATCGATCTTCACTTAAACAGCCCTCCAGTATCTGCTGCCATAACTGTATTTTTTTCTATCGTGGAGTATATCATAAACATTCTTGAGAATAATGTGACAAGTTGCATATTAAAAATATTAATACAGACGTGTCTATTGTAACTGCCTGACGATTGGCAGTTACAACTTGAATCTGTTCGGCAGAGCAGATCAATATGGTTCGATCCTTCCGTAAGGAAGATAGAAGGATACAGGCAATTCAAAGGTGTAATTCTTGTCATCCTTGAAAACAAACAGGTACGAAGCCACTTCGCCATAGTTTGAATCGCCCACCTTATGATAAGTGACTATTTTCGCATTAAGGCGCGAAGCATAATGATTATAGACAGCCGTACGGTATTTGTTACTCAAAAACTCGAACGGGTCTTCTGCATCATAAACACCATGCACAAGATCATCCCAGCAATCAGGATCACCATAGAATGCGCACCGCAGTATCGCACCTGTCATATCATCAACATAGCATTCGAATTCCCAGTTCTCGTCAAGGAATACCTCGATCCTCCAAACGACGATCGTTCCCCTGTTATTAAGGTAAACAAGTTTTGGAACAGCTATCCATGAGTTTGCTACATCAAACCTGTATCCGGTAAAATCGGCAAGAAAATCTCCGATTATCCTTGCCAGCTCATCTTCCTGAAAATAGATTCCCCTGTCGATATCAATCGCATCCTCAAAAGCACTTTCATAGTACGCGATGTTGATCTTCTGGTTCATAGTCAGGTCATCCCTGTATGTCAGGTTGATCTGCTTTATATCTAGATCCTTCTGGCTGCCTTCAGAGATCTGGTCATAGACATTAAAATCCGCAAGAGGCAGGAACCAGCCGAGCAGGGCAGCCATCAGGAAAAATACTGCTGTTACAACTGTGCTGAGCCTTCTCATCCGGTAATCTCCTTAACAGTTACAGTAACACAAGTTCCGTTGCCTTCCCTTGAAGCAAACGAGATCTTACCTTCATGAAGCTCAATAATCTCTTTGCAAAGGTTAAGGCCCAATCCTACACCGCCCTGCGCTCTCGAACGTGATTTATCAACACGGTAGAAAGCCTCAGTAATGTGCCTCATTGCATCCTCAGGCATACCTCTTCCGTTATCGATGACTCTTATGCGGTAATAACCTTGTACGGTGTCACCCAGTATCATAATATTCCCGCCGTTGTCCAGGGCTTTACGGGCATTATCCAGAAGGTTTGTGATAAGTGAACTGAACAGATCGGGTTCGACCAAACATTGACCGGGTTCCATCCGGCACTGCAGTAAAATCCCGTTCTTCTTATAAACAGGCTGAAGATGACCTGTAAGATTCTCGACCATACTCTTCATATCAGTCGGCACGAACTTGATATCCTTCTTCTTCATCATGATGAGGTCCAGAAGTTTTAACGACAGAGATTCAAGCCTCTTTCCTTCGGAGAAGATATAATTTGCAGCCTCCTGAGTCTCCTCCATGTTCAATGTCTGGCTTCTTAAAAGATCCGCATATCCGATAATTGAAGTCATTGGAGTCTTAAGTTCATGAGCAAAGCTTCCCATAAACCTGTCCTGCTGTTCCATCGACAATTTCAGTTCGTTGATATTGTCTTCGAGTCTGTCTGCCATATGATCAAAGTCAGAACCGAGCTGACCTATCTCATCCTGTGTTTTTGAATTGACTCTGGATTCAAGGTGACCGGAAGCCAGTGCTCTTGCGGTTCTCGAGACTTTGTACAAAGGTTTGGTCATAAGGAATGATGTGATCCACGCAGCAAATCCTCCGGCAATGATCAGGACGATCAACACCTGATGATAAACCCTTACCTGATCATCTCTGGCATCATATACGGAAGAGATGTCATATAGGACGATCAATTCAAGAGGCTTTCCGTTTGTCTTGATAACACCGTTTATCTGATATATATGCCTGGTGCCTCTCGAAAAAAGGAAAGACTCGAATTCAGAATCAGTATCAAGAACAGCTTTCTCTTCACCGGTCTCATAAAGAACCTTGCCGCCTCTGGTCAGACTTATACCGATGAGACTGTTTACATTCTTCATCCTCTCAAGAGCCTTGCTGATGTTTGAGAAATCCTGCTGAATATCAACAAGGTTAACGAGCTGAACTGTTTGCAGGAGCATCTCGTACGATTCAACGGAATTATTCTGAACCTGCTCCAGACTGCTCCGGAAATTCTGCCTTATCAGAAGAAGACCTCCCACACCATAACTCAATGTGAGAAGCCATACCATTACGAGGAGCATCTTCTGCCGGAAACGCATTACTATGCCTCCAGCCTGTATCCGACCTTCGGGACAGCGTGAATAGCTTCCTCCAAACCGAGTTTTTTGCGGAGTCTTTGAACATGAAGATCTACTGTCTTACTTCCATATGGAAAAGGCTCGTTCCAGACACGCTCATAGATCGTCTCTCTATACATTGCAATTCCGGGATTCCTGGCGAAAAGAAGCAGAAGTTCATATTCCTTAGGTGTTAAAGGGATCTGGTATCCGTTCTTATAAACGATCATTGCCTTGGTATCAATAGTGAGACCTGCAATATTGAGTTCAGTATCAGTCTTGTTATAACGGCGCAGAACAACATTGACTCTTGCAAGAAGCTCAATGATCTCAAATGGCTTTGCAAGATAATCCTCTGCCCCGAGTTCAAGGCCTCTTACCCTGTCTTCAACCATATTCTTGGCAGTCAGGAAGATTACAGGGACCTTCAATGGACGGATATACTGCATCAATGAGAAACCGTCTATCTTCGGGATCATAACGTCAAGAAGGATAAGATCATAGACATTGTTCTTGATCATATCCAAAGCCTCTTCGCCGTCAAATGCACACATGCATGAATAACCGGCCTTAGTCAGACTCATCCTGATCAGATTGGAAATAGGTCTCTCGTCTTCAACAATTAAAATATGTATCATTTTCCCCACCTCATACATGACAATTATACAATAATCAAGGCACAAATGACTCAATGTCTTTTGAACTGCCCCGATTATTCATAACTTCAGCCTGAGGTGGATATAGACGTCTGCCCTGGCAGATGAGGTTCAGGTTCACTGAATTCCCGTAACTTTGAAATCCTTATCTTCAACAGCCTTCCAAAGCACATCATCAGCAACATCTTTTTCCAGTGTTACCACAGCAGTTCCCTTATCGTGAGATACATCTGCCGACTGTACACCTTCCAAAGCTTCGAGAGCCTTTTTTACAGTTGCTTCGCAGTGTCCGCACATCATGCCTTCGATCGTGATAGTCTTTTCCATTGTTTTCTCCTCCAATCTGTTTGTGTTAGTGGTTCCGAAAATATTATTTATCTCTATTCCTCTGTTCCTGATCTTGCTCTTTGCCCTGTCATGCGTTTTATCGTATGGCTTAACCAGATTCAGCCTTAATGCATTCATACATACCGTAAAACTGGAGATGCTCATTGCGGCTGCACCCAGCATAGGTGACATAGTGATGCCTAATGAAGCATATGCGCCGGCAGCAACCGGGATTAATGCAACATTATAAATGAAAGCCCAGAACAGATTCTCGTGGATATTCGTAACAGTTTTTCTGGAGATCCTTAATGCCGCTGCTGCATCTTTCAGGTTTGACTTCATCAGCACACAGTCTGCCGCATCGATCGCTATATCCGTACCTGCACCTATTGCAATTCCGACATCCGCGGCAGTCAAAGCCGGGGCATCATTAATGCCGTCACCAACCATTATCACCTTCCCGTACTCCTGAAGTTTCCTGATAATTCTTTCCTTGTCACCGGGAAGGACATCTGAAACCGTAAGATCAACACCTGCAGTCTTTCCGATATTGTCAGCAGTCTTTTTGTTATCGCCCGTAAGCATGACAGTGTAAAGACCCATCCATTTGAACTCCTTTATAGCCTCAGAAGAATCCTCACGTATCGTATCTGCAACAGCAATAATACCGGCAAGTTTTCCATCTGACTCAAAAAACAGCGGTGTTTTACCCTGCATAGAGAGTTCATCTGCTTTAGAGATCATACCGGCACCGGCAGAACATGTTCCGGATATGTATTTCAGATTACCGCCTCTTATCTTTCTGCTTTGAATGGATCCTTCAAGACCGTTGCCGGCGCGGACTTTAAAACCTTCTATTTTTTCTTTCAAAATGTTATTACTGCTGCAGTAGTCAGTAATTGCCCTTCCAAGCGGATGTTCACTTCCCTGCTCCAGCGAATATGCCAGAGAGAGCAGCTCGTTTTTATCAAAACCTTCCGCCGGAATAATATCAGTAACCACCGGAATTCCGTTTGTAATAGTACCGGTCTTATCAAGAACGATAATATCCGCCTTTCCGGCCTGCTCCAAAGACGTTGAATTTTTAAACAGTATTCCGTTCTTTGCAGCTGTTCCGTTGCCGACCATGATGGCAACAGGGGTGGCCAGACCCAATGCGCAGGGGCAGCTCACCACCAGAACAGCAATAGCTCTGGTAAGGGAATCTCCGGCAGAAGCGCCTGTGAGCATCCATACCGCAAATACAACTGCTGCAATGATCAGCACGGCAGGAACAAACACACCGGATACTTTATCAGCTATTCTCGCTATCGGAGCTTTGGATCCCGAAGATTCACTGACCATCTTTATTATCTGCGCCAGTGCCGTGTCCTCACCAACCTTCTCGGCACGGCATTTTATAAAACCTGATCTGTTGATAGTAGCCGCCGACACTTTATCTCCAACAACTTTATCAACGGGAACAGATTCGCCTGAAAGAGCTGATTCATCCACTGCACAGTCACCTTCGGTTATCACACCGTCCACCGGGATCGATCCGCCGGGTCTCACTACATAGAAATCCCCAACCCTTACATCTTCGACAGGGACAGTTACCTCGGTACCGTTTTTAATCAGAACAGCCGTCTTCGGCTGAAGATCGAGCAGCCCTTTGAGTGCATTTGTAGTCCGTCCCTTTGATATAGCCTCAAGAAGTTTTCCAATTGTAATAAGAGTCACGATCATGGCTGCGGATTCGAAGTAAAGATCGTTCATATATTCCATCTGAGCCTTGTGAGAATGCTCAGAACTCATGTGTAACAATGTTACAAAGCTGTAAACAAAGGATATTCCTGACCCCATCGCAACCAGAGTGTCCATATTGGTGCTCCTGTGCAATAGTGCCCTGAAACCGTTCACAAAGAACTTTTTATTGATCATCATGACTATGCCGGCGAGCAGCATTTCTATTATCCCTATACCGGTCATGTTATCTCTCAGAAGTGCGGGAGCCGGCCAGTTCCACATGGATACACCCATGGAAAAATACATAAGGATCAAAAGAAAGGCCAGCGAGAATATAAGTCTTCTTTTGAGCACAGGTGTTTCCCTGTCCTTTAACTGTTCCTCAATATCAGAAAAGATCTTGCCTTCTGAACTTTTCACGGTGCTCTCAGCCGAAGCACCATAACCTGCATCTTTAACTGACTTGATCACCGCCTCGGGATCAGCAGTGCCGGTAACACTCATTGAGTTGGTAAGAAGTGACACACTGCAAGACTCTACACCTTCAACAGCGGACACGGCCTTCTCGACATGTGCCTGGCAGGCTGCGCAGCTCATTCCTCTGACGAGATATTTAACTGTCCTGGTTTCACTATTAGACATTGTTTATTTCTTTCGACATCTTTGGATTTGAATATAAACTTAAAAACAAAGAACCATTCTCACTTCATCAGCTTCTGCAGGAGCACAACAAGTTCATCAGTCTTCTCGTCCGATCCGTTCCTGATATCTTCAGCAACACAGGTCTTAATATGGTTTTCCAGAAGAACCTTCGAAAAACTGTTCATAGAACATCTGGCAGCACTTACCTGCGTAAGGATATCAACACAATATGCATCCTCTTCAACCATCTTGCGGATTCCTCTTATCTGTCCCTCGATACGGTTAAGACGTGTAATAAGATCTTTGATCTCGTCCTCAGATCTGTCTTTAGTCTTGCAATGCGGACATTTCTTCTCAGACATTTTGCACCTCCGGATATACCCCCAGTGGGTATCTTTACAAAAGCGATTATATACCCCCCATGGGTATATGTCAAACCGAGAATAAATTAATAAATAATAGGACAAGTTAATCTGTCATGATATAATCGCAAAAGCACAAATGGCTTGGGTCATCAATTACCTGACTGCCTTCAGTAAATGATTCCGGTCAAATCACTTCAGATGAGGAACGATCTCATAATATGAATAAACTCAGAAGGAAAAAACTGTCTGTATCGGTAGCAGAATATTCGCTGTGTTTTTTGATCTTTGCAGTTTTCTGCGTGCTCTCCTTTTTCTGGATCGACGGCAAATCCATGATGGATCAAGTCGATGGCACTTTCGGACATTACAGCTGTTTTGTCAGCAGCGGAAGGCTGATCCGTACTTTCCTTAAGAACATATTTGTTGACCACGTCTTTGAATTTCCGATGTGGGATATGACGATCGGCATGGGAGCCGATACGATAATCACATACAACCCGCTTGCAACACCTTTAACATGCATCTTCTCCGCCCTGGTTCCCGTTGAATACAGCGAATATGCATTTGAACTGATCGCTGTAATAAGACTCTATCTGGCCGGATTAGCTTTTTTGTTCTTTGTAAACGGGAAAGGATATAAGAACACAAATGCAGTTGCCGGTGCATTGGTTTACGTCTTTTCTTCTACAATGAACATTGAATTCATGCAGCTGAGTTTTTCTTTCACATATATTCTGTTCCCGCTTCTTCTGCTTGGTGCAGACAAAGTATGGAAAGGTCAGAAGAGTATATTGTATGTTCTTGTTCTGAGTTACAGCACTATCCAGTCATATTATTTTACATACATGATGCTCATACTTCTGGTCGTATACTGCGTGATCCGTTTTATATGTGAAGAGGGACGTTCGGTTAAGAAGTTCTTTCAATTATTTGGAAGATTTGTTGTACTTACGCTGATATCCCTCAGCATCGGTATCGGGTTTATTCTTCCCAACCTTCTCAATCTGACAAAATTAAACAGGCTTAAATCGCATTTTGACATAAAGCTAATTGATCTGGAGATCTTCAAAAGGTTTTTCTCCTATGGATTCACATGTATCCAGGCAGATGGCGATGCACTAATTGGAGTATCATCATTTGCCTTTGTTGCCGTTGTCTGTTTATTTGTTTCCAGGAAAAAAGAACCGGTCATTAAGTGGTGCACCGCTCTGTGCTTTATATCATTTGCTTTCCCGTTTATCTGCTCAATGTTTAACGGGTTCAATTATCCTTCTTTCCGTTATATTTTCGCGTTAATACTTTGCATATCATATATGGTAACGGTATCATTCGATTCCGTTAAATTATTCAAGGGAAAGGTATGGTATTTTTCGCTAGCGTTATCAGTGATATATGGTGCCATATGTTTTCTTTTTATTGACAGATACTCCACCTCATCAGCGCTTTCTCTGATTATAAGTGTATCTCTTACAGGCATCATTAATCTGTTTGACCGGCGTTTGGACCGGATACGCGATAAACTTTATATCGCAGTCATTTATATATCCTGTGTGATCCTCGGCTATTCATGTTTTCACGTTTATCTCAATCATACAATGAGGGACTTCGGTTCACTGTATGATACGGTCTTTGTCAGTGATGGTATGGATATAAGAAAAACAATAAATGATAAAAAATACAGATCAGAAATCATCAACGCGGATTTTGCGGACAACATAATGAATTCATCCATGGCATCAGATGTCAGCGGATTTGATTTCTATTTCAACAACCAGGACCAGCATATAGAAAGATACTACACTGCTCTGGAGATCCTCGGCAACCCAATGGAATTCTCGCACACGGGATTCAGATGCAGATGCTACACCGAGATAATGAACGGCTGCAAATACATCGTTCGGTCAGAATCTAATAAGACTTGCATAAGAGCCCCTTATTCCTATGATCTCGTGGAAAACTACGGTGATTACAGTCTTTACAGATCCAACAGAGGTGTCTCGCTGGTTTATTTCTATGATGATGTTATATCGAATGATACATTCATGGAGTTGGACCCGTTGACACGCGAGACAAATCTCATGCATTCAATGGTTGTGGAAGATCCGCAAAAACCGGAAGCCGCTGTAGTATCTGATGCTGTACCGGTACCTTATGAGATCGAATCATATACTGATATTACAGTAGATGGCAATAAACTCATTGTTGAGAATGAAGACGGCGGATATATCACTATCAAACCCGGAGATATCGAACCCGGACAGATCAGCCTCTATTTGAAAGGAATGCGGAGTTCGGATGTTAATAACTGGCATTACCGCAATGCCGTTGCACTTATGGGGCAGGACGGCAAACCTGTTGCTATAGAGTACTCGGCACAGTATTCGACCACATACCAGTATTATTTCGGAAATGACGATGTCGTTTACTCATTTGAAGAGATCGATGAGAAGATCGGCAGTATCGAACTGATCATTCTTTATCCCGGCACCTATTATCTGGATGATATACAGATCTATTCAAGGCCCTATACCCAAATGGAACAGACTCTGGATACATTCTATGATCATGCGGACATGGAAGATATCTCTTATGAATACTCCGGAAACCATCTTAATATTTCCGCAACTGCAGATACTGACAGATATTTATATATCGCCGTACCGTTTGCAGATGGCTGGAAAGCCAAGGTGGACGGTAACCCGGTGCAGATAATTAGGGCTAATATTGCATTTATGGCTATTCCACTTACATCAGGAACGCATTTCATAGAGATGACATACACAACACCAAATATGTATTCCGGATTGTGTATTTCCGCAATCGGCATCCTTCTGTATGCCGGATATCTGATCTTCGAGAAGAAAACCGGCAAACGCGGCTCTTAATCATTACTGTTCTTGCAAATCATACCGGCTTCATATATATTTCTCTTGCTGTTGATTCAGCAGGAAAGGAATAAACATGCGCCGGACAAAACCTTCGGGAATAATCTGCCTTCTCATCACTTCAGTTATCTGGGGCTCATCTTTTGTTGCCCAGTCGATCGGAATGCAGAGTATCGACGCATTTACATTTACGGGAATAAGAACAATTCTCGGTATGCTCTTTCTTCTCCCGTTCACGCTCATAATCAACAAGGGATTTGACTTCAGCAAAAAGACTCTGCGCGCCGGACTGATCCTTGGAACCGTTTTTTCTTTTGCACAGAACTTCCAACAGTTTGCATTCTATTATTCCACTTCAGGCAAGATTGCTTTTATAACAGCATTCTACATGTTCTTCGTTCCGCTTTTTTCTGTCCTGTTCCTCAGGAAAAAGATCGCTGTCCTTACCTGGGTCTCTATCTTCACCGGACTTGCCGGGCTGTTCCTTCTATGCATCGATCCTTCCGATATGACTTCAATTAATCTGGGAGATATCCTCGCGCTTATCTGTGCCGTATTCTACGCGGTACAGATCATGCTGATAGATAAATTCCTGGATGACGGGGTGAACGGCATCCAGCTGTCATTCATGCAGTTTGTGGTAGCAGGAATCATATCTGTTGTCGCAATGTTTATTTTCGAACGCCCTGATATTGCAAATATAAAAACCGCAGCCCCTTCCCTTCTGTATTCGGGAATAATGAGCTGCGGTATTGCATATACTCTTCAGATAGTGGGACAGAAAAACGCAAGTCCCGTTGTGGCATCTCTTTTGATGTGTCTCGAATCAGTGTTTGCAGTGATCACTGCTTCGATAATACTTCACGAAAATATGGCACCAAGAGAGATGGCAGGATGTCTGATAATGTTCGCTGCGATCATTGTTTCGCAGGTTTCCGAGACTCTTTCTTCAAAGAATCGGAATCAGGAGCCGGCAATGCCTTCTTGAGAAGGAATACCATACCCACCATCATGCCGATACCTACAAGCAGTGAAATAACTGCATTCTTGGCAAAACCTGCAACCAGGAATGTCAGGAATGACACTGCGGCAGCTGTCAATGCATAAGGAAGCTGTGTCGATACGTGAGCGATGTGGTTGCACTGTGCACCTGCAGAACTCATGATGGTCGTATCAGAGATCGGTGAGCAGTGGTCACCGCAAACAGCTCCTGCCATGCAGGCAGATACGCAGATTATCGCCAGAGGGTTTGATCCGTCAAGCGGGAAAGCCTTCAATGTGATCGGGATAAGGATACCGAATGTACCCCAGGATGTACCTGTTGCAAAAGACAATCCACAGGCAATAAGGAAGATGACAGCAGGCATGATTCCGATGAATGAACCTTTTGTCCGGTCAACGATCTCCGCTACATAATCAGCTGCGCCCAACGAATCGGTCATAGCCTTCAAAGACCACGCGAGTGTAAGGATAAGGATCGGAGGAACCATTGCCTTGAATCCTTCTTCGATACTTGACATGCAATCCTTGAATTTCAAGATTTTTCTGCACAGATAGAATAGAACTGTGAATACGATTCCTCCGAATGAACCATAAGCCAGACCAACAGATGCGTCGCTGTTAGCAAAAGCATCAACAAATTTCTGGAAGAAACCGCCTTCTAATTCATCACCGAAGAATCCGCCAGTATAGAGCATTCCGAGAACGCAGCAAAGGATAAGGATAACTACTGGAAGCACAAGATCTTTAACCTGACCTTTCTTCTCAACCTTCTCCTCAACCTTTGTTCCTGATTCAGCAGGTTCAACCGTAAAGATATCTCCGTTCTTTGCATTGATCTCGTGACGTGCCATGGGACCGTACTCGATCTTGAGCAATACCATAAGAACCATCATAACGATGGTAAGGATAGCATAGTAGTTATAAGGAATCGCTTTTATAAAGAGCATGAGGCCGTTGGTTCCCTCCGGTGCAAATCCGGATACAGCTGCTGCCCAGGATGAGATAGGTGCAATGATGCAGACAGGAGCTGCTGTTGCATCAATAAGGTAAGCAAGCTTTGCTCTTGATATCTTCTGTCTGTCTGTGACAGGTCTCATAACAGAACCTACAGTAAGACAGTTAAAGTAGTCATCAATGAAGATCAGAACGCCCAAAGCAATCGTGGCAATCTGCGCTCCGACTCTCGAATGAACGTGCTCAGATGCCCAGTTTCCGAAAGCTGCCGATCCCCCTGCTTTGTTCATCAGGGCAACGATTATTCCAAGGAAAACAAGGAAAACAAGAATACCGACATTATATGCATCCGACAGAGACGCTATTATGCCGTCATTGAAAATGTGCTCCAATGCCAGTACCAGATTTCCACCGGAATAGATCAAACCGCCAACCGCAATACCAACAAACAAAGAACTGTAAACCTCTTTTGTGATAAGAGCCAGCACGATTGCCACTATCGCAGGTAAGAGAGCCTTGACAGCAAGTAACAATAGTTCAGTAAAACTGATATCCATATCTGACCTCCCTTTACGAGAATATGGCTTTATATTAGCACTATGTTTTTAGTGCCTCAAAGCGCAAAAACAATAAATAAAGGCGTTTGAAGTCGTCAAACTGCTACTTTGACTTCATGCGAATTTCTTCCCAGCGCTGTTTGCGTTTAAGTTTTTTGATCAGAGCTTCGTCTTTATCTCTTCTCAAATAGAATACGATGACTGCAGGAATGAGACATAAACCCGTTAATATGACGCTTGCTGCCGATGCCCTGTTATATAGATAACTTCCGGCAAATGCCTGATTGCGTACATACATAAGCATCGTGAGTCCGGCATTGTTGCAATGTGTTCCGATGAGCATTGCCGGGACATCGAACAGATTAAGTCCTCCCAATATGGACACAACGATCAGATATGTCAGGACCTCACGCATACATGGAAGGGTAATCTTAAAGAAGATCTGCAGCCTGTTGCATCCGTCTATCTCTGCGGCTTCAAAAACTTCTGTTCCGATACCCATGATACCGGCAATAATAAGGATCATCGTAGAGCCGTAATACATATATATATTTACGAGGATAATGATCAGTTTAACCGACCATTCATGAGAGAAGAAGTCGTAATTCTCTCTTTCGATTCCGAATAATCCGGCAAAGAGATTGCTTATATCATTGACTACACCTTTGGGATAACCGAACAGACTTGCAAAGAGCATTGCCATCGTTACTCCCGCAATAATGTTCGGCATATAGTAAAGTATCTTAAAAATGCCTTTTGCTCTTATCTTAAGTTTCCGGTCCGTGTACCATGCAGCGAAAAGCATTGCCAATGTATATTCGGGTACGGCACTTATGAGCCATAAGACACATGTATTAATAAACGCTTTTTTAAATGATGCGGAGGTAAAAACCTCCAGATAATTCTGATACCAGGGTTTGCCGACTTCAGTGAGGAAATGCCATTCGGTAGTTCCGGCACCTTTAAGATCGGTAAATCCGAGTATCAAAGTATTAAAGGTAGGATACAGGGCAAATAATATAAATGCCAAAACAAACGGAATCGAAAAAAGATAGCCGTATTTTGAATATCTGACCATTTTTTCTTTCTCATTGTTATTCTCCGTATGATATAGCACTTCTTATTCAGCAGGTGCCGAAATATAGGAAACGTTCCTTAATTTTCCGCTTGTCTTATTTCCGTATTTTTCCTTATGTTTCTGTTCGTATCTGACACCGATCTCATATATTTCATCGAGCATGTCCTTCATTTCATCATCATCAAGATAGAAAATGGAAGTGCCGAAACACAGCTGATCCTTTTCTGCCTGACTGTTAGCTTTATCTCCGTATTTTTGACTATAGTTTGCGAACTTCAGATATAAGTCCATAAAGTATTGGTAAGCCTTGTCACCTAAATCAAACTGATCAATGAATTCCTTGAGGTTTTCGGTCAGAAGACGTTCCGTGCTGCCTCTTACCTTCCGTTCTTCCTTGACAGTTACAGCCTTGGCATCTATCAGAAAATTGACATGCCTGTACAGAGTCCTTCTCGGAACATCCTGAAGATAATCTGCCAGTTCTTTGGTGGTCGCATCACCGTGAACTATCAGATATCCAACGATCCTCCACCTGACCTGATTTAACAGTACTTCCGCAAACAGCATATTTTTCCCCATCGTTAAAGATGCTTCTATATTAGTGCCAAAAATGGCACTATTCAAACATTTATTTTTTAATCCGAATAACAGAGAATCGAGTAGGGGGAATTTAATCCCCCTCTCACACCACCGTACGTGCCGTTCGGCATACGGCGGTTCAACTTAACTTCAAGGCGTGACGCTCATTGTAGTAATCAAGGCAACTGATAAGACCTGCTCTGCTTAGCACCTTTTTTGAAATTGCCCGTGATACGCAAGTCTTTGTCACGACCCATTGGTATCTGTCTCCGCAATACGATGTCAATCTTGCTAAGTCTTTGGGTACTCCGAGTTTTTGGAGTCCCCATTGTCTCTTGCTTGGCACCTTCCATTGTTTCCAGATAATGGTTCTGATCCTTGTCCTTAAGTGTGCGTCAATGTCTGATATCGCTGACTTCATATCCCCTAACGCAAAGTAATTTATCCAACCTCTCGTTACTTGGTTAATCTTCTCTATTCTCAATCCTAACCTCATTGAATGTTTCCTTTGCGTCAAGGCTTTGAGTCTGCGCTTGAACTTGGCGACAGAGTCTTGGTGCGGTCTGGCTTTCCATTCAAGTGTCTTGGGGTCTT
>JAIKYD010000011.1 GCA_024683485.1 Saccharofermentans sp. | reverse complement strand
AACGGTACTTTCAAGACAGGCAAGCTTAATGTCGGCAACAAAAAGATCTTTCTTAATTTCGATTATGAACCATTGCCCGAATTGGACGAGAATAAAGATTACGCCGTCAGATATACGATCGAACTTACTTCAGGCAACTATGCTCTCTATAACAGCATAATGCTCACTCTTGCTGCAGTCTGCATTCTGCCTTTAGCGCTTAGCATTGCTTACCTGATCAGCTTAAACGAGAACAACAAAAAGGCATTCGATGAGCGTCAGATGAAGATGCGAGGCAAAGCAGCAATGACCACGATGATAGTCGTCATCGCCACTGCTCTCGGTCTGGGGTGGTTTAGTCTGATCTATAACGATTTTCCGCTGTCAGCATACGAATGCCTGATGATCATCGCATTTATCGGAATCGCAACGTTTGCAATTACCGCAGACAGATATGATGCATACATGGGCTTAAGCAATAAGCGTAATGTGTTCGCAGTTATGTTCAGCATTATTGGTATAATCGATCTGGTAATGTTCTTTTCCACGCTCAAGCTGATAAGAGACGGCGCCCCTGTCAATAACAGGATCGACTCACTTGTACAGGGAATCTGCTGTCTCTCAATAGGCGTTGAAGTATTCATCAAGAACATCCAGAATAAGAAGGAGGCGCTGGAGGATGAAGAATCTTAAACTCAAAGCCGCCCGCGCCGCGCTGGATCTGTCACAGCAGGACCTGGCTGATAAGGTAGGCGTGTCACGTCAGACGATCAACGCCATCGAAAAGGGCGATTACAATCCGACGATCAACCTCTGCATCGCGATATGCAAAGCTTTGGGCAAGACATTAGATGAGTTGTTCTGGGAGCAGGAATAAAACCGAAAAAGAAGGGGGCTTTATTAGCCCCCTTCATCTTTATTTCTTTCCTAATCTCTTGCCAAACTTGCACTCAAAGACACCGTCTTTCAGTGTTGTCCTCATCTTAAGTTTATGCTGTTCCAGGATCCTTCCCGCGATCGCAATCCCGGTACCGGGAGTGAACTTATCCTTATCAGTCCTGTTCTTTATCGTGACCGCGTTGCACGTGATGTCAACTTCAACTTTTGAATCAGCGCTCTTATATTTCATTGCGTTGTCCAAAAGACAATAGATCGCCGTGTTGAAGTAATCCTTGTCCATCCTGATCTTCATGTCGCCCTTTGCGAATACTTCTGCGCCAAGCTTGGAAGCGACCTCGTCAATGCACGTGCGGACTGATTCTTTTACAAACTCCCGGTCAGACTTCTCCGCAGTCTTAAGGATCGCTTCTATGTCTTTGTTCATCTCAGCGGTCTTCGCAAGGATCTGATCCGCATAGCGGTCTTTATCAGTATCACTCGTAACATCCTTTAAATTCTCAGCATAACCGCCAAGTATCTGCAGCGGTGTCTTCATGTTATGGGCAAGAGAATCAATGAGATTATTCTTGAAGATGTTGTTCTCATATGCCTTCTTATACTGTGCGTAAGGCTTGATCGATGCGAGCAATGCAACAATGACTGCGATCAAACCAAGTAAGACTGACGAACAGATCAGATAAGGCTTAAAGTAAGTATTAAATGGAACTGTCTCCATGACATATTCGACCATATAGAGTTTTCCGTCGATCTCAAAAAAATCAATAGAACCGTCAACATTAGGATAGTTATCTGAATAAAATCTATATCTGTATTCTCCTTTGGTTTTGTTTTCGGAAAAATCTTTAAACAAGGCTTCAAAGCTCTCGCTTTTGTAGTCTTCTCCCCTGCTCTTATATGCTTTCTGAAAATCGTTCAGACTGCCGGTACAAAACATTCCGTTAGTAGCATTAAAGTATCCGTCGGGTCTGACACGCTGCGTGAAGAACATCAGATTCTGAACGATGCCCTCATTATCCGCGTAGATATAGCGGTCTGCCTTTGAAGGATCGGTAAAGTCCCATTTCTTGGCAAAAATGTTACGGCTGGAATCAGTTTCAGCAGCAACATAAGTCTGAACGACCTTCCCAAGATGAAGAGTATCTCCATCTACATAATATGAATTTGCCAATGGTCGTTTAAAATGATACATCCCGCATAGATCAAGCGAAATCGAAAACAGATCGTTTGAAAAATAAACATCGGACATTGCGGCAACGTCCCAGCTGTTAATAAGCTTTGTATCAGTCTTTTCGCAGATATCCCATGCTTCATCACACTTCTTATATTCGATAGTCCACTCTCTATCGTTGAGCGTGACAGATCTTTTGCCTTTTGCAAGAAGCTCTTTATCGTTTGTGATGAAGTACCACTCATGAATTCCCTTTTCAACCGGAATGCTTTTATAATCAGTCTCGGTAATTGTCTCAAAACTGCCGTCTTCTTTAACTTCGGCAAGCCTGAAATAATCTGAAGAAAATAGCGTTGTGTAAATATCTATAAAAGTTGCATCAACTTTATTCTCAGCATAGTTCCTGACTATTTTCTCATATGTTTCCTGTCTCTTGCTCCAACCGGAAACAAGCGCCATACCATAAGCCCTGTCTAAAACTGTCAGTGAGATACCAAACAAGACAGTTGCGACAAGTAATCCCGCGATCAATTTCGGAAATAAGAAACTGAAAAAACTCTTTCTTTTCATGTGTAACTCCTCCCCTAGTCGAACCTGTAACCGACTCCGATGAGAGTCTTGATACGCGATCCTTCCTTATTAAGTTTGTGGCGGAGGTTCTTTACCCTGTTATCGATAACTCGTTCAGTGATATACATGTCGTCACCCCAGGCTACAGCCAGCAACAGTTTTCTGGTAATCGCCGCACCGGGATGCTCCATCATGTACTTTAAGATCTGATACTCCTTAGGAGGCAGATCGACTACGTCTCCTGAAACTTTAACTTCAAGCTTCACAGGATCCAATGTGATCTGTCCACTCTCGATTATCTTCCGGGGCTGTTCATCAGATTTATTCCGCTCTAAGATGGCATTTAATTTGCTGTACAAGATCTTGATCGAGAAGGGCTTAACGATATAATCGTCAGCTCCCAGCTCATAGCCGTAAAGAACGTCTTCTTCCCTGACTTTACCCGTCAGAAATACGATCGGAATATCCGATCTCTTTCTGATGATCTTACACAGCTCAAAACCGTCAAGGCCGGGCATCATTATATCGAGAACAACGAGATCGTATGAATTGTTAAGGAACTTGGTAAGGCCTATATTCCCATCCTCAGCAAAATCCAGACTGATCTTGTCGCGTCTCCCGAAATAATCGCCGATGACCTCTCTGATCTGAACGTCATCTTCAACAAGCAGAACGCTGTACATAATTCCTCCGTCAAGAGAATGTTACACGTACAGTGTATCGTTGATGTATCAATTTCACAAATCGCGCTTAAATCTTATTCGGCTTCTTTTTCTTTTTCAAAAGCAACAAGTCCGATCTTTGTCGGGTGGTCCAAAAGGACAACATCCTTGCCCTTTGTCTTGCGCATGAGAAGCATGACTGAAATAAGGATATCTCCTGCCCCGCCGATGATCTGTATTATTGCAACCACCAATAAAGGAAAAAAACCTACAAAGACCGAAACAACACCCAGGATCACGCCGAGTATCGTCATGGGCATCATGGAACCAAGAATATATATGGACTTCGAGAGCGGAGAAGTACATGTGCAATAAGGAGTGAGTGTTTCCTTCTGGAAGCCGAATTCAATGTCCTTTGCTCCGTTCTCAGCTCCGATCGTCCAAAACCATCCGTGGATCTTCTCATGAAGGATGGTAAGAACGAGCGTAACAACAATTATTCCTGCCAGAGCAGCAAAATACAGGCCCGGCTGGGTATCCAGGATATCCGGCTTAAACGGTTTTCCGTTACGGAGAGTGTAACCTGCAACTACCGCAGCAACAAAAGGGAGCGTGAGAAGGATTCCAACAAAGTTAGCTGTA
>JAIKYD010000087.1 GCA_024683485.1 Saccharofermentans sp. | reverse complement strand
GAGGAAAATACAAATGGGCACTTTTAACGTTAAGAATTTCTTCGGAAGCATGTTCACACCTGTAGAAGATGAGATGGAAGAAAACTATTACGGTGAGGAAGAGGGCTACATTGAAGAAGATGCATACGAGCAAGAGCCTATCGCAGAGGAGACTTACGTAGAAGAACCTCGCACCTTCGTTCAGGAGCCCGCAGTTACGACACCTGTTATGCAGCAGAACGCTACAGTCATTATGCTTACACCTTATGACATCAGAACGAGCCAGATCGTTTGCGATCACATCCGTGAAGGCCACATCGTTATCTGCAACCTCACAAATACAGACAAGAATCAGCGAGTAGTTGACTATATCTCCGGCGGCGTTTATGCACTCGGCGGAAGAGTTGAGCCTACACCTGTTAAGACAACTTTCGTTTGCACACCTAAGTCTGTAAATCTCGTAGTAGAGAATCAGGAAATCGAGCAGATGGGAACAAAGGTTTCCGCTCTCTGATAGATAGTTACCCTAAGCAAACTTCAAATGCTGTCCCGTTTATCGCGGTGACAGCATTTTTTTGTCCTCACATACGGACATGTGCAAATGTGTTCTATTGAATTGCCAGTCTTTGCTAATATATAATATGCAATATATGTCCGTGAGGAGGCAATTTAAATGACCAGCGAAGATCGCGAATATTTATTTGACCACGCCCAGCAGCTGTCTGAGGTGCTTAATGAGGAATGCATAGAGCTTCTTGGAATGCTCGAGAAGATAGAGGATAGAGTTGCGATCTCAAGAAAGATCAATAAGCTTGAAGATGACGGCGATCATATATTCCATGAATTTGCCGACAGATTACATGCTGTTGAACAGGATCCTGAGCGCAGGATCAATATCTTCCAGATGGCTAGACATATTGAAGAGTGCGTTGACATGATCGACGAGCTTTCCATGACGATCGTCCGTTATAACACGAGGACAGTCAGCCCGGGTATCAAGGCAAGCGTCAATGCCATTGCAGGCTGTGTAAAGAAGGAGATGCATCTTCTTAATATCATGCGTACATATGAGCCTGAGAACAAGGAACTGTTCATCAGGGCTATCAATGAATTCGATGCATTCAAGGTTGATTTCTACAAGATGTACGATATGCTGATCTTCGGTCTTTTCTCACAGGCTCACGACACAGTAGATATCATCAGATGTAAGGCTATCTATGATGCCGTAAAGGATATCTTCAAGGCATTTGAAGTCAGTGCTGATGACTGCTATAAGTACGTGATGGCCCGCAACAACGATACGGATATTTTTGCGGCTGATAATTGATTTAGTTGATCTGAAATAACGGTTTGAATGAGTAATAAGGTCTCGCTGCCGGACGGATATCATATCGTCTGGTCTGAAGAATTTAACGGTAATGCTTTGAATGAATCTGTCTGGAGTGCCGAGACGCGTGCGCCCGGGTGGATTACAGGTGAACGCCAGGAATATTGCGGCAGCGAGTGTCTCAAGATCGATGACGGTTTTCTTCATATAAGACCCAGGATAACCACCAATAATTCCGGCGGGATGCGTTATATGTCCGGCCGTGTCACGACTGTTGGCAAGAAAGACTTTACTTACGGCAAGATAATCGCAAGGATCAAGGTCCCCAAGGCGAAGGGCCTGATGAGTTATATAAGGCTCATGCCTTCGGAAGGCTACGATGAGGAGAGCTGTGATTATAAGGAGTTTCCGCTTCACGGCCAGATAAACGTTGCGGAGATCTCCGGTTCGAGAACTGATAATGCGTTCTCTTCAATCGCTTTTGGTTATCCCTTTACACAGCGCTCCGGAAACTTCTACAGGCTTAATACTGACTTTTCCAATGAATTCCATATTTTCGCATGTGAATGGGATCAGGATGAGATCATATTCTCCTGCGATGGCAAAGAGTACTACAGGACATCTTACTGGTTCTCGAGGACAGGAGAAGTCGAAGAACCTTATCCAGCTCCATTTAACAAGCCATTTCATCTGGTTATCGGCGTGTCTGTCACTGATGAACGTAATGGCAAGAATTCTGACATAAAGACCGAGCTTGAGAATAACGATGCAGAACTTCTGGTCGATTATGTAAGGCTCTATCAGAAGCCTATATACAACAGAAAAGTTGTAAGACCGGCAAGAGTGTTAAAGCTCAATCCCGAAGAACCGGAGAATGACAATCTGAACAATGCCTTCTATGTTGCAGAAGGCGATCTGAACGCGAATGTAAGCTTTATGGAGGATGAGCTCATCATCACTCCGTCATATATTTCGGGTGTTTCAGGCGAGACAAGACTTCTTCAGGGCGGTTTATCTTTCAAAAAAGGCGAACTGTATGAGTTTTCCTTTGATGGAAGAGCTGACGAGGAACGTTCCATCAGATGCATTATCAAGTCTGACGATGAGGAAGGTGAGCAGATCACTGAGCCTTACGTTATAAGGCTCGACAGGAACTGGCAGAAGCACAGGATGTTATTCGAAGCACCGGAAGATTACGAGAGTGCTTCCATCGTATTTGCCATCAACGCTATCTCAAAGGCATCTATACACATCCGCAATATCCTTCTAAGGAAAAGAGTTCCCAAAACGGATCTGCGCAAACTGATTGCAGTATGCGGTGTATGGGATGACTCCGATAACTACAGCCTTTTCTTAAGAGCACTTCAGACTGAAGAGATCAACAGGGATTTCATTATCTCCAGTTTTACTTTCAATGTTGATAATCCGGATCCGATCCAGACCGGACTTGAACTGAACTTTGCGAATCTGTTATTAAAGATGGATCTTGCCTGCATCATTATTTTCGGTGAAATGATAAAGACAAGGGAAGTCATAGAGCGCCTTGCAGAGATAGGACATCAGAAAGACATTCCTGTAATCACGTTCCAGCATCCTGTTGATGGCTGCATTAATGCTGATTTTGAGTACGATTCCGCATTCGAGAAGATAGTAAGGCACGTTATCGAGGAACACGGTGCTAGAACGCTCGACATGTTCGGAGGCTTCAGGGACAATCCTTTCTCCGAGGCGAGGATCGCGATATTCAAGCGTGTGCTCGAAGAGCACGGGATCGATTCCACCAAGTCCAATATCTATTACGGTGATTTCTGGCAGGCTCCCGCATTCACTGTAATGAACGATTTGCTCGAAGGCGGGGAATACACACTTCCTGATGCGATCATCTGTGCAAACGATTCAATGGCAATCGGTGTCATCGATGCACTCCGCAAGAACGGCAAGGAGATTCCCGAAGACGTAATAGTTACGGGCTTTGACGGCATCTGGCAGGGACAGTACAACGATCCGGTTTTAACTACCTGCGAACTTGACTACAAGAAGATATCAGAGCAGATACTTCTTAGGATCAGGAATTGGGCTGAGAGAAAGAATATTGAAAAAGACACCTTCTATATTCCTTATAAATCAATGTTTATGCAGTCCTGCGGATGCAAGAAGAATGCTGAATTCCCATGGTCCCGCATAGTTGACGAACTTGCCGAGGAGAATCAGGATTCATTCAGACACATGCTCGAAATGGGACGCTTCGTATCGAGGATGACATCTTCAGATAACCTCGACGAGGCAGCTGACAATCTTCAGAACTCCATCTGGATGTGGCGCAGCCAGTATTATTTCGTCGGTGTCAACGAGCCGGACGGCTGTTGTCACAGCATATTCCACGGCAGGGCAAACAAATATACCTTCGCACAGAAGTTCTACCGCATGGAGAATCCGATACCTGACTATGACCTTATCATGGCCCGTGACAGCAATATCAATGTGCTTCTCTTTAAGCAGATCAGATCCAACACTGAATCATTCGGTCATGTGGTTAACGGTTATAACGAAGTAACGATGAGGTCCGAGCAGAGATTCGAGGAGTTCGGCCACTTCATAAACGCTGCGGTCAACGCCGTCAACAACAACCGCAAGCTCATCTCCACGAGCAGGACCAATGAGCTCCTGTCAGAGCAGGATTTCCTTACAGGTCTTTACAACAGAAGAGGCTTCTTCGCTTTCCTCAAGAAACTTCTCAATTCTCCCGCAAATTCAGGCAGAATCCTCTCGCTGTTCTCAATCGATATGGATAAGCTCAAGGTCATTAATGATACATACGGACACGAGAACGGCGATGTAGCTATCCAGACACTTGCCAGAGCTATTATGAAATACGTTAAAGATGACGGTATAGCTGCACGTTACGGCGGTGATGAGTTCGCATTTGCGATAATAGGTGACAGGAAGATCGAAGGCGACATCAGGAAGATCAGAAACGAGATAGAGGAATCAGCTGATGCAGATCCTGCCATGACCGACAAGCCGTTTGAAGTCGGTGCTAGTCTTGGTGTCTCAGAGCGCGTGATCGACAGCTCGATCGACATCGAGGAAATGATCATGGAAGCCGATTCCAAGATGTACGCCGACAAGATGGCAAGGAAAAGATTCAGGGGCGTGTAAGTCTTTTATCTGAAGACCTTTTTGATTATTGTGCTATACTACTCATAGCAGATGAGAGAATGATCAATCCCCTTATCCCGTTATTAATTCAATAGAAAAGAGGTGCATCTTGATGTTGTTTAAACGATGTGCATTAGGTGCTTTGGTTGCTTCGATAGCCACGGCAGTCTTTGTCTTTGCCCCGGCAAAGAATGTCTATGCAGCTGGAGACGTTGCGATCAACAAGACCAATTTCCCTGATGATAATTTCAGGTCTTATATTTCTTCAAATATCGATAAGGATGGCAACGGGGCTTTGAGTGAAGAGGAGATAGGAAAATGTCTCCAGATGTCTGTTTATTCCCAAAGCATCAGCGATCTTACCGGTATTAAGTTTTTTACTTCATTGATTGAACTTAATTGTGGTGATAATAAACTTACTGTTCTTGATGTGAGCGGAATGGAAAAACTCAAGTTTTTATCCTGTAATAAAAACAAGATAACATCTATTAATGTAGATGGCTGTTCCTCACTATGGGCTATAAACTGCGGAACAAACAAGTTTACCGAGCTTGACTTAAGCAATTGCAAATCGCTTAAGGAGTTGTCATGTTCATATAATTACATAACCACATTGAATATTAGTGGTTGTTCTTCATTGCAGACATTGTCTTGTGGAAATAATAAGTTAACCTCTCTTGATTTAAGAGGTTTAACGGCTTTGGAAAGTTTAGGATGCGGCGGTAATCCGCTGACGGCACTCAACGTAAGTGACTGTTCATCACTTACTGATCTCGGTTGTTACGACGCTCAATTATCGTCTCTTAATGTAAGCGGCTGCACGTCGCTAAACTCTCTAAGCTGTGGCAAGAATCAGTTAACAAGTATTAATCTGACCGGATGCACAGCACTTTCCAGTCTTGATTGTGATAATAACCAGCTTGCAAAAATAGATGTTAGTGGCTGCACAAATCTTAGAACGTTAAGGTGCGGGAACAATCAGCTGACTACAATTGATATAAGCAAGAATAATAAACTCTCAACTTTGACTTGTTCAAATAACAAACTGACTTCACTTAACCTTAGCGGTGTCACTTCGCTTCATTCTTTGAGCTGCAATGACAATCAATTAACAAAGCTTGACTTAAGCGGCTGTACAGATTTGGTATCATTGAGCTGTCATAATAATCAGTTAACGACATTAAAGTTTAATGCACCTGAAACCCTTGAAGGTTTGGGTTGCGTAAATAATCAGTTGACGGCAATTGACGTAAGTGGTTACGCGGAGCTTACATCTTTGTCGTGTAGTGAGAATAAGCTGACAAGCCTTAAAGCAAATAACTGTCCAAAACTCAGGTTTTTCGAGTGTAAAAAGAATGAATTAACAACTATAGATGTTACCGGTTGTACGTCTATTTACGAGTTAAGCTGTAGCGATAATCAGTTAACCAATATAGATGTCAGCGGATGCACTAAGCTTGAGAATTTGGACTGCGGGAATAACAAGCTGACTTCAATCGATATAAGTGATTGCGCAATGCTTACTGATTTGATTTGTGATGACAATCAACTGACAACACTTGACTTAAGCAACTGCAAATCACTTAAGAGCCTGTTTTGTCAGGATAATAAACTGACTTCACTTAATGTAAGTAACTGCACAGCACTGCAAGGTTTGTATATTACCCGCAATGAACTTACAAAGCTGGACATAAGCGGATGTACATCAATAAAGAATCTGTCCTGCGATGAAAATAAATTGGTTAAGTTGGATGTAAGTAAATTATCGGGGCTTAAGGATTTAACTTGCGGCGATAATCAATTGACTTCTATCGATCTGAGCAATTGCCTGGAACTTACATGTTTATCTATTTCCAATAATAAGTTAACAAAACTTGATGTAAATTATTGTCCGGGACTTCGTGAGTTAATTTGCGGAAATATGGATCTGACTGTACTTGATTTAAGCAGATGCACAGAACTTCAAAAATTGTATTGTTATTCGGATCAGTTAACTTCTCTTGATCTTAGTAATTGCCCGGATCTGGAGGAAGTAATTGCGAGCAATAATAAACTCGAAAGTATTAATCTTAACGGCTGTGATCAGCTTGAATCACTTGAAATATCCAATAACAATCTGAAAACTCTGGATATTTCAACCTGCACAAGTCTGACTGAACTGGATTGCAGAAGGAATTATCTGACGGTCAAACCAAATGTTGAAAACCTTCATTTTGATCCTCAGAAAAACAGCGCAACTCCAAGACCTACTTCAAAACCTACAGCAACCCCAACTCCTGTAACCGGTCCTAAGTCCACATGGAAACAGGAGAACGGCAACTGGTATTACTATGATGCCAAGGGATATAAAGTTACAGGATGGCAGCAGATAGACGGTGCCTGGTATTACTTTGACAGCAAGGCTGTAATGAGGACCGATTGGGTAGATGAAGGCGGATCCTGGTATTACCTGGGTTCATCCGGAAAAATGTCTACGGGCTGGGTTGAAGTTGGCGGCAAATGGTATTACCTGAGTGCTTCTGGCGCAATGGCAACCGGCTGGGTAGATGATGGCGGCAAGTGGTATTACATGAGTCCTTCTGGCGCTATGGCTACAGGTTGGGTTCAGAATGGCGGCAAATGGTATTATATGGGACCTTCAGGCGCAATGGCTACCGGTTGGATCAATACAAGCGGCAAATGGTATTACATGGGTCCTTCTGGCGCGATGGCAACCGGCTGGATAAAACTCGGTAACCAGTGGTACTATCTCGATACATCCGGTGCAATGGTTACCGGCACAGTAACGATCAATGGTCAAAAGAGCAAGTTCAGCGATTCCGGTGCTTGGCTCGGATATGTCTGATTGAGATAATTGACTTAAAACCAAGGACGCATCTGAAGTCATATTGACTGGGGATGCGTCCTTTTATATTCCATGTTTTAGATTCGCTTTCTGTTTATAGTGTAAAGCTTCCCGTGTGTTTTTCGCCTGGCCAGATGATTTGTGATAGACTATTCGTGTATTTTTCTAAAGATATTGAAGGGAGTACTTAAGTATGAACCGCAGGATCAATATCGGTCTGGTCATAGATGACATAGATAACTTCTTCTCGCATCAGGCTGCAGTAGGTGCCGAGCAGGCAGCGAAAGCACTCGATGCCAATCTTTTCGTTTTCCCGGGACACTATATCGGCAAGACTGATAGCAGATATGCCGACAAGAAATACGAGTATCAGTACAACTCGATCTTCAGGCTTCCCACGGAAAGAAATGTTGATATTATCTATATCCTTCAGGGACTTATCTGCTCGAGAGCGGATTATGAGGTTCAGTCGAGATTTCTCAAGATGATGCCGGATGTTCCGATCGTCTGCCTGTTCTCTGATTTCGAGGGATATCATTCCGTTACCTTTGATAACCGTTCCGGACTGTGCCGTATGCTCGACCATCTGATCGAGAAGCATAATGCGAAAGATATCGGCTTCATATCTGGTCCTGTCACCAACCGCGATGCGCGTGAAAGACTTGATATCTATATGCAGACGCTTAAAGAACACGGCATTCCGGTAAGTGATAACAAGATCGTTTACGGTGATTTCTCGATGGCGAGTGAGAACGTGGTCGATGAGCTTTTGGACAGGAATGATCATCTTGACGCGGTGGTTTTCGCAAACGACTCAATGGCAGTCGGAGGATACAATGCGGTTAAGAGGAGAGGGCTGGTTCCCGGCAAGGATATCTTGATCGGAGGATTCGATGATGATATTTTTGCGATCTCGCTCGAGCCGCCGCTTACAACAGTTGAGGCAAGTTCTGCTTCGCTTGCATATAAGGCCGTTCTCAACGCAGAGAATTACATCAACGGCACGGCACTTAAGGACATGACCGTAGAGACGCATCTTGTTCAGAGAAATTCGTGCGGCTGCGATGATTTCGATGCGGATGTTATGTGCGACAGATTGAAACTCAATGAGGATAAGATCGACAATATCAGTTTTATTGAGGAAGTTAAGTCCTATCTGTTCAATGACTTCATCGATTCAGGTTCAGTGAAGGAGTCTTTGGAAGGATTCCTTAATGCTTTTGTCAGGCTGGTGGATTCCGGTGAGATTGCAACGGAATTGGAAGTGATGAACGATAACTTCTCAAAGCTTTTAAGAACGGAACTGTTCGTGCTTTCCACACGCGAGAAGTGCTTCAACATTCTTCAGACACTGCAGAGCAAAGCCCTTGATTCTGCAGGTTCTGATGCTGACCGGATGCTTATCAATGAGACCTTCTCTAAATACTTCAGACGCCTTGCTTTCTCCGGTATCCTGCCCGCCAATTCGGCAAGGAGAAGGACTGAAAGAATGCAGGGAGTAATCAACCGCCAGATGGGCGATGTCTTCCTTATCGACAACCAGACCGAGATCCCTTATGAACAGCTCCTGGGAAGCCTTAACGGAATCGGCTTCAAGAAGTCTATGCTCTATCTGTTCCAGGGTAATGTTAAGAATCACGGTGCGTTTGGCTGGACACCACCTGCATCTATCCTTCTCAAAGCTATCAGTGACGAAAACGGCCTCAGATCATTGCCGGATGAACAGCAGCTTCTCCGTACTGAGAGTATTTTCGAGAATGAATATATTACGGCCAATGAGCGCTGCACTATGATCGTATCGCCTTTGTTTGTCGGCTCAGATCTGTACGGTCTCCTTGTCAACGAACTCGAAATGACTAACTCCTTCAGTGTGTCTTCAGCAGCTACCCAGCTCTCTGTCACACTCAGGTCCCTCTTCATGATAGAAGAGCAGAACAGGGTAAAGAAGTCACTGCAGCTGTCTCTTGAAAGATTTATCCGTGACAATACAAAACTCGAGGAGATTGCCCAGAAAGACGAGCTTACAGGCCTTTACAACAGAAGAGGTTTTATCTCGAACGCTGAGCGTGTTCTGGAGGAACCGTCCAATCAGGGCAAGATCGCAGTCATTTGCTTTGCGGACCTCGATAACCTGAAGATGATCAACGATAAGTTCGGTCATGACGACGGCGACTTTGCACTCCGCACGATCTCACAGGTCCTTCAGGAATCTTTCAGAGATATGGATATCATTGGCCGTATCGGAGGCGATGAGTTCTTATCGCTTGCTATCACCGGAGCAGACTGCGATGTCGATTCCATGAAAGCCAGAATTGAGAAAGTCACCAAGCGTTATAACAAGTTTGCTGACAAGCCGTATTCTATCGAAATGAGTACCGGCATCTACAAGTTCAGGATCAACGGCAGGGTTGACATATACGAAGCGATCAACAATGCCGACACGCTCCTTTATCAGGAAAAGATTAGAAAGAAGACAGGCAGACCAGCCGTCCAGTAATTCAATTATTTTGTTATTCCAGGCTTCCCCGAGAAATAATCAGGGAAGCCTGTTTTGTTTTATATTGCCAACCGCAACCGGCCATTATGGTTATACAGATCCGTTCCTGGCCGTCAAGCCTGCCTCCGGCACATTCTTACGAATGCTCCGGGCTTGACTGCCACTAACGGATCTGTGTTTTGGTGTTTAGGTCGGTTGCGGATAATAGCGGTTGATGTGTTTAGCTAAGTTTTTTGAATCGATATATAACGCTAAGTTTTTGATATAGCTTTATTTGCTAAATAATTGAGACTTTATATTAATCAGTTATCAACTGCATCGTAAGATGAGAGCTGGGGAAATCCAACTCTTAAACACTGCTTAGCACCTGCAAATTCAAGCGGTCATGGCCTCCGTAGGTGAGGCAAAGCCGTTGCCTTGACGGCGCAGGATGCAGGTGTTATTTGTTCTGAAATTGAGACTAGTCTCAAAAGGGGTCCAAAAGTCTCAATCTTTTTGAAAAGTATTGATATTTATTTGCTGCCTGTGAATAATTTTCATTATTCTTTTGTTATTAAATTGGCTTACCTATAAGATTTAGTTTTTTGTGTTTTCTATAGGTACATATACATCAAAAAT
>JAIKYD010000086.1 GCA_024683485.1 Saccharofermentans sp. | reverse complement strand
ATTTTTGATGTATATGTACCTATAGAAAACACAAAAAACTAAATCTTATAGGTAAGCCAATTTAATAACAAAAGAATAATGAAAATTATTCACAGGCAGCAAATAAATATCAATACTTTTCAAAAAGATTGAGACTTTTGGCCCCCTTTTGAGACTAGTCTCAAAATCAAAACAAATAACACCTGCATCCTGCGCCGACAAGGCAATGGCTTTGCCTCACCTACGGTAGCCTTGACCGCTTGGAATTGCAGATGCTAAGAGATGATTAAGAGTTGAGTTTACCCAGCTCTCATCTTACGATGCAGTTGATAACTGATAAATATAAAGTCTCAATTATTAAGCAAATAAAGCTATATCAAAAACTTAGCGTTATATATCGATTTAAAAAACTTACGATAAACATATCAACCGCCACTATCCGCAACCGGCCTAAACACAAAAATGAGGCCACCTCATCGAGATGGCCCCACATAAAACACAAAATTAAAATCAGGCAGTTACTATCTTATTAGCATTCTCGAGGTTGTGCCTCTCGACTGCCTCCTGCCTCATCTTGTACTTCAAGATCTTGCCTGCGGCATTCATCGGGAAGCCGTCAACGAAGTCAACATATCTCGGAACCTTGTGCTTAGCCATGTGTGTCATGACATATTCCTTGATCTCTTCTTCGGATGATTCCTCGCCTGGCTTGAGGACAACGGCAGCAAGGATCTCTTCACCGTAATCCGCATCAGGAACACCGATTACCTGGACGTCCTGGATCTTGGGGTGTGTGTAGAGGAAGTCTTCGATCTCCTTGGGGTAGATGTTTTCGCCGCCGCGGATGATCATGTCCTTGATACGGCCGGTGATCTTATAATATCCGTCTTCAGGTCTCTTAAGAGCAAGGTCGCCTGAATGGAGCCAGCCTTCCTCGTCGATGGCTGCAGCAGTTGCCTCAGGCATCTTGTAGTAGCCTTTCATGATGTTGTAACCGCGTGCGCAGAACTCGCCGGGCTGACCGTCAGGCAATTCGACACCTGTCTCAGGATCTACGATCTTGGTCTCGACACCGAAGATAGAAGGTCCGACTGTGTTTACTCTCTGCTCGATAGTATCAGTTGTCTTGCTCATCGTTGTGGCAGGAGATGCCTCTGTCTGGCCGTATGTGATAACGATCTCAGGCATATGCATCTTCTCGATGACCTCTTCCATTGTCTTGATAGGACAAGGTGAACCTGCCATGATGCCTGTTCTCATGTGCGAAAAGTCTGTTTTCGGGAAATTCTCATGACCGAGCATAGCAATGAACATCGTGGGAACGCCATGGAAGCAAGTTATCTTCTCCTGGTTGATGCAGTTAAGACCTTTGCGCGGTGAGAATGCTGTGATAGGAGACATTGTAACGGCGTGGGTTACTGATGCGGTCATTGCGAGTACCATGCCGAAGCAATGGAACATCGGAACCTGGATCATCATGCGGTCAAAACTGGAGAGATCCATGCAGTCGCCGATTGCCTTACCGTTGTTGACGACATTGTAATGCGTGAGCATAACGCCTTTGGGGAAACCGGTGGTGCCGGAAGTGTACTGCATGTTGCAGACATCGTGTTTATCGATCGTGCGGCGGATCTTCTCGACATCGCTGTAAAGGACTGTCTCAGCGAGAGCCGGAAGTTCATCCCAATGGAAACAACCCGGAACATGAGATTCGCATGTGATGACGTTCTTAAGCACAGGAAGTCTTGCCGATTCGAGCTTGCCGGGTTCTGAATCCTTCAGCTCAGGGCAGATCTCATTGATTATCTGGATATAGTCTGAATCCTTAAACTTGTCGATCATAACAAGCGTGCAAGTATCGGACTGGCGCAGCAGATATTCGATCTCATGGATCTTGTAAGCAGTATTGACAGTGACCAAAACGCAGCCGATCTTTGTAGCGGCCCAGAATGTCAGATACCACTGGGGAACATTGGTAGCCCAGATGGCAATATGATCGCCCTTCTTACAGCCCATAGCAAGGAATGCACGGGCAAGGTTATCAACATCATTCCTGAATTCAGGATATGTTCTTGTATAGTCGAGTTCAGTATATCTGAAAGCATACTGATTCGGGAAAAGTTCGCAGATCTTATCGAGGACATCCGGGAATGTGAGATCTATCAAAGTCTCTTTGGGCCAGGGATAATAACCTGTACCTCTGTTGTCCATCTGGAGAACAGTCTTCTGCTTGGGACGGTATGTCTCCATATAGTTTGCGAACTGAGGGATTACTATACCTGCACTGTCAAGGTCTTTGGACCATCTGTAAACCCATTCGAGTGAGATGTAGCCAAGATAATCTATAGACTGCAGAGCATCAAACATCTCCTTCAAAGGCATGTCACCATTGCCCATAAGTTTATAGGAGACCTTACCGTCAACCATGACAGAGTCCTTAACATGAACGTGCTTGATATATTCACCGAGATTGTTAACTGTATCGATCGGGGACTCACCCATGAATCTGTAAGGGTGATGCATATCCCAAAGAGCAGCGACTTTGCGGTTGCCGATAGTGTCAAGAAGTTTCTTGAGTCTCTTGGTGTCAGCATAAACACCGTTTGTCTCGATAAGAAGTGTTACGTTGTATTCTTCGGCGAACGGTATGAGCTCTCTCATGATCTCGATTACGACATTGTCATCGATCTCCTTCTCAGGAGCCGGATTGCGGTCACCAAGAACACGGATATAAGATGTGCCGAGTTTGGAAGCAAGTTCGATATAAGCCTTGATCTCCGCTATAGCCTTGTCTTTTGTGGCAAGATCATTTACAGGCTCACCGGATGAAAGACACGGGATCTTGAGATTAAGTTCCTTGAGTTTTGCAACAGTCTTGGGAAGCTGGGCTTCGGTAAACGGCGGGGCCTTTACCGAGAATATATCCTGTCCGAGGCCTCTGATCTCAATTCCGTTGAAATTGAAGTCCTTGGCCATTGAGTAGATCTCCTGCCAGGAGAAATCGGGACAAGCGAGTGTAGAAAAGCAAGTTAACATAGTAATTCCCTCTTTAATTTATTTACAACCCTGAGATTATATAGGTTAATAGGATTTTTGTAAAACAACCGCGTGATTTTTGGCATACGCGAATAGCCGGACAAATATATGGCTGCTTAGCAGCCTAGCGTAAGTCGGAGGGTAAGAAGGACAGCAGAAGATATGCCGGGAACGGCATTAAGTAAAGAATCAACTGTAAGAAGCTTTGTACTCATCTTCTCCATCCGAATCAATCGTTTTATGAAAACGCAATAACGTAATTATATATATTCTGTCCGCCTAAGCAAGAGGAAATTTCAGCGTTGGGGCAAACTTCGGCAATCTTTGCATTCAAGCCGTCAGCAATTGCTTTGTCGTCTGTGCTGTCTGCGAAAATATCCACTTTACTGACTTTATCGTGGTCAGGAACTGTGGAGATGAACTTTTCGAGACAAACATTAAGATCAGAAGATGCGCAAGTTATGATGTCATCGTCAAGAACGCCAATATAATCACCGGCATTAACTTCGATACCGTTATAGACTCCGGTCTTGTCAGCCTTGGCGATAAGACCTGTATGAACACCCTCAACCGCTTTGTTCATTGATGCGATGAGTTCATCACAGGAAGACCTGAGATCGATCCCGGAAAGAGCCACAAAACCTTCAGCCATGGACTTTGTGGGAACGATATGGATAACGGAATCCTTGAACACTTCCCTAACCTTCTCAGCGGTCATAATGATGTTCTTGTTATTGGGAAGGATGATCACGTTCCTTGCGGATGCATCATAGCAGGTGTCGCAGAGGCTCAGGACAGAGACATTATTGGACTGACCGCCCTTTGCGATCTCGGCAACACCCATCTTCTTAAACATAGTCTCGAAGCCGTCACCGTCAGCAACAGCAACTATGGCTACGTTTTTCTTGCCTGCAAAGACAGTCTCATTATGCTGGATCGTCATGTTCTCGATCTTGAGCTTGATAAACTCGCCATACTTATGGAAATAAGCCATGACTGATTCAGGCTTTAAAGTATGGATGTGGACCTTGACCTGATTGCCGTCCTTGACAAGCACCAGAGAATTACCGAAGTCTCTCATGTCAGACCTTACAAGAGTCTCGTTGAATGAACCAAGTTTGTCATCTTCAATCTGGATGATCATCTCAGTGCAGTAACCGAATTCAGCAAGCCCGTCACCGCCCATGCCTGCTGCGGGAGCTGCACCTGTAGGAACTGCTGCAACTGACTCAAACTCGGAAAGGTCGATATCGAAGGATTCATCCAAAGCTTCAAGCATACCGGTAACAAGGCAGACGAAGCCCATGGCACCGGAATCAAGAACATTGTATTCCTTGAGGACAGCAAGAAGTTCAGGTGTGCGCTTCAATGATTCTGTTGCACCGTCAACGATGTCACGCATGAACTGTTCAGTCGTTGTATCCTCATCAAGATTGTCTTCAGCATTCTCCTGCGCCTCACGGCATACAGTAAGGAAAGTACCTTCAACTGGTTCGGCCACAGAGTTATATGCGCTCTCGGTTCCTGACAGGAAACCTGCATAGAGAGTTCCGGCATTGACCTCATCGAAGTCCTTGAATGCCTTAAGGAAGCCCTTGAGCCACTGTGAAAGAATAACACCGGAATTGCCCTGTGAATTCATGAGGGCACCGGTATAGAGCTTATCGAAGTCTGAAGATTCAAGATCCCTGTTACCTATCTCGGCCAGAACCTGCAAAATGCCGCCCATGGTCTTATCCATGTTCGTTCCCGTATCACCGTCAGGAATCGGGAATACATTCATGTCGTTAAGTTCTTGCTTGTTATCAAGGATCTTCTTGGCACCGCCAATAAGCATTTTCTTCAGGATCGATAATTTCATTTCCCTGCTTCTCTTCCTTCTGTCTTAATTTCCTAGAACGCCCTAAACTTGCTTAACCTTTGTAATTGATAAAGTCCGAGACGGCTTTATCGTAAGCCTCAGGATTTCTGATCCTCAGATGCGAGTGAGCGCCTTCATCGAACCAGACCATCTGTTTTCTCTTAGATCCGCTTGCCTCGTTGATCCTGTCAAAATATATTGGCAGTGATGATTTATCCTGCCTTCCGCAGATCATGAGCTGAGGCACTTCAACATTTCTGATTGCCTTTATCGGTGTGTTTCCGAAAATATCAATCCCTGCAAGTTTCTTAAATAAAAGTCCCATCTGAAGGCAAACCGGGAATGTCGGTTTGCCAAAGTTCTTTGTTCTCTGGCAAAGTACGTTATAGAACGATATAAACGGTCCCTCAAGAACGATCGCATCAACATATGGATTATGCTCTGAGGCAACATAGATGGCTGCAACAGAACCGATGCAGATACCGTGGATTACGAAATGCTCTATGCCGAACTGTTCATGAACTGTATTGATCCATGAGGCAACATCCTTGCCCTCGAGCATTCCCGCACCTGTATAACGGCCTTCTGAAAGACCTGCGGCACGCGGATCTACAACGATTATGTTGTAATTATTCTTCTGATAAAGATCTGCAAAATAATAGCAGTACTTACATGTCTCGGCACGTCCGGCCATGATGAGGCAGGCTTTATCGTAACCGAAGTCGAAGTACTCGCCTTTCATCTTGAGGCCGTCAAAAGACGTCATCTCGATCTCTTTCATGAATCCGGCATTCTCATTGCCCCACTTCATTCCGGTATCGAACATGACTGTATGTTCAGCATTCTCAGGCGCACTGTTACCGCGGGCCCATTTTTCTTTGGACTCGCGGATAAACATGTTAGCGTATTGTTTCTTGGCGATCTTCATGCAGAAGAACCACATGTAGATAAAGCCTCCGCCGATTATTACAACCAGCGAAATGATGATTATCAGAGGGACCGGATTAAAGTAACTCATTACAGTTTAGACTTGATCTCCTCTAAGATCTTGGTCTCTTCAACGAGTCCTTCGGAGATCTCCTTACCCATGTAGAAAGCGACTACCATGCCGGGGCCGATAGAGGAACCGTTTGCCATGCAGACGGTTGTGGGAATGATCTCCTCGGGGTGGAATTCCTCACGGATGAGTTCCTGGAGCTGGAGCCACTGAGCCTTACGGAATGTGTGTGATACGAAGATTCTCTTGGGGTTGGGCTCGATCGTAGCCTTCATGTATTCGATCATGGCTGCGAAAAGCTTCTTGTAACCTGTAACCTTTGTGATGATCTGGTTCATGCCGTCGCGGTTGAACTCAGCGATAGGCTTGATATTGATAAGAGAGCCCATGAAGGCGGAGACGTTGGAGCAGCGGCCCATTTTCGCGAGGAACTTAAGATCGTCAACAGTACCAGTCTGATGGCATCTCTGCTTGTTGTCCTCAAGCCACTGTGCAACTTCGTCAATTGACTTGCCTTCCTTCTTCATATCGCCTGCGAGAGAGCAGAGAAGTCCGTCAGCACCGGAATAACGGAGTGAGTCAACAACGATGATCTTTCTGTCAGGATATTTCTCCTGAAGATTGGAAGCAGCCTTACGGCAGCAGTCATATGTGTTGGAGAGAGAATGTGACAGAGAGATGTTAAGGATGTCCTTGCCCTGCTTCAGATATTTCTCGAAGAAAGCTTCCTGGATTTCTGTATTCTTGATCGATGTTGAATACATTGAATCCTTTGACATTGAAGTATAGAAATCCTGAGGCGAGATATTCTCCCAGTCAAGCGTAGAATCTTCGGTATGTCCGTCCGGGAACGTAATGTTGCCGGGAAGATAATCATCAATACCGAATCTTTCTCTGAGATCCTTGGTAAGGTCTGTTGAGCTGTCTGTGAGAATTACATAATCAGCCATTTTCTTTTCTCCTTATATATAAATAATTTTGAAAACATATTCATTAGAATAATGCAGCTTAAGAGCGCACAGATTAACAAATGAGATCTTTATAACATTATCCTATTTCCCGCCCGCTTTTGATTTCCTTGCCTCTTCGATCTCGCTGCTGATCTCGGCAAGATTGGCCTTCATCTCGGCCCTGATCTTCCTGATGTAGCTGTTCATCTGAGGCTTGGTCTCTGAGATAGCCTGACGCTTGAGACTGTATATAGCTTCACGCATCATTTCATTGGCTTTCTCTATCGAAGTATTATCGGTTACAAGCCCTGCTTTGTCAAATTCCAGGGGATCTCCGACAACAAACAGCGTAGGTTTGAAAAGCTTATATGAAGTATGGATATAAACCGGCACGACAGGACGGTGCGTATAAAGCGAGAGCATAGCCGGTCCCTTCATGAATTCAAGAAGTTCATCATCGTAATTCATATGGCCTTCCGGAAAGATAATGAAAGGCTCGTGATTCTTCAGACCTTCCATCATGGTCTTAAGGGATTCCCAGTCAAAGCCTGTTCTGTCGAGCAATACGCATCCCATGGCTTTCTCGAAAAATCCCCACGATTTATTTACTTCAGCAACATCCTTCGCCGCAAGACTCCTGCAGTAAACGCGTCTGAAAACATAATAGAGCAAAGCTGAATCGATCCACCAGGAGTGATTTGCAACTATTATCATGCCCTTGTCCATGAATCTTGTCCCGCGGGCAATATCACCGCCATAACTGATCCTGGTCCTCATAAGAAACCTGATGCCGGGCCATGCAGTGTACTTCATAAAGTTATAAAGGAAGCCGGCATATTTCGGACGCTTAAGCTTCTTCCCGTCAGCGATCATAAAGTTCTTTAAGTAGAACTGTCTGTACTCCTCTGTTCTCTCCTGGAGTTCCTTAGTAAAGACATTGGCTCTGTCCTGAAGGCTGTCCAGGCCTTCTCTTGTAAGATAAGTATCAGGATACATAAGGCTTCCGACAAAGATCAGGTCACGCTTGCCAGGACCTATCCTTCCGTTATGGAACACCGGAACTATCGGTGCACCGGAACTTAGCGAGATGAGAGCTGCAGCCTGCTTATACTCAAGGAGCTTGCCCTCGGTCTCAATGTGACCCTCAGGGAAAATAAGGATCGAATGCCCTTTATTTATCTGCTCAACAGCTTTATTGACCGCATCCATATTGCCTGTAACGGCATCGACCTTGATAACACCCATTGCCTTCAAGAAGAATGT
>JAIKYD010000119.1 GCA_024683485.1 Saccharofermentans sp. | reverse complement strand
AGAGGTGCTTGGCAGGGCAGGTCTTATCAGTCGCCTTGATTACTACAATGAGCGTCACGCTTTGAAGTTAAGTTGAACCGCCGTATGCCGAACGGCACGTACGGTGGTGTGAGAGGGGGATTAAATTCCCCCTACTCGATTGTAATAATAGTTTTCGAAAAAAGATATTAAAGATGTATCTCAACAACTGTGGCTTCAGGCAGGGATAAAAACCTGAATGGAAGGATCCCGCAGCCTAATCCCCGTGAAATAAAGACGCTTGTGCCGCTTATGTTATAGACTCCCTGAACCGCGCCCATATTAGGAAGTTTGTCAGATCTTCTTAATACACAGAATTCGATCCTGAAAGGGAACTTCATCTGGCCGCCGTGAAGATGTCCGGACAGCATAAAATCAGGCCTGGCATCAGCATCAAGATGAATAAATGCATCAGGGTCGTGAACGGCCAGAATGACAGGATCACTGCCTTTGCAGGGTGTTCTGCTATACCATATGCGGTTTTTCCTTCCTGAATCGGTCAATCCCGCAAGTTTGACCGTAGTCCCGTCTTTATGTGATGTGAGTGCGATTTCCGTATTATCCAGACTGAAGAATTCAGGCGCGCTTGAGTTGTCATCAAAGCCGTGATCGTGGTTACCGGTAATTCCGTAGAAGGGAATACCAAGTTCTTTGCAGCAATTACTGACATCCGACATATATTTATATCCGCGTCTGATATTATGAGGATAGGTCACAATATCTCCGCCGAATATAACAGCATCAAGCGGGGTGCTGCTGTGAGCCTTTCTGATAGCATTACAGAGACGTTTTGATGTTACCGGACACCATTCGGCATGTGTATCGGAAAAGAAAAAGAACCTGAGGTCAGGCTGTCCTGATATTCCGTCCGTGACCATAGGAAGTTTACGGATAATTATCTTATCTGCAGACGGATCATCAGCGGGAGATCTTTTAAGAACAGCTCTGTCCATATCAAGGATGAACGGTTCTATAAAACACCAAAGGATGTAGATCAGAATAAGTGCTGCAAGTACCATTAAAACGGTATAGATCTTATCCATTCTGAGGCCTGTTCTCCTTTTTTCATTAATAATATTTCTTTTTCTTAATTATATAATATGCAACTTAATATCGTGTGTTATAATTCTTACAATGAAATTGATCATTATGAGGAGGTATTTAGGATGCCTAAGACAGAGATCACATACGAGATCGTTCAGCAGATCGGTATTTTGAAGGAGAATAAATCCGGCTGGCAGCGTGAACTTAATATAGTTAAGTGGAATAACGGTAAGCCGAAGCTCGATATCCGTGACTGGGGCCCGAATCATGAGAAAGTCGGCAAAGGTATTTCTCTTGATTTTGAAGAATACAATACTCTCAAGGCTTATCTTGAGGACGGTGACTTTACTTCTCTTGACGAGTAATCAATAGACTTGATTCTCTATTGGTTTTCGAATAATTTAAGGCGCGTTATGATGCGTCATGGTTTAATATGAGAAGCGAAGAACGGGCAGGTATTATCTCAGTAGTAATGCTTTTTTTGTGGGGGACTCTGATTGCAGAGCCCTTCCATATTTTTGTGCGGTTTAATGCTTCGCTGGTAACTTATGCGTTAAGAGGATTAGGCGCAGGTGATATTATCACGTCAATAGGCTTGTATCTCATTACTGTCCTCATTATCGTTCTTATGCAGAAACTCAGCCAGACAAGGTTCAGTTCATATATGCCATGTGCCGTATCAGTAATATATATTGCAATGCTGATCGTCAGAAGCCTTGTAAAGCATTCTGTGGATTACAGGGAGGCCATTTGTCTTGCTGTCCCTGCAGTTATCGGAGTGATCCTTTATCTGACCAGATTTGAGAAGGGGCTTATATGGTTTACCGATATCTATACATATTCGCCTGCCGTAGCTCTTCTTAATGCTCTTGTATTTGTTCCGCTTGCAAGACTGAACGGTGTAGTGGACAAGATCCTTTATATAACAAATTATAATGATTTATATATTACAGAAAGTTTTAGCGGTCTCGCGGGAATACCGGAACTGGTCTGGGGATTGTTCCTTGCCGCTTTCGCAGCATTCCCGGTAATCTATCTTGCGGCTTCGGGCAGGAGGAAATGATATGGAGCAGTTGGACCTTTTTTCTACCATAAATAACAGTGATTCCGAACATGAGGAATATATTGAGCTTGTAAAAAAGCTTAATCATTTTGCTGAGCTTTACTATTCCAAGGATGAACCTGAGATCTCTGATTATGAGTACGATTCAATGAATAACAGGCTCAAGCAGATAGAGAAGGAACATCCTGACTGGATCGTTCCGGAGTCTCCTTCTGTGAGAGTCGGATGGAAAGCGGAGAAGGGAGTTCTTGTAAAGCATAATGTTCCGATGCTTTCTCTTCAGGATGTTTTCACCAGGGAGGAAGTCTACGGATTTGTTGATTCGATCCGGAATGAATTTGGAGAGGAGACCGAGTTTCTTGTTGAGACTAAGATAGATGGTCTTTCGATGGCTCTGCGGTATGAGGATGGTGAACTAAAGCTTGCTGTTACAAGAGGCGATGGAATAACTGAGGGTGAGGATGTCACCATGAATGCCCGTCAGATCACTGATGTTGTAAAACAGATGAAAGAACCTGTTCCATATATTGAGATCAGGGGTGAAGTCTATATGACCAGGAAAGCCTTTGAGAGTGTTAATGCAAAGGCTGAGGAGGAAGGGAAGAAGACATTTGCAAATCCGAGGAATTGCGCTGCCGGAACATTGAGACAGACAGATACAAGGATCACTAAGGAGAGAGGTTTATCACTGTTTATATTTAATATTCAGGAGACCAAAGGAGTTACTTTCAATACACACCTTGAAGGATACGAATACCTCAGGCGTAATGGAGTCAAGGTGATCGAGAACTGTTTCAAATGCAGGACCGCAGATGAAGTCTGGGATGCCATAACCAGAATAGGCGGGATGAGAGGCGAACTTGAATATGATATTGACGGTGCAGTCGTCAAGATAAATAACCTCTCTGACAGAAGTAAGCTGGGTAATACGATCAAGTTCCCGAGATGGGCTATAGCTTACAAATATCCTCCTGAGGTTAAGGAGACCCGTCTTCTCGACATTGAAGTAAATACGGGAAGGACAGGAAGAGTGACTCCTGTTGCCGTTTTTGAACCGATAAGTCTATGCGGGACTATGGTATCACGTGCAACTCTTCACAATCAGGATTTCATTGATCAGCTTGGATTGGGTTTAGGTGATACTATCCTTGTATATAAATCCGGCGAGATCATTCCCAAGGTAAAAGATGTCAATAAAGATAAAAGGCCTTCTGACTGGAAAGCCTATAAGATGCCGGATTGCTGCCCTGTGTGCGGTCACAGGCTTGTAAGAGACGAGGGCGGTGTTGATCTTAAGTGTGTCAACATGATGTGTCCCGGAACCCTTGTGAACCGTATAGTCAATTTTGTTTCCCGTGACTGCATGGATATAAAGGGTTTTGGAACAGAATATATAAGAAAGCTTGCCGGTGAAGGTTATCTGAAGGATATAGCCGACATTTTCGAGCTGAAGGATAAGAGAGATGAACTTGTTGACAAGGGACTGCTTGGCCGAGATACCAATACGGATAAGCTGCTTGCTGCGATTGAGTCTTCAAGGCTTGAGACACCGGCTGACAAGCTCCTCGCAGGTCTCGGGATACCCGGTGTCGGCAAAGCTACTGCAAAAGAACTGATAAGAACTTTCGGATCGATCGATGCTCTTTCTGAAGCGGACCGGGAAACACTTATAACTGTTCAGGATATAGGGGAGATCTCCGCAGACGGAATCTTCAACTTCTTCCGGGATGAAGGGAATATGACTCTTATTTCCCGTCTTAAAGCCCTGGGTTTAAATTTCGCAAAAGCGGAAGGTGAGGTTCAGGGTTCATCTCTGACAGGTCTTACATTCTGTATAACCGGAACATTAGAGGGAATGTCCAGAAGTGAAGCAGAGGCGTTGATAGAGAGTAACGGTGGCAAGCCGGTGTCCTCAGTATCAAAGAAAACCTCTTATCTTCTTATGGGAGCAGATGCCGGTTCCAAAGAACGTAAAGCCAGGGAACTTGGTGTTCCTGTTATCAGTTTAGAAGAGTTAAGAGACATGATATCCAAAGGATAAACTTATGAATATCAAAGACAGTAAAGCAAACATAAGAAAAGAAATATGCAAAAGAAGGATGGATATACCTTCACATATTCTGTCTGAAATTGACAGTTCTCTTCCTGATTTTATTGCTGCAATTGAAGATGAAGATTTAACGAAAGCACTTGGCAAAGCGAAAAGAATCGCTCTGTACAGATCCTTTAACGGAGAGGTTCCTGTTGACGGCCTTGCACAGTTCTTTATGAATAAGGGAATAATATGTTGTTTTCCCAGGATCGTGAATGGCAATATGATCTTTTGTGATTGTGATACTCTTTCGGATGATGAGTTTGAGATATCATCATACGGAATAAAGGAACCTGTGGTTTCCAAACCGGCAGTCGATCCTGAAGATATCGATATTGTAGTGCTGCCTGCGGTTGCATATAATGAAGAAGGTACGAGACTGGGTATGGGCGGCGGATTCTATGACCGTTTTATCGGTGCATTTGATTCGGCCGGACCGTATCTTCTGGGAATCTGTTATGAGTTTCAGATATGTTCTGAGGTGCCAACTGAATCACAGGATATTACTGCTGATTTCATAGCGGTTATACCTGAGGAGATCTACGGGAACAATAACTGAACATGAAATACTATTTTGTTAATCTGGCGGCACACATACTTGTTACGGCATTGTTTGTCGTTCTGACCTGCTTGTTTGCCGGACGTAACAGAAGAAAAAAGACAAAACATATTGTTACCTATTTCTTCCCGATAGCATTTGCGCTGATAACGATTGTTGATATCGTATTGTATACCGCTCCAAGAATGATGGATATCAACAGCATGATAAACAGCAACTATTACTATACCTCCGGAACCGTTGAGAACATTGGATTTATGAAGAACTACTTTGTCTTGGACGGTGATTACTATTATATGAATCCTTTACGTAACACATTGTCTGAAGGTGATACCGTAAGGGTAAAACATACACCTAATTCTATGTTCACTATTGAGGTTACCAAGCTTACTGATTCCGATAATATTGAAGAAGGCAACGTTATCAGGGAGACGGAGTAACATCTTTTGAGTGGAAGAAAAATTGAGACTAGTCTCAATTTTCGCGAAAAAGTCTCATTTCAGGCCTGTTTTTTTCATTTTGAAGTAATTTGATGACACAAGCGCCTTTATGGATAGTAAACTTCCTTATACAAACCATCTTTAAGGAGGTGAATGATTCATGGATAACAGACCGGCAAAAAACGGTGCCGTTGAGATGGCGGTTGTATGCAGTGATTTAAGTCTTTTGGAGAACATCAACTCATTGCTTAAGCAAAAAGGTGTTATAACTGTTGAAGATGAGTACGGCAATCTGCATTATATAGTTGATGGCAGGAATGACAGAAAAGCCGTTGCTAACAGAGTTATTTCGATCGATCCGACAGAAAAAGAAAAAAATGCAAAAGAAGATGCCTATATTGAATTATGCATCAAGACTGTTTTGAGAGAATATGGTTTTGACATGGCTTTGATCGGAACAGTTCTGATACATGATTCTCTTTATTTAGCTATCAAGAGAAATATGCCGCTTCCTGCTACCATGAAGGGAATGTATTGTGAGACCGGCAAAGAATACGGATTGAGTTATGAACAGTCTGAACGGGATGTAAGATATGCAATTACAAAGAGCAGTCTGAAGCATATGAGAAGCCGGGCAGTAATGAGATGCATTCAATCACGGATAGAAAGAAGATTGGGATTCAGAGATCCTTTGGATTAATAAACAACCGGACATGATAAAGGCAATAAAAAAGGCTCCGTATTGAACGGGGCCTTTGAAATAATCTTATATATGAGAATTACTTCTTCTTACCCTTCTTAACATTAACCTTATCCTTAAGTGACTTTCCTGCCTTGAATGTGGGAACTGTGGAAGCAGGAATCTTAATTGCAGCACCTGTAGCAGGATTGCGTCCGCTTCTTGCTGCGAGCTTCTTCGTCTTGAAAGTACCGAAGCCAACGAGTACGACCTTGTCATTCTTTACGAGAGCACCTTCGATAGCACCAAGTGTAGCCTTGAGAGCTGCTTCTGCGTCCTTCTTGCTGAGACCGGCATCTTTTGCGATCTTGTCAATAAGCTGTGACTTGTTCATAGGGTTTCCTCCTGTTTTAGTTGCCGAAATAGGCATATTTAAATCGTAATTTCATTATTGATATAACAAAAAAAGATGTCAATAGCCTAAGTTCAAAAATGGCAAGATTTATTCTGTACAATAGTGTATGATTGTTTTGATTTAATATAGCGGAGGTAACAAGATGATAGTAACTAAAGATACGATTATCGGAGATGTCGTAATGCAGGATGAAGGAGTCGCACCTCTCCTGATGGCTTCCGGACTTCATTGTGTAGGATGTGCAATAGCTTCCGGAGAGACCATAGAAGAGGCTTGTATGGTTCATGGACTGGATTGTGATACGCTTATAGAAGAGCTTAATAACTATTTCCAGTCAAAAGGCTGATTACTGCTGATATCTGATCTGAAAGTGAAGAAATGAGGTCATCTTTTATCCGGATGACCTCTTATTATTTCAAGATTTGATTAATACGAGGCTGACATTACCACTTCAAATGTCGTGCCTTTTCCTAAAGTGCTTTTTACGCTGATCTCAGCATCATGCTTGTCACAGATCAGTTTAACGATAGCAAGTCCAAGTCCTGTTCCTTTAATGTTCACTCCTGAGTTTTTAGCTCTGTAGAATCGGTCGAAGATCTTGGGAAGATCCTGTTCCGGAATACCGATTCCGTTATCCTGCACTGTAACGTGGATCTTCTGGGAAGCAATATGGGAAGAATCTCCTGTGCGCCAGGCTGAGATAATGATCTCGGCTTGAGGTCCTGTGTAATTGATCGCATTGGAGATGAGATTCTCGAATACGCGGGAAAGCTTTGCCGGATCTGCTTTAACAATGAGGGAATCGCGCAGCGGAAGATCCAACGAAAGTTTTTTACCGCCGTCCTCAAGATCCATAGAATACATGACGGTCAGCTCATCAAGCATTTCGGCTATGGAAACCGAGGTGAAATGGAAATCAGAATCACTGGACTCCATTCTTGTAAGTTCCATGATATCGGATACTATCCGTTCCATTTGCTCTGAACGGCGGACTATATTACTGAGATAGGAGTTGCGCTGTTCAAGACTTAGATTATCCTGTGCAGAAAGAAGCAATTCAGCATATCCCCTTATGGCGGTGATAGGTGTCCTTAAGTCGTGTGAAACATTGCTTAAGACATTCTTACGTGCGACTTCACCCTCTAACAGTCTTTTGTTAGTGAGAACCAGGTCCCTGTTGATCTCTGAGATAAATACAGTCTTTTCTCTGACCTGTCTTTTTAAGATGGCTGCATTTCTCTTGATCTCACGCTGCTGATTAATGTATGTGGACAAAAGTGCTATCTCAGCTATGAGTGAGAAAATAACGAATATGTTGCTGTACGTCGGTATCGTATAAACGATCATGCTGTCCATAAGTATTGCCAGATAAAGTGCAAAGAACATCAGGCTGAACAGCAAAGCCCAAAGAAGCACTTTCTGATTCTCTTTGTTATAGAAGAACAGGTCTATGAAGATGGAAAGCATTACTGTGGCGAGTGCGAACATCAGGGCTATGAACTCCGGTAAAAGTGCACCAACGGCGAACTCGCAGATATAGTATGTGAGAATAAACAACAGTCCAACAGCAAAGACACCATAATGTCCGTATTTGAGCAAAAAGAATTTTTTCTGTGTTTTTGTTCCCGCAAAGTACTGGGAGTTCTCAAGGAAAGATGCCGCAGAAGCTACTATGAGAAGAATAAACCTTAAGTCAGCACGTATGTGACTGTTTACAGAAAGGAACCGGCAATCATCAAGATAATAAAGAAGGATCGCGACAAAGCTCACGAAAAATGAAAGGAACAGCCATCTGTTTTTTGTGGCGCTGAGGATGATATTTGAACCAACAACAATAGCTACAAAAAAGATCAGGGTAACTATCGCAAAATGGCCTGCCGTAATGACTGTGCGGACATCATTTGCCGTTCCTGTCTCGATTATGGGTTCTGAAAGAATACCGGGATTTGCGACCTGCGGAGTGCAAGCTACGACTATGACCAGATCTAATACACCGTCTTTCGGGATGATGGTGCAGTAATCTGCAAAAGCATTAATGTTAAATACAGATGTTCTTGTTCCGATCCGGTCGATATAGTTTCCGTTACAGAATACCCATGCTGAACCGTTGAATTTGTGAAAAGTGAGTGACAGTGATTTGATGTCTTTATCGCATTTGAAATGTCCGATGTAGGCTGCGCAGATGCAATTGTTGTTTTCGACAGAAAAACGCTGATAGTAATTATTTCCGGTCCCGCTGCCGGTGTTGTGCCAGATTGCGGAAGTGTTATAGTCGAACCATCCGCGCCAGGTGTCATCCACAGACACATTTTCCGCATAAATCCGGTTAACGGTCAAAGCGGAGGAAGGCCAGAATCCATCGCTGTCTTCGGGCATGGATGCTGACGCGCTGGCAAGAATTTCTTTGACAGAATCCGGAGTGACATTCGGGACAAATGTCCAGCCGTCATTTACGTGGCTGCTGTATGGCCCGTCAAGTGCCAATGCATCACTTAAGATCAGTTCTCCATTATCGGGGTTTATATAGGGTACTGAATCCGTGGTGAATGTAATGCCAATACTAACGATTCCGGCAGCAACAAGCATTAACAGCAGTGCGAAAATAAAAACAAGCATAGTACCGCTGAATGATCTGCCGTTAACGTCAGACTTCGATAATTTGATCTCCGCTAGCCTGCTGTGTCTGTACTGTGCCATTAAACCCTTGAAAAGATTAAACGGGACTATGACGTCTGTACATAGTCCCGTATTTATTGATTAATACATATAGGATCAGAACTGAGTGTTCATGCTGTTCTTTACCGGAGGATAAGCGAATGAATATCCGATACCCCATTCGGTCTTTACGAATGTTATCTCAGGTGCGATCTTCTCCATCTTTTTGCGCAGATACGAAATATTGACCATGACAAGGTGGTTGTCACAAGGGGAATCATCACCCCAGACGTGAGAGTAGATCCTTGTAAACGGAACGATGACATTAGGTGTCTCGGCGAGGAGGCAGAGAATATCAAATTCACGGTTTGTAAGATGTAAAGGCTTCTCTTTAAGAGTAACCTCACGGGTCTTGATGTTGATACGGAGCGGCGGATACTCTACAAGGAATCCCTCACTCTTCATATTACGCTTGATATGTACGTTGATACGAAGGCTTAATTCGGGCAGAGAATAAGGCTTGGTGATATAATCGTCCGCACCGACTTTAAAACCGTTAATAACATCTTCCTGCTGGTCTTTAGCTGTAAGGAAGATGATAGGACAATCAGTATATTCTTTGATCTTCGGAGCAAGATCGAAAGCACTTCCGTCAGGAAGCATTACATCCAAAACGATGCAGGAAAAGTTGTGAAGTTTGATCTTCTCGAGTGCCTCGGCACAATTGGTTGCTGTTACAACATCATAACCTTCACTCTCAAGAAAATCACGGTTGAGAATCAGGATATCGCTGTCATCATCTACAAGGAATACCTTTTGCTTTGCCATTAATATACCTCCCGTTTAATAAAGTTTTCCCCATTGCCGGCATATGAACTTCCGGCGACGCGATTTTACAAAATTGTGATTTTTTGATTTCTTACAGGTTATAGTATACAGCACGTCAAAACATTTTTATATAGTTAAACCAAAGAAGTTATATATATTTTTGTCTTTTACCTGGCCCAAAACTGCCAGTTTATAGAAAATATGTTCTTTTTATGCTATCATCATCGTCATGAAACGCATTATCTTTCACATTGATCAGAATTGCTATTTTGCATCTGTAGAGATGATATCAAGACCGGAACTAAGAGATGTTCCGATGGCTGTGGCAGGAGATGCGGAAGTCAGGCATGGCATCATTCTTGCCAAGAATGAGCCTGCGAAGAAATACGGGATTAAAACAGCTGAGGCTATTTGGCAGGCAAAGGCAAAATGTCCTGAACTGGTTCTGGTCGATGCTCATTACAAAAAATATGAATATTATTCCGGCAAGTTACGAGAAATGTATTCTGAATATACTGACAGGGTTGAACCGTTCGGTCTGGATGAGTGCTGGCTTGATATGACCGGTATGGCCGGCAGTTATGAGGAAGCATGTGATATTGCATTGGAGATTAGAAACAGGGTAAAAAGCGAGTATAAACTAACCTGTTCTGTCGGGATAAGTTTCAATAAAGTATTTGCCAAACTCGGGAGTGATTATAAGAAGCCTGATGCCACAACTGTTTTTACAGACAGGGAGTGGAAGGAGAAGATTTGGCCGTTGCCTGTGACAGACTTACTGTTTGTCGGCAGGCATACGGCAGAGAAGCTTTCAAAGATCAATGTGAAAACGATAGGTGATCTTGCTGCGGCAGATGGAGGATTCATCAGCAGTTATCTGGGTAAAGCCGGGACTGTTTTGTGGGAATATGCGAATGGAATGGACGATTCGCAAGTTTCCGTATCGGGTAATAAACGTATCCCAAAATCAGTTGGGAATTCCACTACAACTCCCGAAGATATGACTTCAGACCGGCAGATCGAGAGAACTCTGCATATGCTTTCGGAGAGCGTGGCAGAAAGACTCCGCAAACATTCACTTAGGGGAAATGTGGTACAGATAACTGTAAGAGACAGAGATCTGGGTATTTATGAGAAGCAGCGGATCCTGTATAAAGCAACTGATGATGCAGGGGAGATCTATTTTGCAGCAAAAGAGCTTTTTAAAGAGTCTTATGATTGGAATAAAGGTGTAAGAAGTATCGGCATAAGATGTACCAAATTATCAGGAACAGACTGTGGAGAACAGTTGTCTATGTTTGCCGGAACTGAAACTCGCGGATACGACTGCAGACTTAATAAAGCGATAGATGATATCAACAGACGTTACGGACACGGGGTTATCAGAAGTGCTGCTGAAGCTGAGATCAGAACAGCGGGTGTTATAAAAGATCCTTTTCATCCGGAGGATGGTCTCTAATGATAACTGCAAATAAACATTTCAGAGACAGATTCGGTCACAAGATGTACAAGGCTTCGATATCTTTGAATGTTACGTGCCCTAACAGAGATGGAACTAAAGGTACAGGCGGCTGCATCTTCTGCTCTGAAGGAGGATCAGGAGAGTTTGCTTCAGGATGCGGAGAGCCGGTTTCCCTTCAGATAGCTAAGGCTATAGAACGGGTAAAAGATAAGGCTGGTGATGATGCCGGCTATATTGCATATTTTCAGAGTTTTACGAGCACATACTGCAGTCCGGATTATCTTGAGGATGCTTTGACGGAAGCATCGCTATGCAAAGGCATCGAAGCAGTATCGGTTGCAACGAGACCTGATTGTCTGAGCCGCGGTATACTGGATGTTCTTGAAAGGCAGGTTGCGAGAATGCCTTTATATGTCGAACTCGGTCTTCAGACTGCAAATGATAAAACGGCAGAGTTTATTAACCGCTGTTACAGGACATCAGAATATGTTGAAGCTGTATCTGCTCTGAAAGCTGTTGGAGCAAATGTCATTACCCATATAATTTTCGGACTTCCCGGTGAGACAAAAGAGATGATGATGGATACGGTAAGGCTGAGTTCAGACTCGGGCAGTGATGGGTATAAATTCACATGTCTTTATGTACTGAAGAATACTCCTGTGGAAAAACTCTTTGCTGCGAATAAAGTTGAGATACTTGAGATGGAAGAGTATTTTGATATTGTAGAAGAGGCTATAGGGTTGCTGCCGGATGAAGCAGTAATCCACAGATTTACGGGCGATGGCCCTAAGAAGCTGCTCATCGCTCCTATTTGGACAGCCAACAAGAGACAGGTCATCAACTACATCAACCGGAGGTTCGGCTTATGAAAAAATATGTACAGCAGACAATGGATGCAGTTCAAAGATATATTGATCTTGAGATGAAGGATGCTCCGGTTGAGAAGACTAAAGAAGTCCTTTCCGAGTTTGAGACCAAGATAGCTTACTTTCAGCATGAAAGACTGATACACCTTATGGTTACTCTGGCATTCGCATCTTTTCTGCTGTTTGAGATATTCAGTCTGTTTATCCTTCCTGCTTCATTTATCTATGCCGGTATTTTGCTGGTGCTGATATTTTTCGGACTGAGTATCGGATACATTATGCATTACTATTTTCTCGAAAACAGTGTCCAGAAGATGTATCTCATGAGAGATGTGATACGGAGCTTTCTTAACAGGGATAAAGTTATCTGAACTATAACCGCATAGCACATCCTGTTTGGCTTTTTGGCTTTTATATGGTAAATTTGTCAGTTGTGGAGGATTACTATGCCTACATTCGTTAAATACATATTGGTTTTCTTTATTTCGATGGTTCCGATAATAGAGCTCCGCGGAGCTGTTCCGATCGGTGTTACATATTTTGGTCTGAATGAATATATAACTCTTGCAGTATGCATAGTAGGTAATATGGTTCCTGTTCCGTTCATATATCTGTTCGGCAGAAAGATCCTGGAGTGGGGAAGCAAGCTTAAGCATGGCAGCGGTCTGTTTAAGTGGGTCCTCCAGAAGGGTGAGAAGGCCGGCAATAAACTGACTGCAAATTCCAAAAAGAGCGGAGCATTCATTGCTTTGATGCTCTTTGTTGGTATTCCTCTTCCCGGAACAGGCGCTTGGACCGGCACCCTGGCAGCTTCTATGCTTGATTTTGGCATGAAGAAGAGTGCAAAGGCGGTTATGGCCGGAGTACTTATGGCAGGAATAATCATGCTCGTTATCAGCTTGCTGGCCAAAGCTGGAATTACGTCTATAGCAGATCTGGTTTAAAGTTTATCCTTATGTGATCTGGTCAGAACCGGTATTCTCTGAAAATGTCACATGATTCACATAATAAATAGACCTTTTGATTCACTGTTCATAAAATGGTAACACTTTGATATGCGAAGTTTTGTGCACACTGCACAATCAAATGATTTTCGTTTGGTATCTATGCGATATTGCTAAGTTAAAAGCTCCCCGCTATTATTAGGGTAGCTCCAAGGAATACGGAAGCGATAACTTCCAGATCCGAGGAAGGCCGCCCGAAGCAAAAGATCGAGCAGGCGCAGGGAAGAACCGGAGTTGCACAGCACTTGCGGCGAAGCCGAGGAAACGAAGCCGGAGATGATTCGAAGGTTGAGACGAAGTCCAAGATTAGAAGCTAAGGGAGTGACGAGCGAGTGGTTGAAGGTGTCATAGACATGCAAGCCACAGGTTGTAACAATTAGTTGATTCGGTATTCGGAACCGCGAGCAGGTGAGATGTCACCATCGACAGGAGAGAACCGGTGCCGCAGCGGATGTTACGCCGGTTCGTGCAAACCGAGTAGCCGAGACGGCTGTCGAACTGCAGAGATGAAGATCTTAGGGTTGGATTTGAAGCAGACCTGAATCGAATAGCATAAGGTTCGGTGAATGGAGACATGAGATGCACGGTGTGATTGAAGGTTGCAGCAGATTGATTAGTTGTAACGATATCACATAAAGCTCGGGTAGTTTTGGAAAGGGCCTTTTGTTAGGAGGAAGTACGTAGGAAGATGAGCGTGAATGCGTGATCTTCAGAAGTGAATCTAATTTGGTTCGTTGGAGCAAAATAAGATCCCGGTGATTCAGGTCGCCGGGATCTTTGTTATTGCAATATAATTTGAAGTTGGTTATCCAGACTATTTACGCTTTGGAATCTGAGCTATATACGGAAGATTTCTGCCTATTTCATCATGATCCAGACCGTATCCGGCTAACCAGAGATCATTTATCTCAAAACCGAAATATTTGACAGGAATCGTCATCAGAAGTCTGTCCGGGTTGAGGAGCATTGTGCAAAGGGTAATATCCGCAGGCTTTTTCATCTCAAGATTCTGAATGATATATGCTGTGGTGAGACCGGTCCTGATAACATCCTCAACAACCAGAACGTGCTTATCTGTGATATCAATATCGACATCCTTGATTATGCGCACAATTCCGGTCTTGGATGTGGTGTCCGGAATGTTTGAGAAACCAACCATATCGATCTTTACGGGCAGATCGATTGCCCTTGTAAGATCTGAAAGAAAATACAGAGATCCACGGATAACACCGATTACAACAAGTTCTTTGTCCTTGTAGTCTTCGGTAATCTGTTTCCCCAACTCAAGGACTCTCGCTTTTATCTTTTCTTCGCTGTATACAACATGTTCTATGTTAAGAACATTCTCTAGATTTGCCACCTGATTCACTCTCCTTGATCAGTATCGTTAACACCGCCGAAAAGTTTCAGCCGGTCAACTAACTCATTAAAATCCTTCTTATAAACAATGCGGATATTTGTACCGGGATAGAGTTCCCTGACAAGCCTCATCTTTTTATTCTTCTTTGTCACATAGCGCTGATCCATTGTTGTTAGTTCAAGATAAAGATTGAACTTCGGAAGATAGAAGTCCGGGGAGATTGCCATAGTGACATTTCCTTCGGCATCCCATTCCACAGGGAAGGTCTTAGGTTCATAAAGCCACTCTATGTTATACATATTGAGTATTTTCGCGAATTCCTCTTCTGTCTCATTCTTGAAAACAACATTCCTCGACTGATGATCTATCGTTCCGGAATCTGCATTTGATTCCGCAAGCCTGATCCTGATCTCATGTTTTCTGGCGAGTTCGATGACGGCATCAACGCATTCACCGACACTAAGCCTGTCTGTGTTGAGAATAAGATCAAACTGTTCCGGAGAAGTAATATCAGCACCATATACTGTTCTTACAAACTTTCTGTGTTTGCGGTCAGCAATATTCAGAACTTCATAAGCCTCGTCGGCAGTGATCCGGTATTGACGGGCAATCGTGCTGAGACGTGTTGCCTCGCTGGCGGTAACCCTGACATGAACAGCTCCTGGGAAACCCGCAAGCAGAACACTTCCGCCCATACCAAGTATTACGAGGTCCTTGTCTCTGGATTGGGAAGCCATTTCCCTTATTCTTTCAACGAGAATATCAGCATATGTCCTGCTGCTGCCGGGAAGCGTTGTTGCAAAGAATTTTGCACTCTCGTTAAGTCTGTCCAGTGTTCCGGGATTTATCTCGCCAAAAAAATTCTCAAGAGCGTATTTGCGGGAGATCACAACTGTTCCAAGGCGGGAAGCGAGTTCATCAGCGATCTCATCGCCTAAACTTCCGTTCTGCCTTGAGATAGTGATAATCGCCATAAAAACCCCCAAAAGGACCTGATATGATAATTATACCCCAATCGTATATGTCCTCAAAACATGAAAAAATGTAAATCCGATAAAAAATCATGAATATCTGTTTGACTTTGAATACATGATTGGTTATAATCTTGCGTGCTTAGGCATTCGGATGCCATCTTAGCTCAGTTGGTAGAGCAGCTGATTTGTAATCAGCAGGTCGTGGGTTCGAGTCCCACAAATGGCTCCAAGACCAAAACCCTTGAAAACATTGCGTTTCAAGGGTTTTTCTTTTTTAGTCTTGAGACCTCAAATAGGGCAATAATCGCGAAAATGGTA
>JAIKYD010000110.1 GCA_024683485.1 Saccharofermentans sp. | reverse complement strand
AGAGCAATTCGTACATTTGACTTTCCGGGTTCAGACTGATATGGCGTTATCCAGATATTCATCAAGCTTTTTCCTCTTGAACATTTTCTTTGCCCCTACATATATGATGAGCTTGCTGTTACGCTTTGATGCCAGGAGCCTAAGCTTACTGATTCCGATACCTGTGTAATCCGAGGCTTCATTAATTGTGAGAAGAGTACGTTCCCAGATAGGTACTTCTCTTATCTTTTTGTGTGACTGATTCTGATTATCCATTTTTGTTTTCCCCCGTTAATTCTGTGATACGGTAAACAAAACCAAGATTCTGACCGCATCTGTCACACCATTCTTTGACTCCATCCAAGGGAATTATACGTCTTGTCCGGTAGAACGGGTTGTTCTTGTAATAACGTGAACATTTCTCACAAAGACAGGTTGTTTCCTTGTTGGATGCTGACAACTTTTGCTTCGTCTTTTTCCACGCCCCCAGTCCAAGAGCCTGTTTGATTCCCGTGTTGATGTGTTTCCATGTCTTTTCGTTTTTAACACAACCGCAGTATCCTTTGAGTTCGATGAAGTCTACAGTTTTCATTTGTTCCAATAAAACTGTTGATGCTTTGGTAAGGCATTCCTCAACCGGAAGATAGACATGGCAGGGAATACCGGATTTCTTGGGTTCTGTTGATACTAACGGGGCAACAACTACTGTAGCGGTTTTTGAACTGAGCTCATCTGCTTGAATAACCATGACAGGACAAAATCCATTCTGTTCAGAGTCGCTGTGCTTTCCGAGATTACAAAGATATATTTCTCCGCGCTTAGGGCGGAAGATGATTGATGATTCGTTTATCATAAATTGACCTCCATAATTGCTTTAGTTACTAAGTCGTTTGCGTTTTTGCAGCTGAAGAAGATGGTTGGAACACTCTTGCCTTCTTGTTCTGCTATTTCTTGGAAAGAAAGACCGTTGATAAAATGAAGAAGCCAATGCCGTCGTTGTTGGGGTGTTGCGGATTCCAAAGCTTTTGTGTATATCTCTTCCAAGCGTTGCATTGCCCAGCTTTTTTCTTGCTTTGTCTGTTCGTCCTCAACGGTAAGGGCTTGTATCGTTGCTTCGTCTCGATCGCAACAAGTTATATAGATGTCACCTCTAAGGTATCTATGAAGGAACTTATCCTCGTTTTGATCCATATCCTTGATCGCTTGTCCCATTTCACGAGTGAGAACAACGTAAGGTTTCAATTGCTTCAATTCTGAACTGTATCGTCTATGAAGCTCTGATTTGGAGAGATCTGTTATGATCGCGTAGCGTTCTTCGCCTGTATATCCGTCATATTCGGATTCAAGTTTTATTACTTCGCAATCATGCCAAAAATCGTATAATTCTGCTGCCATTTCTGTATTCCTCCTATGGCTCTGTATGAGACGGAGAATTACGGATTGGCCGTTAAGCTGACTTTTCATTGTTGTCACCTCTCAGACCGGTTCCCCGGCTCGGAAGATGACGATCCATAAAGTGAAATCGGCAACTTATTTCTATGACCTCTGCAGCATGTTACTTTATGGTCTGATCCGTCGATCTGACAACAAGTGCTTGGTCTGTTTTCTGTGTCAGGGTTTGTGTTCCTGACAGTTATCAATTTACGGTGTTTCGATTAGGATTAGAATAGAAATTTAGGTTCCATGTTTTGCCTCTGAACGGGAATAAATTAATGGCCTTTCGAACACAAGAATTTCTAAAAACGCCCAAAACAGTGCATTTCATGACATGGAACTTATAGTTCCATGTTTTCTAAAACTCCAGGGAATTTCATATAAATATCTGAACCAATCTCATACAAATAGTTACGGATCTCGGGCAATGATTCGGAAGTTCTATGCCAAATGAGATGGTGATAGATAACATGATCCTCATTCGAGAAGGTGAGGCAGTGTCCGGAAAGCTTAAGAAGATGTTCACTTATTTCACCGGGAAGGTTAGCTCCAAGGCACATTAATACAACGTTATTGATTGAGCTGGATTTCTGGCCATTAATAATGTATCCGATAGTTTTTTCAGATATACCGGTTATGCGAGATAATCTTGCCTGAGAGATATGTCTCCACTTAAGAACTTTATTCCATGAGTCAGAGATGTCATTTGATAAAGAGCGGATAATCTGGGCTTCTTCTAGGATCTGTTCTTTTGTAATTGTCATTTTGTTTGTCCTTTCCGATCTAACGGAGAGGACAGAGAACACGTGCGATCACTGGATAACGGAGCAATAGAAAAGGCGTCCTACCAATCTTCAGACAATACAAAGAAAAGTATTGTCTTGAAGACTCGCACGACGCCGGTGTCAAGACCGCTTAAAAGCGACCGCCCATTAGATCACATGTGAGTGTTAATGTTTTATTCAGTTGTTTTTGATGCTTAATGTACCTTGTTTATCCGTATTCTGCGTTGTTTTCATCACAGAAGAAATTGAAAGGAAACAAGTAGCATCCGTTTTTCGGTCTGCGGAAGTACTCGAAATTTACCGTAAAGATATGACAGCATTTAGAGCATTTGATCGAACAATGTCCGGACTTAAGATCCTCATAAAGAATCATCGCAACATGTCCG
>JAIKYD010000046.1 GCA_024683485.1 Saccharofermentans sp. | reverse complement strand
AGCCGTCATCAACTTCATAATCATGGCACTCATCCTCTTCCTCATGCTCAAGGGCATCAACTCCCTCAAGAACATCGGCAAGAAGAAGGTAGAAGAACCCGCAGCAGAGCCTGAGCCTTCTGATGAAGTTAAGCTCCTTACAGAGATCAAGGACATCCTTAAGGCTAAGTAATATAAGCTTACAACCAACAATTAATGCCGGCCGTACTGGTCGGCATTTTTGTTGTTGACTTTGCCACCGATATTATGTATAATCTCCCTTGCGTTGAGACGCGCCATCTTAGCTCAGTTGGTAGAGCAGCTGATTTGTAATCAGCAGGTCGTGGGTTCGAGTCCCACAAATGGCTCCAAGCCTTAAACCCTTGAAAGCATTGCGTTTCAAGGGTTTTTCTTTTGTCGTTCTACCTTTACAAATAGGTATAAATCACGCTCGAATGGGGGCAGAATGGGGGCAGGTTTTAAAATCCGCTTTTGAGGGAGAAGACATTGGTAGCGGATTATTTATTTTCCGTTATGACCTTCTTGACGGAGGTTATCTGCCACCCGGATGGAACTGAGGATATAATCTATCAGGAGCCATCTTTTGTTGGGAGAGATCCAACTGATGAAGTATGATACCTGATTTTCCTGTACCGAAATAAGTTCCGGAATTGCAGTTAATCATATCAGCAATTAGAGTAACAATTAAATAAAGGGGAAAACATGGATGAAATAAAGATCAGAGAACTTGTAGGCGCCAACATGGATATTGATCTGGTCAGCGATAATGTTGACCGGGATCAAAGTGTTTGTCCATGGAATAAAGTTGAGAATACCAAAGAACATAAATGCGCAGTAAAAGACACTTCAATATGTAAATACTTCTGCGGGATAAAATATATGGATAGTGTACTCTGCAGTTATCCTAAAGAAAACAAAGAAGCGTTGAATTAATTGACCGTAAAATTAACAGTAAGCAGAACTAAGTGGAACCCCTATTCCTTTCTAGTGGTCAATCATTAAAACTGACTTTGTAGCACCTGCTGAAATCCGAATCAACTGATATGGTTGCCGTGCACTTCGAAAGATTATAAATAACGGACCATTGAGTCTTGCTGTCATAATACAAGTGTCCTGGCTTGTAATATCTGTGACCATCCATCTGGGCTTCGTCAAGAATGTTCATGGCCTTCTTCTCGCTCATGGTCGCATTACTCTCTTTTAGGCTGTTCTCTATGATCTCAAAACGTTCTTTGCCCGTGCCGTTCTTATCATTTGTCGAGAGCGTAAAATTGGTTAGACAAAAAACTGTATCAGCCCTCTCTTTCCGGATGACGACCATCTTGTTATCAATGTATTCGATAATAGCCGAATCACCTTTCTGGTCAGCCATCTGGAAATGATATCCGATCTTGCCGCTCGAATTCATATCAACATTCTTAAGGATATTTATACCCTCTTCCACGTCGGCAGCTTTATCCAAAAGCATTCTGATAGCCAGCGTCGTCATGACTTTTGTCTTGCCGGTATCCTGATGTGTTATCTGTTCGACTGCGGTGTTTACTGCTACCGCAAACCCTTTCTCATTTATGCCGTCGAGAGGACTATAGACCGATGCCAGAGTTCTAAACCGGCTTATCAGGTTCTTTTCCGGAAGGTTGTTTCTATCGAATCCGATATGACCCAGATTAGATAAGGCCAGAGATCTGTATCCGTTCTTCGGGGCAGCCTTAACCAGTATTGCCATGCCGGTCTTATAGTCGAAATTTCTGGCAAAAAGCCTGTCGCCCTCAGGAGTAGCTGCAACAAATGTACTGCATGCTCCTTCAGGTCTTATCTTAACAGGGAGACCACCCAGCAGTATCTTACAGACATTTTCAGCAAATTGGACGTCGCTTCCTGCACCCATCGCGAGAAGGCGCTCCAGCTGATAATTTGCGGTATAGTCCAGAGAATAGAGTGGTAAGTCCGATATCTTTCCGAAAGATATCAGGGTCTTGAATATGCCCTTCATACGTCATTTCCGCCTTCCTTCAGACCATCAAGTCCCAGATAGTGATAGCAGATAAGAGGACGCAATTCTCTCAGCAGGTCTTCTTCGTCAGAGTACTTCAGAAGAATATCTGTAATGGAGAAAATCAGCAACCTGGATATTCTTTCCTTTGAACCTGACATCTCTAGGGGGCATGAACTGACAAACATGTCGGTTATCATTTTTTCGATCATCACGCGGTCTTTTCCGCCTTCTGATCTGAGCATGATCAGGATGGCGGAATGAAAATTGCTCAACAATCCGGTGAGTATCAGAGGGAGTTCCCTGCACTTATCGCTTATGCTCTTATTTATGAACTCCTGAGAAAAAAAGAACGGCGCATTTCCGATTATCGCTTCTCTTGCAGGACCGACGATCGTCTCATAGATCTCTTCCTTGGACCTGAAGTAACGATAGATGTTACTCTTGCTGATATTACATTTGCCGGCGATCATCTCAAGAGATGTTTTTTCATATCCTCTCCTGATGAATAGACTCTCAGCTACAACGAGGATATTGTTCCTGATATCTTCTTTCTTTACCTGCATTTCATATCTCCGGCAAGTCATTTTGTAAGTCAAAAGCGACTTGTTATATGCGATTAAACTAACATATACAGCCTGTGAATACAACGATTTTGATTTATTAGCGACCGAAATACGATTTCGATTTCGGTTGATTCAAAATCATTGGTTTGGCAAATCCATTGTGCTACTTTATTTGTGTCGGTTGAGTCGTTTTTGAACCATTGTTCGAGAAGAGAGATTATGAATTCTTATACA
>JAIKYD010000118.1 GCA_024683485.1 Saccharofermentans sp. | reverse complement strand
AAGCATAAACCACAGCAATTCATACCACTTGTTTTCCAAAGCACCTCGTGGTGCTTGTTTCGTTATGCAATTATCAAGGTTCGATGCATCTAGCGTTTACGCTACATTTTTCTTATTGACTTTTAATAGTTAGTCTCCTATTACTTATGATTTTCGATTATAGTTTTGTAAACCAAAATGTTCAACATCAGGCAGCCAAAAAGAATAAGTTATTCTGAAACGCGTTAAAAACCTTAGTCAAGTTCCTCTTTAAGGCGTGCAGCCATAGCTCTCAAAGCCTTCCCTCGGTGGCTGATTGAATTCTTCTGTTCCTTGGTCATCTGAGCGGTCGTCATGCCAAATTCAGGCACATAGAAGATAGGATCATAACCGAATCCGCCGTCACCTGCAGGTGTCTCATGCAGTACGCCGCACACTTCGCCTCTGACTGTAAAATCAGTTCCGTCAGGCTTCACTACCGCAATGCAGCACACAAATCTTGCAGTCCGTTTTTCTTCCGGCACATCTTTGAGCATCTCGAAGATCTTCGCAAATTTCTCGGGATATGTTGAATTCTCACCGCAGAACCTTGCGGAATATATACCCGGCGCACCGTCAAGTGCATCAATACAAAGACCTGAATCATCAGCCATCACATAACAGTTTTCCGCCAGTTTGTGAACTGCTCTGGCCTTTATCAATGCATTCTCTTCAAAGGTCTTTCCATCTTCAATGATATCAGGATCAAAACCCTCATCATGCATAGACACAGCCTTAAAAGGAGTATCCTTCAATATTTCTCCGATCTCTCTTACCTTATCCTTGTTTGAAGTGGCGATGATCAGTTTCAGTTCTTTTGTCATATAAGCCTCCATGCTTTCGGATACATGTTTTTTGCAGTATTACCGTTTATCTTTGCAAATCCGAGGGGATAACCGCCGATACCTGCCACGATCAAGCCAGCTGTTTTTAATCCATCATCTTGTGTGACACTGATCGTCTCGCCTCTCAGATACTTAAGAAGTCTGTCATCGCTTCTTGTAAGCTCAAGATATGAACCGTCCCTTATATCTTCCATGTCAAGCGATAACGCTATGCTGTTTGATGGTTCGAAAACCGTTTTTCCTGACTTCAATGGCTTGATATCACCGACATAAAGACCTGTCTTTACGACCTTAAGACCTCTGAAGATCTTCTCATCAAAAGTCATACTGAAAATGCCTGTTCCATGTGAAATAAACCTGCCCATAAGAAGCTTTTCCCTGCCTTTGTCTGATAAGACTTCATCAAGCAGATTCATAGCTGTCTCCGTATTCCTGTCACGGTGCTTATCTTCACTGCTTATCAGATATTCTTCCGCAGATTCCAGTTCTTTCTCCTCACCCTTTATCAGATGAACACAGAAGTGTCCGTCACCTCTGGAAAGATGCGGCCAAATCCTCATGGAACCCGGCAGCAATGAATCTTCTCCGGCATGAGTAACCCCTTCAATCTCAGGATGTGCTTTAACATGGTATTCAGGATGGCGCGTGATAAATGAAGCTATCTGGTTCTCATCCTCATCAACACAGAACGTGCAGGTTGAATAGACGATAGAACCGCCGTCCCTGAGACATTTATCTGCTGATTCAAGAATGGACTCCTGAAGCGGAACGCAGACCTTGGGACCGTAATTCATATAACTCTTAACAGCACCGCTGTCACGCCTGAACATGCCTTCACCGGAACACGGTGCATCAATGAGGATCTTGTCAAAGAACAGAGGAAGTCTGGCCGCAATGTTTTCGGGAGACTCGTTAAGGATTACAAGACCACTGATACCCGAACGTTCAACATTGCGGAGCAATGCTTTCGAACGCTCAAAACTGATCTCATTAGCGACAAGGATACCTTCACCGTGCATATCCTCACCAAGTCTGCAGGCTTTTCCGCCGGGGGCGGCACAAAGGTCGAGCACGATCTCTCCAGGTTTTGCTGCCATAACCTGAGCAGGCAGCATTGCAGAAGGTTCCTGGGGATAATAAACGCCGGCATGATAGAGTGCTTCCCTGCCGCTTGATTCATTCTTTGTGTAGTAACCGCCTGAACACCACGGAACAGGTGTTATTTCCTCTTTCAATTCCTCAAGGAGACGGTGTTCCTCATCTGTACTTTTGATCTTTGAACGCGAGAATCTGATACCCTTTAAAGGCTCATTATCAAAGCTCTCGAGAAATCCCTCCTGCGGCACGTCCTTCTGACGCGAGAAGAAATCACTCATCTCATTGAGAAATTCCTCAGGAAGATTCATCGGTTCCTCACAGATTCAGGAAGTCGGCGCATTTGAATGCGAGACGCTTTATAACATCGACTTTAAAAGGTGATTCCAGTCCTGAACGTTTGATAAGATTCAGGAAAGTGTCACTTCCGCCAAGCTGGCAGAGAGTGTTGTATTTTTCCAGAGCAACCTTCATATCCTCTCTTGATTCCTCCCAGAGCTCAAGAGCACATATCTGGGAAAGGCAGTAATCGATATAGTAGAACGGTGTCGTAAAGATGTGATCTTTCTTCATCCAGGCACCTCCCAAAGCATGGAAAGGTGTATCGTTCTCATCGTAATTGATGAAAGGCTGATAAGTCTGTTCGAGCATTCTCCAGATCTCATGACGCTCGTCCGGAGTCATATTCGGATTATCATAGATAATGTGCTGGAACTCATCGACCATGCAGCCGTACGGAAGGAACAGAAGTCCGTCAGTCATATGCAGTTCGCAGTATTGTTCAGCCTGCTTGCCATAGAAGATATCCATAAAAGGATAGGACATATATTCCATTGATGTCGAATGGATCTCACAAGTCTCGAGCGTCGGAGACAGGCACTCAACAAAAGGTGAAGATTCTGCTCCTGCAAGGGCGGCATAAGCGTGTCCGCCTTCATGAACAACAGTCGCAACATCGTCAAAGGTTCCGTTGCCGTTCATGAAGATAAAGGGAATGCAGTAATCCTCAAGATACATGCAGTATCCGCCGGTCGACTTGAGCGGTCTCGACAGAAGATCCGTATATCCGTGTTCCGTAAGGACATCAAAAAAACTCGGCGTGGCACCGAACATATTCCTGAAGAACTTGCCTGCTGCCTCTTCGTAAGTATCCTTCCCTATAACAGGGGTCGGATTGCCCTCCGCAAAAAGGCACGGAAGATCGTGAAACATCAGTTTATCAACTCCAAGCCTTTCCTGCTGTAGCTTTCTGATCTGTACAGTAAGCGGAACTATATATTTCTTGATATTCTCTCTGAAAGCAGCAACATCTTCCCTTGTGTAATCGTAGCGTTCCATCCGCTTGTAACCGAGCTCAGTGAAATTGTTGTAGCCGAGCTTTACAGCTGCAGATGTCCTGACCTTCACAAGATCATCGTAGATCTTGTCATATGTGTCTTTCCGCGACATATAGTAAGCATCAAGAGCAATGTGACTGCTCCGCCTGACGCTTCTGTCTGTCGACTGTAGAAACGGCTGGATAAGGCTAAGGTTGAGATTCTTCTTACCGAACGGTATCTCTGCCTCGGACTGCTTCTGGGAATATTCATTTTCCAGCCTGGACTCCTCGGTTAAGTCATCGATAACCTCGCTTGAGATGATTTCTTTCTGGTTTTTGGCCTTACGGAAGATCATGGGACCGTATTTCTCTTTAAGACTGTCAGCGCAGGGGCATGTCAGAAGTCCCGAAAGCACAGCGGAAGAAAGCTCCTGGACCCTTGCTCCGGCTTCATCGAAAAAATCCATTTCATCGTTATAGAACTCATTCGAAGTATCAAGATCATGAAGGATCTGGCATAGAGCGTACTGAGTATCAAAAGAACTTATGGCCAGCTCATATTCACCAAGAGCCTCGTCAGCAGCCTCAATGGTCTTAGAAGTCATGAGTCTTAGTCTTACATTTCTGACTGTTTCCGTGAACTTATCAAGATCCGGCCGTGAGTATGTCAGTTCCTTAAAATCAGGCACCGAGCTGTTCGCTGTATTCTCCATGCAATCACCTTTCTGTATCTTCAGTCCGGGAATCTCACATCTTCTCGACTACGCCGATACCGAGCATATCAAGACCTGACTTAAGGCAATCAGAAACAGCCTCGCACAGCTTCAGTCTTGCATCTCTGATCTCTGCGCTGTCTGCATTAAGTATCCTTGAATTATTGTAGAAACGGTTGAAATTCCTTGCGATAAGAGCTATCTGACGTGAGATCATAAAAGGCTCATAACTCTCAGCAGCCTTAACAACCGCATCCTTAAAGTCCGCAAGGCTCCTTATTACTGCGTATTCATCTTCAGCGGTGAGTTTATCCAGGGAATCCATAGTTCCTGAAATACCCTGTTCTGCTGCTTTCCTGAGGATTGATTTGATCCTGGCATATGTATAGATAAGGTACGGTGCTGTATCACCTTCAAAATCAAGCATGTCATCCCAGTCAAAGAAGATATCCTTCTCTCTTCCAGCTTTGAGATATGTGTATGTTACGGCACCAAGACCGACAACTTCAGATACTTTAGCAATCTGCTCATCTGTCATGTCACCGCCCCTGAGTTCACTGTTCTTCCTGATAATCTCCGCAGTCTTCTCTGTCGTTTTATCAAGGAAATCATCAAGCTTGATTATGTTGCCGGAACGTGTAGAGAATGCCTCGGCAACCTCATTTCCGTTCTCATCCTTCTTCGGCTTGAACTTCAAAAGTCCGAATCCGACATGAACACAGTCATCAGCAAAGTCATATCCCGCCTTCTTGAGAACAGCAAAGACCTGTCTGAAATGGAGCTGCTGCGGAAGACCTACAACATAGATATTCTTGTAGAAATTGAACTCCTCATGTCTGTAAAGAACCGCAGCAAGATCTCTTGATGCATATATAGTTGTTCCGTCACTCTTCACGACAAGGCACGGAGGCAGACCTTCCTCCTCGAGCTTTACGACCTTGGCGCCTTCGCTCTCTTCCAGGAGTCCTTTGTCCTCAAGCATCTTTACAACACCCGGGATCCTTGATGAATAGAATGATTCACCGTTGTAATTATCGAACTTAATTCCCATTCTCTCATAGGTCTTCTCGAAAACCTCAAGGCTCAGATCCCTGAACCTTTGCCAAAGCGCAACCTCATCAGCTTCACCCTCTTCGAGTTTCCTGAAATTATCCCTTGCCGTATCTTCAAGTTCTTTCCCGCGTTCCTCACTTACTTTGCATTCATCGTGGAACTTAACATAAATTCTTGTGAGTTCGTCAATCGGATTATTCTTCATAGCCTCTTCGTCACCCCAGAGTCTGTAAGCCGTGATGAGCTTTCCGAACTGGGTGCCGTAATCTCCGAGGTGATTGAATCTGATAACGTTATAACCGAGCCTTGAATAGATATTTGAGAGAGAATTGCCGAGAATAGTAGTAAAAGCGTGACCGACATGGAAAGGCTTCGCTATATTCGGGGAGGAAAACTCAACGATAACATTCTTTCCCTCACCTATATTCCTGTTGCCGTACTGATCGCCCTCAGCAATGATCTCAGAGATAACATTCCCGGCAAGCACGCCTCTGTCTATCCTGAAATTGATGTAAGGACCTGCCGTATCAACCGTGACTGCTCCGTCAAATCCACTGACGAGTTCAGGTGATTCTTTAAGTTCATTGGCAATCATGGGAGGAGCCTTATGAAGTGTCTTTGCCAGTACGAAGCACGGAAATGCATAATCACCAAGCTCGAGCTTTGGCGGTATCTCAATGAGTCCTTCGACCTGTGTCTTATCCAGACCGGTGCATTTACTCAAATTAGAAGCGATCAAATCTTTGTAATCCATATCTTTTTCTCCTTATTACAAGTGACTATGTTAACATATTTTTGCCAATACTTCCCGACATACGGGACTGATTTATTGAACGATTTATTGATTTTTATCTAAATACTGTTAATGTATAATGCCTTAGGGAAGAGTTGATCGGTGATCAGCCTGTCCCATGTTGAAGAAACCTTATGAGCGAGGGTATATAATGCTTTTCACATGTAAGCTGGTTATCGGTTGCCTTGTCTCCTTTGCCATCACATTTATACTTCTCAAATTCCTGCCGGGCGAGATGGTCTTATTGGGTCATGACCGCGGGCGCAAATTCGCCCAGGGCGCAGAGGTAAACATCGGCAAACCCACTGGTGTAGGTTTCTATTTTATTCTGGTATTCCTGCTTGTCTCAGCGGTTTTGTGTTTTGTTATTGCTCCGGAAACAACCGGGAAAGGCATTTTCGAGAGTGGCAACACCATATCCGGTTTGGGATTCGGACTCCTCGCGGTTTTGGCGGAAATGGTCACAGGATGGCTCGATGACAGATCTAAAGACCCTTGGAATGAGTACATCAAAGGTGCTCTTGATTTTGTTGTATCACTTGTCGGAGCTTTTATTTGCGTTCATTTTTTCGGAACACGCGTTTATATCGCAGTCACCGGATCATATTTCGATATTAACCCCGTCCTGTACTATATCCTTGCAGTAATACTGCTGGTCGTATCGATCAACGCCACCAATGCCACTGACGGTATAGACGGTCTTTCCGGTTCGCTCTCAGTCATTGCCGTAGTCACCACATTTATCGCGGGGGCCTTAGCAGGAACGCTTCCTGATGCTAACCCTGCACTGATCACCGCATCTTTTGTTCCGGCTCTCATTGCTTATCTCATCTTTAACTTTAATCCATCGAAAATGCTCATGGGCGATGCTGGTTCAAGATCATTAGGTTTCTTTATAGCCTTCTTCCTGATCTACTGCCGTATCCCCTTCCTTTATCTTATTGTAGGTCTCCCCTTCCTCTGCGACGGCGGTATCTCCATCTTAAAGATCACAGTGGGAAGACTCACAAAGAAAAAGATCATACTGTTTAAAAGCATAACCACGCCTCTTCACGACGAACTCCGCAAGAACAGGAAATTCAGCGTTAAGCGCGTGTGGCTCACTCTGGTTCTCGCAGCACTGATCGTCAATTTCCTCTATTTAATGATCTCATTTATCATCAGAGTCACCGGCGTTATCCAGCTCGGATAAACGGGTGCTCCTCTAGCGAGCAGTATTCATGAGAGCTTAATTTAGAATGGCTCTGCATTCTTCACATTTCTATTTCCGGCAAAAGCAGCACATAACACTTTTGAAGCACCTGCATTATAAAGTGCAACAGCAGCCTCATGAAGAGTGGCACCGCTCGTCACCACATCATCCACGACTATTACGGTCATGCCGGTCACATCCCAGTTGTCACTCACGCCGAACGCACCTGATACATTAAAAGCTCTTTTGTTAATGTCCCTTATTTCCGACTGTCTTTTTGTTTCCTTGATCCTTACAAGGACATCATCAGCAAACGGTATGTTATTAAGTTTAGCCACAGGATATGCAATCTCAGAAGCCTGATTAAATCCTCTTTCTGCCAGCCGTTCCGGTGATAACGGAACCGGAACTATAAGATCTGCACTAATATGTTCATTAGACAGAGCAGAACCCAGCAGACATCCAAACAGTCTGGCAAGTTCGATCTTTCCGCCAAACTTGATCTTCGGAATGGCACGTTCAACAAGGCCCTTATATGTAAAAGGCATATAGAGGGCCAGCCCGGGACACGGATCGTTTCCAACAGGATTAGAAAGGCAGAGGAACCATCTTTTATCTTCTTCTGAAACATTGATGGAAGACAGACACTTGCCGCAGATATGGAGTTCAGGATCTTGGGAATACAGATTTTTGTACAGAACGGCATAGTTTCCAAAACGGTCTTCTGTGTCAGACACATCGCCGCAGATCTCACATCTGTAAGGCAGGATAAGATCCGCTGCTCCTCTGAACACTTCTCTCATCTCATCTGATACCGCATTCCGCGCCGCGGTCCTGTCACGATTACCGCAAGTTTTTCCCATTATTTATTCCTTCGGTGATCAACCGTCTTTAGAAGATCTCTTAAGCAGGTTTCTCTTATCTCACCCTTGGGCGCTCTCAGGAACTTGCTGAGCGTTCCTTCACATTCAACGATAGTAACGTTCATCTTGCCCCTTGTAACAGCCGTATAGAGCAGACTGCGTTTATAAAGCAGGGCATTCATCTTGCCCAATGCGATTATTACCCTGTCAAATTCACATCCCTGTGATTTATGGACAGTGACGGCATAAGCCAGATCTATGTTTTCCAGCAGTTTACCCTTATACTCTGCAGTCTTGCCTTCATCAAAAGATATGGTAATGCTTCCCTTCAGCGGATCGATGTCACTTATCACTCCCAATTCGCCGTTGAATATACCCTGCATGACTTCTCCTGTTACAGGATCTATCCATTCTGTGGAGTAATCATTCTTGTTCTGCATAACTTTGTCACCGACATGAAGAACCAGGCTCTGACCTCTTTTAAGAACTTTAAGATCATCTTTCTGTTCAAGCGCCTGTATAAGCCTGTTGAGCTGGACTGTACCCAATGCCACGTTCTCGTTCTTGGTCGGTGTAAGACAGATAAGGTCCTCATCTTTATGTTCCATTACAAGCCGGGCAATCGTTTCCTGGGCTTCATCTTCACTGCTGCAGCTGATGATCTCAAAGTCATCACCTTTTTCCGCAGGTTCTTCTCCATTGAGGATAAGTCCCGCATTTACTGCGATAGAACCGCCATCTGTCTGTCTGTGAAGAGCATCAAGTCTTATTTTCGGAATAGACTCACAGGACAAAAGATCTCTTAAGATATCACCGCACCCTACAGACGGTAGCTGGTCAGGGTCACCTACAAGGATAAGTGAAGTTCCTTTATCCGTTGCATCAAGAAGATGACGGAAGAGCATGGTATCGACCATAGACATCTCATCAATAACTATAACCCGGCAAATTATCGGATTATCTTTACCATGAACAAAAAGGAGACTGTTGTAATGCGACGCCCTGTCATCCGGAAGCGTATCATCATCGGCATTTATGGTTCTTCTAACACCAAGAAGCCTGTGGATAGTGGAAGCCTCGCTCCCGCATGCCTCTGACAGCTTCTTCGCAGCTCTTCCGGTCGGAGCTGCAAACACACAGCTTATACGATTTCTTCTGAAGTATTCCCCAAGCACACCCATAATAGTCGTTTTGCCGGTTCCCGGGCCACCGGTAATAACACTTATCGGGCTGTGCATGCATAAATACAGTGCATCAAGCTGGGATCTGTCCGGAATGATGCCAAGATCAGATGCGACCTCCCTCATTATCCTGTCGCTCTCAACTCTTGAAGGCGGATTGGTCTTCGTCTTGAGCATCTCGTTGATCCTTCTCTCGATCGCAAGATCTGATGAAAAGTAACTCATGGTTGCAAAGCGTGCTTCAGGATCCTCAACATCACACACGGCACACTTACCGTCATCATATTTGTAAACTGCGATCTTTTTATCTTTTACGGCAAGTGATGCACCCGCCCTGAACACCTCAGAGAACTGTTCTGACGTGAGTTTTGATTCATGGGTATTAACATATTCCAAAGCTCTTTTCCTGACTGCCTGGGGCTTCAGTGCGGTTGACTTGGTTTCTTCATGAAGATACATACAGGCCTGGTATAGTGCCGCCGCGATACGTTCAGGAGCAACAGGAGATACCCCTTCTCCAAGAGCGATCCTGTCAAGGAGTTCAAATCCGCATATTCCCTGCCCCATAAGTCCGAAAGGAGCTTTTCTGATATCACCGCAATCGAGCTTATCAAGATTCTTCAAAGCCTTGATCTGAGCCTGCGAAAAACCCATCAGTTTTGCTTCGAGACCCTGTTCAAAAAACTCATATTCCTGTGTGATGCTGTCGCAGATCGCCAACGCTTTGGCCGGAGACAGTCTGGCAATCTCCGAAGAAGCCAGTTCAGGAGTCTCAGTCAATACCTTAAGGATATCAGTTCCAAACTTTTCCGCTAAAGATTCTGCTATGGTCTTTCCAAGCCCGCTTATATTGTCAGCAAGAAAAGATGCAACAAGAAGCGTATCCCCCGCTTCATCATCAACACGTATCTTCTTTAAAGTAACCTGTGGCCGGTTGTTCCACTCGGTTACCTTGCCGGAGATTATATATGTCCCGCCCTCGACAATATCAACCTTGGATCTGCCTGCCACGGTAAATCTTCCGTCGCACAAAAAAGAAACGAAATCATTCGCCTTCCTTGGACAGAAAACCTTAATGCAGGTTACCTTTTTATCTTCGATCTCAGTGCCGATATCAGATACCGACAAAGTGAAGACCTTATTGTCTTTTGGCTCTTTCTTCATACTCTTCTCTTCTTGAGTTTTTCAAAATGCTATCAAAGTTGATTTTCGAAAACAATAAGCCCGGCTAAAGTTGAGACTCTAACCGGGCATTTGAGACTTTTATAGTCAGGTGATCAGATTCCAGCGAGTTTCTTAAGCTCTTCAACCTTATCCGTTCTCTCCCAGGGGAGCTCGACATCTGTTCTGCCGAAATGGCCATAACTTGCTGTCTGACTGTAGATAGGTCTTCTGAGATCAAGATCTCTTATGATCGCTGCAGGTCTTAAATCGAAAACCTTGTTAACAATATCAGTGAGCTGTTCATCACTGATCCTGCCCGTGCCGAACGTATCTACCATTACTGATACGGGCTTTGCCACACCGATAGCATAGGCAACCTGGACTTCGCACTCGGAAGCAAGTCCTGCAGCAACGATGTTCTTTGCAACATAACGCATCATGTAGCATGCTGAACGGTCAACCTTCGTCGGGTCCTTACCTGAGAAGCATCCGCCGCCGTGACGAGCAAATCCGCCGTATGTATCAACGATGATCTTTCTTCCCGTAAGACCGGAATCGCCCTGAGGACCGCCGACAACAAATCTGCCTGTAGGATTGATATAGATCTTCGTATTCTCATCCATAAGATCAGCAGGAATGACAGTCTTGATAACATTTTCCTTAATGTAATCCTCGAGGTATTCGAGTGTAACATCAGCACTGTGCTGTGTTGAGATAACGACAGCATCAATCCTCTTTACCTTGTCATTCTCATACTCAACTGTAACCTGCGATTTACCGTCAGGTCTTAAGAAATCCGCACCGTTCTTACGCACCTCTGTAAGGCGTCTTGTAAGTCTGTGAGCAAGAGCTATCGGCATAGGCATAAATTCAGGAGTATCATCGTTAGCATACCCGAACATCATGCCCTGGTCACCAGCACCGGTATCAAGTTCCTTCTCACCGCCGTGACGCGCCTCATAGGATTCGTTAACACCCATAGCTATATCCGGAGACTGCTCATCGATAGAAGTAAGAACAGCACAGGAATTACTGTCAAAACCCATGTCGCTGGAATTATAGCCGATCTCTTTGATCTTGTTTCTTACGATCGAAGGGATATCAACATAAGCTGATGTGGTGATCTCACCCATAACAAGTACCATGCCTGTAGTTGTGCAAGTCTCGCATGCTACTCTTGCGGTACTGTCCTGCTCAAGGATAGCGTCAAGAACACTGTCTGAGATCTGATCACAGATCTTGTCGGGATGTCCCTCAGTTACTGATTCGGAAGTGAACAGCCAGTTTCCTTTTTTATTTCTCATTTTCTTTCCTTTCCGTTCAATGCCTTGTAAAAGAAAAACCTTCCCCCGAAAGGAGAAGGCTGACGTTGTATATTAACGATCCTCATCTTTCAGGTTTCCCTGCCGGAATTGGCACCGCTGCTCTCCGCGGTTGCCGGGCTCTTAACGGGCCGGTCCCTATAGCCTCTCTTGATAAGCATGAACTTATTTATTTTGTGTTTCGATTTTACTTATCGGAACCCTCTTTGTCAATTGCTGAAAAGGATCGAAATATTCCCGTTAACAGCATTGTGTCAGCAGAACGCTAATAATATTAATCTTATTATTACTTTTTCCGAAAACCGTTTTCCCGGCTTCCGCCTTATCAGTTTTTGTCGGATTTTGTCGCTTTTATCAAAGAGTCCGGGGACTTACAATCCGGCTAAAGAAACACTAATTTAAGGGGAAAAAGATATGGCTTTTACAATCAGGATCTTTGAGAAGAATGAATATATATACCGGCTTCTCAAAAAGAGGCTCGGCTGCTTCTACCCTGAAGCATACATCGTTAATCCCTATATCGATGAACAGGATTATGAAGAAAGATTCAGTGACTTTACAAGGGTCCTTTATGATCCTGCAAATATTGATGAAGAAGAAATCGCTGATATATCCTCACCCATCAGACTGACGGAAGACGGCGGCATTATTGACTGTGCCAGACTGATTTCCTTGTTAATGCCCACGGAAGACACACCCTCTTTTACAAAAACTGTCACAACAGGTTCAATAACCGCCGTCATTCCGTTCGTCTACTCGGATGTAAGAGATAACTTTATCAGGGAACTATACTCCGGACCTGACAATGCCGGTTACAATATCAGGCTGGATTTTACCAGCAAGCTGAGATCTCTGTGGCACAGGAGTTCCGGATGTAATATGACGGCTCTTCTTGAAGCCTGCAAGCAGAAACGGTTCGTTCCGGAAGACATTCTCAAATACTGCAATATGGATGATTACGGATTTCTCACACCGGGAAGCACAGCAAACTACGATGATGTTTATGATCTTGGTGTCGGGCGGTCTATTACACTGATAAACCACGCGGCAGACCTTGCCCACTCGAGGAACAGATCTGTCAATGTCCTGGCAGTCATGGAAGGCTTCCGGACAAATGATCTCCCGGAACTTCTGGCAAACTGTGATAAAGTCTATATCCTTCTGCCTGCAAGAAACGCAGCCGAGGATCTTGGCGCGAGAGAACTCATAAACCTGATCACAAGGACATTGGGACAGGAGCGCGTCTCAGTTTATTATGCAGAAGACTTTACAACACACAGATCAGCAGAAGAGAACATTGTTCAAAGGAGACTCGTAGTATGACTCCTTCAAGGACAGATACTGCTGACATCAAAGAACAGATAACCTACTGTGTTCTTAATACGATATCCGGAGAAACCGATCCATCAGATGAGAAGCTCCGGGAGATCATCTCTGACGTTATTTCAGATAACACCTCTTACAAGATGAGCCTGGATGAGAAACGCGAGATGGCAAGATCTGTGTTCAACTCATTAAGACGTCTCGATGTTATCGAACCTCTGATGGAAGATCCTTCCGTCACCGAGATAATGGTAAACGGACCTTTTAAGATCTTCTATGAAAGAGGAGGAAAACTTTACAGGTCTGATCTGGCTTTCAGAGACGAGGAATCTCTGAAGACATGCATCTCCTGCTTTTTTGCAAACCAGAACAGACCGCTCAATGAGGCAAATCCCATAGCAGATCTGAGACTTCCCGACGGGTCACGTGCAAATGCCGTTCTTCCGCCGATATCCAGAGAGACAACAGTAACGATAAGAAAGTTTACAGGAATAACACACGATATAGTCTCGCTGATCAGACAGGATTTTATAAGCGAGGAAGCTGCACGTTTTCTTGCAGAATGCGTGCGCAACAAAAGAACGATCTTCATATGCGGCGGTACTGGTTCCGGTAAAACGACATTTTTGAACAGTCTCAGTAATTTCATCCCTAAGAACGAGCGTATCGTCACGATTGAAGATTCAGCTGAGCTTAATCTTCAGGGCATAGAGAATCTTGTCCGTATGGAAGCAAGGCTCCCGGGACCTGACGGAACCGGAGAAGTAAACATCGGCATGATGATAAGGGCATCCCTGAGAATGCGTCCGGACCGGATAATAGTTGGCGAGGTAAGAGGAAAAGAAAGTGCGGATCTTCTGTCATGCCTGACAAGCGGACACCCGGGTTCCATGAGCACTGGTCACAGCAATTCATGCATTGAGATGATGGAACGTCTTACCGCAATGATCTTATCGGGTTCAAGTCTTCCGTATGACGCAATACTCACACAGGTTTCCATGGGAATCAATCTGGTTATCCACATCATGAGGAGCCGCGAAGGCAAAAGATATATAGACGAGATCTGCGAAGTCATGCCGCCTGCAGACCATGAATACCGTCTCAAGACACTATACAGGAACAAAGGAGGTGAAGGACTTGAACGTATCGCAAGTACTGAAGACATCCAGAATGCAATGGCGTACCGCGCATAAGAAGAGTCACTCCTTCCCTGTTTTCCTGGCGAAAATGATATGGGCATATCCGCTTTTTGTTGCCCTGGTTTACTTCGCCTCAGGTCTTTTCATCGCCTCTGAGCCCATCAGGCTTATTCTTGCCATAGTGCTCAGCATTTTCCCGTGGAAAGAAACAGCCAAGAAGATATACTCAAATAACTACAGGCATATGAGAACACAACTCCTTGTTCTTCTGCAGGTATTGTGCACTAGTGTATCAAGCGGCTATTCCATCGAGAAATCCCTGCTGCTGATCAGGCCTGTCATCGAGAAGACATTCGGCAAGCGTTCATTGCTCCTGAAGCCTCTGATCAATCTTGAAAACAATCTGAAGCTTCATGTAAGTCTTGAAGAGTCACTCAATATATTTGCCCAGCAGATCGGGTTTCCCGAGACTGTTCCGGTATTCCATGCTCTGGCCATATCAGGTGAGATCGGAAATAACACATTGTCTATCTTAAGAAGTTCCTGCCAAATGCTGTCTGAACTTAACGCCGTTCAGGGTGAGATAGCAGCATCCAACGCAGGAAAGAATGCTGAAGCTGCAATATTGTGCGCTATGCCTTTCGGAGTTACTTTCGCATTGAATTATATGAGCCGTGAATATCTTGATATGGCCAGGAGCACCGGAACCGGAGCAATTATACTGGCCGCAGCATTCGGCATATGCACTGTTGCATGTGCAATGCTTTTGAAATTCATGTCTCACGAGCAGGGACGGAAAGCTTATAAATCAGAACTTGCAGTAACTGCCGCTTCCGGCAGTAAAACCCGGAAGCTCCCGCTTACCGGATTAGTAAAAAAATTATTCCCCGCAAGTTTCATAACATCAAGGCACGAACTTTTCAACGAGCTCTCTGTTAATCCGGACTTTACTTACGAACAGTATTTAAAGAAACAGATATTAGCAGGAACCGCATCACTTGTTCTGTCCGCTTCTATACTCTTGAGCCTTAACAGAAATCCTCTCTTTGCATTTCTTTTCAGCACAGTCGTTATTCTTCTGGGAGGATATGAGATCAAATCAGACGTCGAGCGCAAAAGAGAAGAACTGATGAGCGATATACCTTTGTTCTTATGTTTGATCTCAACACTTCTCGAATCCGGAATGCAGCTTCCAAAAGCCATATCAATATGTTCAAAAGCATTCGAAGAAAACAAGAGTCTGTCTCTCGAGATTAAGAACCTCAGAGCAATGATCCTGAGTGGTATCCCGGCTTCTGATGCTGTTGAGAAGTTCTCATTAAGAATACAGATTCCGGAAGCGCAGGCAGCTCTATTGCTCATTGCCAGATATGGAAGGCTCGGATCAGCAGAAGTACTTAATATGCTCAATCTGCAGTCGCAGGCATGCTGGAACTTATGCAGAAATGCCGCGCGCAAAAGACAGGAACGTGAGGCTTTGGGAATGATAATCCCGATGACTCTTGATTTTATCAGCGTCCTTATGGTCGCTATGACACCCGCAATTATCTCACTCGGCTTATAAAGGAGGAAATGACTATGAGAAAGATCATGAGATGGAATAACAAAAAAGGTATGGGAACCGTTGAAGTTGTTATCATCGTTGCGGTCCTTGTCGCACTTGCCCTGCTCTTTAGAGCGGGACTAACGGAATACGGACAAAAAGTAATGGAATTCTGTTTTGATGACTCAAAGATCGAATCCGCATTCTGACCATTTGCTTTTGTATTTTTGAGGAAGCATCGTGCATTCCTGAACTATGTATATTTTCGAGTTATCTGACTGAAGGAATCAATAATAATGCAAATAAAGAAGGGACCCTACGGATACTACGCCATAGAGAAGTTTGACAGTCCGGATATATTGTCTATTTATGCCGAGGAGGTAATTGCCGGCAACAGATCAGACTTCTATATAAAACCCGGTACCGAATCGATCGGTACCGGTGCAATGTGTTACTTTGAATTCTCGGGATATTTGCAGATCACAGATCCGGAGTTTTCCGTATTATCTCCGGGCAAAAAGATCACCCCGAATAAAAAAGAGATCAGAAACCTTAATCTCAGAAGAAGATCTGCAGGGGACCTTTTTTATTCTTTCGTAAAACTTCTTGATCATCTTATCTCTCCATCCAGCATAGTCCTGGATCCGGATATGATATTTACGGATCCCGAGGGTATCACCCTCAAATTATGCTGCCTTCCTGTAAAGAGCAGTCCTGAAGACTTATGTCTCTCTGCTTTAGGCGTCAGCAGGCTGGAAAAACTTCTTAACTGCAGTTTCTTTAAGAGCATCATTAGTGATGATGAGATAAATGCACTGGTATACAGCGTAAAAGAGAACAATGAAGAAATGTTCCTGAAGATAGCCGGGATATTAAGAGGAACTGATAATAACAGCGACTCATCTTTACCTGTTCTAAATGACATCTCAGGAAAGACAAAAAACAAAACGCCCCATAGAATAAACCGTTATTCAAAAGCGGAAACGGATCTTATGATCTCATGCCTGTCGGCTTTTCTCTCATTCGTAACGCTGGTATTCGGTATGCTCCTTCCCTGCTTTTTATTCTTCTTTCTGGCAATCGTCATTCTCACCGTAACTCTTCTGAATCAAAAGAAACGTGAAGAACACGATAAAAAAGCTGAATCACAGGAAAAATCACGACAACGAAGTTCAATTCTGTTCTCCGAGGATATGACAGTATCAGGCAATGACCTTTTCGGAAATTATGAAACACCTGAAACGGATAAAGTATTATCCGTAGAACGCAAAACCAACATCAGGTCAGAGCAATTCAATCCTGTCATCTCCGGCCGCCTGAACCTTATCGGTAACAGCAAAGGTGTTGCTTCACAATATACCGTTTATCTTGATGAGACCAATATCGGTTCCGACTGCTTCTTATCCGACATTGTTCTGGATGATCCTGCGGTTGCACCTCTGCATGCGGTCATAAAACAAAAAGACGGATCGTTCTATCTTGAGCCTGCCAAAGGCTCAGGGAAAACATATTTAGAGGACTCACCTATCGAGAACGGAAGATCTTATGAGATCAAATCAGGACAGAAGATAACAGTAGGAAATATAGAGTTCAGATTCAGTACTAATGAAGCGAATAAGCTCGCGGTTTAACCGCTAGACACGGCTTTATCAGCCACTAACCGGAAGTCTTGGAACAACTCCTCCCGGGAAATCACTTTTCTTATATCCGGCAAGTCTTTCCTTCTGGGCATCAGTACCGTATCTCTCGATAAAGCGCATTCTGGCAAGTGCCCGCTTTCCCTTGGCAATACTGTCATCAGGGAAAACCGGTCTGCCATTCTTATCCTTGTGTGTCTTAAGTTCTTCAAGAGCAGACTTATAAGCATTGATCATTCGTCTAAGCCGCAGATTCTCCGGCCACTCGGCTGAGTTGCAGACTATGAGTGCAAGCATTCCGTTGATCTCACAGTAACCCTCAGAAAGCATGCAATATCTGGTCTTACCGTTTACGGTAAGTGCACAGGCACCGGGTTCCAAGGCTGCTACAAATGGAGTATGCCCTGCCATGAAGCCAAACTCCCCATCTTTGGTGGGGATCCTGACGCTATCAACCAGCCCCTCAAAGAAATCCTCGTAAGGGGTAACGATTAGCAGATTGATCTTGTGAGTTATATGTTCAGCCATATATCAAAATCAAGGATTTGTCTCTTTATATGCTTGAATAATGTCATCAAGACCGCCCTTCATAAAGAAGCACTGTTCAGGAATGTGATCCAGAGAACCGGAGATGAGTTCCCCGAAGGCTTTTACAGTCTCCTCAACAGGAACATATCTGGGCGAGAATCCTGTGGAATCAGCAGTTACAAAGAAAGGCTGTGAGAGATATCTCTGGACCTTACGGGCGCGGGATACCATAAGTCTGTCTTTCTCGGAGAGTTCTTCCATACCAAGGATAGCAATGATGTCCTGAAGTTCCTTGTATCGCTGAAGCATTTCCTGAACCTTACGTGCAACATGGTAATGCTCGGATCCTACAACATCTTCTGTAAGCACTCTGGATGACGATTCAAGAGGGTCAACCGCCGGATAAATACCAAGTTCAACTACGGCACGTGAGAGAACGATATTGGCATCAAGATGTGCAAAAGTCGTTGCCGGTGCAGGGTCAGTAATATCGTCAGCAGGAACATACACGGCCTGGATCGAAGTAATGGAGCCGTTACGCGTGGAAGTGATCCTCTCCTGGAGTTCTCCGACTTCTCCTGCAAGAGTAGGCTGATAACCTACAGCAGAAGGAATACGGCCCAGCAACGCTGATACTTCAGAACCGGCCTGAACGAATCTATAGATATTATCGATGAACAGGAGAACATCCCTGTGTTTCTCATCTCTTAAATACTCAGCCATTGTAAGACCTGTGAGAGGAGCTCTCATTCTTGCACCTGAGGTCTCATTCATCTGACCGAATACCATTATGGTCTTATCAAGAACCCCGGAAGCTTTCATCTCGTTCCAGAGGTCGTTGCCTTCACGTGAACGTTCACCGACACCGGTGAATACTGAATATCCGCCATGCTCACTTGCAATGTTACGAATGAGTTCGAGAATAAGAACTGTCTTTCCGACTCCAGCACCTCCGAACAGACCGATCTTACCACCACGTGAGAACGGGACAAGAAGGTCGATTACCTTAATACCGGTCTCAAGCATTGTCTCCGCAGGATACTGCTCGGTAAAAGAAGGTGCGTGCCTGTGGATCGGCCAGTAAGCATCGCTGTTGACCTCTCCATTGTTGTCGATCGGATGACCTATGGCATCAAAGAGCCTGCCTGTAATATTCTCACCAACAGGAACCTTTATGGAAGACCCTAGAGATTCACATACGAGACCTCTGGTAAGACCTTCCGTTGCATTGAATGATACGCATCTTACGATGTTGCTTCCACGCTGCTGGAGCACCTCGGCATAAACATCGCTGTCACTCTTGATAACATCCTGTTCATACGGAACAGCAGCATCAGACGGAACTGAAGGCGTCTTCTTCATGATCCTGATAGCCTCATTGATCTTAGGGATCTCACCCTTGGAGAACTCACAGTCAATTACCGGTCCGATTATCTGAATTACTTTACCGTATGCCATATGCTATTCCTCACATCTTGTCTGCCTGCTGGGCACCGTTTACGATCTCGGTCAGTTCTGTTGTTATCTTCGCCTGACGGGCACGGTTGCTCATGAGCTCAAGTTTTTTCATCATCTCTTCCGCATTATCTGTCGCATTTTCCATGGCCGTAAGCCTTGCAGTCTGCTCGCTTGCAAATGCATCAACCATGGCTCCGAAAACCATCGCGTTAGTATAAGAATCGATAAGATAATTGAATACCGCATCAGAATCGGGGAAATACTCAAGATCAGATCCTCTCTGCATAGCCATTCCCGCATCATTAAGATCCCTTGGCAGGAGCCTGGATATTGACTTTGTATCAACAGGCAAAAGCCTTAATGCAACCGGTTCCATCTTGACTGATGATTCCATGTGGGTGTACAGGAGATAAACAAGATCAAAGTCGCCCTTGAGGAACCTGTTTCTCATGATCGCACTAACCTGTCTGGCATCAACATAAGTCGGCTCCGAGATTGGGAAAGAGAATTCTGAATTGACTTTATAACCCAGACGCATGAGTTTCTCTCTTGCCAGACGCCCGAAAACATTGAGTTCATACGACGTTGCTACGTTCTTCTGGGTATTTTCCATTATCTTCTGTCTAACGTGATCCTCAGTGATCTTTACCATATTGTTGTTATATGCGCCGGCAAGACCCTGATCGCCCGACAGAACGAAGTAACCTATCTTCCAGGTCTCACCTTCCTGCTTCTGGTCGAGAACAAAGAAAGGGTTATCAAGGTGTTCATTGTTACGAATCATTTCCTGCATGCTCTCAACGCAGAAAAGAAAGAACGGATACATGGATTCGTGAAGAAGCTGTGAGCGGCGCATTTTCGCACTCGACACAAGCTGCATGGCATTAGTCATCTGACTGATGTCATTGACGCTCTTCATTCTCTTCTTGATAGCGCTGAAACTCTCCATAAGATCAGTCGTCCTCGACGTACTCCTCGTGCTCGGCCAGGAATGATTCCTTGAACTCATCATAGGCCGAATCGATCTCGGACCTGATCTCATCAGTCAATACTTTTCCATCGGAGATCTCTTCGAAGATATTTGGATGCCTGAGTCTAATATCAGCAAAAAGATCCTCATAGAACTCAGTTATATCTTCCGTTGCAAGGAAATTAAACTTATCTGTGGTGGCACAGTAAAGCAGCACGACTTCGGCTGCCATAGTAAGAGGCGAGAATCTCTCCTGTTTCAACACTTCGTTAAGTACGACACCGCGTTTGATCTGAAGCTGGGTATTCTCATCAAGATCAGAACCGAACTGCGAGAATGATGCCATTTCGCGGGCCTGAGCCAAAGAAATTCTCAAAGGTCCGGCAACTTTCTTGACAGCTTTTGTCTGGGCAGCACCGCCTACACGGGATACTGACAGACCGACATTAACGGCAGGTCTCTGGCCTGAGAAGAACAGTTCCGGCGACAGGTAGATCTGACCGTCAGTAATAGATATAACATTTGTCGGAATATAAGCCGAGATGTCATTTCCCTGTGTCTCAACGATCGGAAGTGCCGTTATCGAACCTCCGCCCAGTTCATCAGAGAGTTTTGCAGATCTCTCCAAAAGTCTTGAATGCAGATAGAAAACATCACCCGGATATGCTTCTCTTCCCGGAGGTCTTCTGAGGAGCAATGAGATTGCTCTGTATGCCTGCGCATGTTTCGACAGATCATCGTAAACGATCAGAACGTCTTTGTGATAGTCATACATGAACTTCTCGGCAATAGCGCATGCGGCAAAAGGAGCCACATACTGCATTGCGGCTGATTCAGAAGCCGATGCCGCAACGATTACTGTATAATCCATGGCACCATGTTTCTCGAGAAGTCCGGCTGTAGCAACGATATTGGCCATCTTCTGTCCAATAGGAACATAAACGCAGATTACGTCTTCATTCTTCTGGTTAATGATCGCATCTATAGCAATAGATGTCTTACCGGTCTGACGGTCACCAATTATCAACTCTCTCTGCCCTCTTCCAATAGGAGTCAGAGCATCTATAGCTGTAATACCCGTAAACAAAGGTGTATTGACAGGTGCCCTTTGAATGATAGTAGGAGCCGGAGATTCGACCGGACGCTCCTCCGTATATCTGATGACACCCTTTCCGTCTATAGGATGACCCAAGGCATCCACAACTCTTCCCAAAAGTCCCATACCTACAGGGACCGAGCATGTCGTCATGGTACGCTTGCATGTCATACTCTCGATAACTGTGTCTTCTCCGGTAAGAAGAACTACACCGACCTTTGATTTCTCAAGGTTCATGGCTATGCCCGTAGCACCAGAGGCAAAAGAAATAAGCTCATTTGCCATACAGTTGCTAAGTCCGGTAACGGAAGCCACGCCGTCCGATATCGACGCAACCTTACCTATCTCATCCTTGTGTTCCTGGAACAAAAAGACATCTTCTATCAGCTTATCGAGTTCTGTGTCAGAAAGAGACAATATCTCAGCATTTTCTATGCTCAGATAATGGGATTCCGGGAACTTTTCCAGAGCTTTCTCAAGATCATCTTTGACCTTGGTTGCAGGGAAATCTTCCTGCGAGACAGCTTTCCTTGAAGCTTCACTTCCTTCTAAGGAATCAAATGACCTCGTACGCTTAATGAAAGCGCCGATCCTGTTAAGCTGTCCTTTTACGGAATAGTCGTAACGGCTTCCCTGGAAATAGATAATAAATCCACCGATGAGATCATCCCTCTTCTCGATAACGAGACGGTAATCATCGATCTCATTTACTTTGGCAAACTTGGCGGCAACCCTGGCAAGCTTCTCTTCAGGGATATCACCGGCTGTCTCGATACGCAGAGACGGACCTCTGGATTTAGCCTTGCCGGTTACCTTATTATCATTATTCTCTGACGGATTATTACTCACTCTTAGCTACCTCTTTATCGAGGATCTCTTCCGTATGTATTGCGGCAGACTTCTGAAGTTCTTCTTTGGCTACAGCATCACCGATTATGTGTCCGGCTATCTGAACCGAGAGGTCTGCGATGTCATCTTTCATTGTCTCGAAAGCATTGCGCTTCATTCTGGCGGCATCTTCTTCCGCTCTTTCTATGATATGCTGAGCTTCCTCGTTAGCCTGATCAATAACGGCCTTGCTCTGTTTATCCGCATTGGACTTGGCTTCCTCGAGGATCTCGGAACCTTTACGCTTTGCCTCATCAATAGTCTCTTTGGAAGAATCAACTATAGCCTGCGCCTCTTCCCTGGACTTTTTTGCCGCTTCAAGCTCAGCGTCAAGTGCTTCCTGGCGTGAATGGATAAGCGTTATTATCTTCTTATAGGCAAACAGCCTGAAGACAAAGAACACCAATAAAATATTGAATATCGTTATGACCGCGGTTACGGCATAACCTGCAAACTGATCCGGCGAGAAGAGATTCGACTCCTCTCCTGCCTCGAAAAGCAGTGTCGGTAAATATGACAACATACTGTTTTGCTCCTGTTATCAGCTGACTGTAAAGATCAAAAGGAATGCAACAACGAGTGAATAGATACCGATAGACTCGATGAAGACGATCGAGAGAAGAAGCATTGTCTGAAGTTTGCTTACTATCTCAGGCTGTCTTGCGCCTGCTTCGAGAGCCGTACTTGCGGCTTTACCCATTGCGAATGTCGATGCAAAAGCTCCGCAGGAGATAGCTACAGCTGCAGCGATAGCCGCAATTCCTCTTGTCTCCAATGCAGCTATAATGGGTAATGCTGCTAAAAGAATGCTATTCATATGTGTTCCTCCTAAAATATTTATCTGCCTTTATATGATCAAGCCGCAACAGTCTCTGACTTTTTGGACTTTTTCTTTTTCTTCTCATGCTCTTCCGGATGTTCGTTATATTCGTTTACAGTCTCAACATTCTCACCGATATATGACATCGTAAGATATGAGAAGACCACTGCCTGGATAATACCGTCGATGATATCAAACCAGAGTCCTGCAACTCCCGGAAGGATAAGCGGTACCGATATCGAGAGAAATTCCATAAATATATATGCTGCAAAAACGTTACCAAAAAGCCTTAATGACAGCGACAAAGGCTTAACAACATAATCCAGGAGCTTAAACGGGATCATGATCGCAATAGGTGTGGTAAGCGTTATCCAGAATCCCTTTGCCCCGACAAACTTGAAAGTCATAACGATAACATAGATTATCGCCGTAATAGCGCAGCCTATGGCAAAAGCAATATTCTTGGCCGGAGGCGGAAGGTGGAAATATGAGATGGAATTGCAGGCTGTGATCACGATACCGAATGTCATGATCATTGGAGCAACTTCCTCTGCCTGCTTACGGTTCATGCCAAAACTCATCGCAGTTGTTATAACAAGTTCCGTCAGTGAGACCAGAAGAGCCTGTCCGGCTGTAAGCTTCAGATCCTTTGAGGGTTTTCCAACCAATAGCGTGATAATGATGATAAAGATCAAAACGGCTACCCAGGTTACAATAACCGCATCTGTAATGAGGAGTTTATAATCTCCCACTTTAAAATACATCTGTATCTGCATAATGGCTTCGCTTATCTCGGCTCCGATATTCTTATTACCGATATCGAACCTTTCAACAAACTTCTCAGCGAAGGCCGCAAAGAACTCGGAGAGCCATGAAGCAATCATAATATAAGTTGCAACAATCATGTTTTATCCCCGGCTCCCTTCTTTACAATAAAAATATTTTACGCCTAATTGGCAGATTTGTCATATTACAAATAATAAAAAGAATCAATTGAATACGGAACAGACCGTTCAGTTCCCGACCTCAGAAGCTATCAGTTCAAATTCTTCCTTTGCCTTCTTGCTGAGAACATATACATGGTAACCGCCCTCCTTCTCAATATAACGGTGGGGGTGCCCTTCGGCCTTCAGCTTTGCCACGAATCTTCTTGCAGGAATATTCAAAAAATCATATGTTCCCGAGAACATAATGATCTTTGGCAACCCTTCTATACTTCCCAAGGTAACATCCGTCCTGTAATCAACAGGTAAAGTGCCGCCATTCCATAACTCGGCGATCTTCCTGATCGGAAACTGTCCGATCATAAAGTCATGCTCTTTAATGACCTCAAGTCGGTCACTTTCTTCTTTGCTCAGGTCTTTCATCCCAAAACCCGGTGAAATAAGTATCAGTTCTCTGGACATTGGAAGTCCGTTGTCCCTTGCCATCATCGAAAGTGAAAGACAAAGAGTACCTCCTGCCGAATCACCGATCAATATAAGTTCAGAAGGATCAGTATCAGCAATTATTTCGCGGTAAACACCGAAAAGCATGTCGTGAGCTTCCGCAGTATTGCTCTCCGGTACAAGCGGATATACAGGGAATATGATCTCGCAGCCAGTCCTGTCTGCAAGGCGGGCACAGAACTCCCAGTGACTTTTGAAAGCTTCCGAATAAAAACCACCGCCATGAATATACATGACCTTACGTGTACTGCTCTTCTTCCTGGACCTCATCACATAATAAACATATTTCCCTATATTCCGGGTTTCTATGTTCATGGCTTTTTTGAACTTCGGAGCAGGTTCGGAGGTCATCTTCTTCCGGATCTTAAGTTTATGAAGTTCCTCACCGAAAGCAGTTTGATCAAGATCCTTCAAAGCATAGAAATCTCTTAGAAGGAACGAAATAATCTTACGCTTGATTACGCCCATTCCTGATCACTTAAAATTCTTGTCTTCAACAGCTCTTATGCCGTTAACGCGGTCAGCATGTCTTCCGCCCTGGAATTCCTCTTCAAAGAAAGCATCAACCATTCCGAGCGCAACGCCAAGACCTACAACGCGCTCGCCGAAAGCAAGAATATTGGCATCATTATGCTGTCTGCACATCTTTGCCATAAACTCATTGCTGCAGAGAGCACATCTGATTCCCTTGTATTTGTTGCAGACAAGGGAGATTCCGATTCCCGTTCCGCAGATTGCAATGCCCCTGTCGGCTCTGCCGTTTACAACGTCTTCCGCAACCTTTATTCCGGCATCAACATATGAGAAGGAATCAGTTCCGTTGGGCGCGCCGCCGTCAAGGACTGTAAAGCCTTTCTCTTCAAGGTGTTTCTTAACTTTTTGTCTCAGTTCATAACCTGCGTGATCTGATGCAATGGATACTGTCATGTGTAGTGCCTCTTTTCGAAAATATTAAATATCGTGATGAATATGTTGGAACTTCTTTGTACCGTCACAGTAAGGTCCCACAATATCGCCGTTTCCGACCAGACGGTACTTGTAGGATACCAGACCCTCAAGCCCTACAGGGCCTCTTGCATGGATCTTTGATGTCGCTATGCCAACCTCAGCGCCAAATCCGTAACGGAAACCGTCTGCAAACCTCGTGGAACAGTTAACAAGTACGCTGCCTGAGTCAACCATGGTCATGAAACGCTCAGCCTTCTCACTATTTTCTGTAATGATGGCATCTGTATGACCGGATCCATAGTGATTGATATGTGCAATGGCTTCATCGGTATCCTTGACGATCTTAACAGAACACTTCATAGCAAGGTATTCGTGATGCCACTCCTCTGCCTTGCCTGTCCCGAATGTCTCAGCGACATAATCATCGCCGTACACCTCTACTCCGGCGTTCTGCAAAGTTTTTATGAATCCTGGCAGGAAACTGTCTTTCAAAGCCTCATTAACAAGGAAAGTCTCCGTAGCATTACATACTGACACATATTGTGTCTTTGCATCCAGCGCAACCTTAATCGCCTTATCGGGATCGGCATCCGCATCAATATATGTATGACAGACACCGTCTGCATGTCCCAGAACAGCTATATTGGTATTCTGCATGATGTACTGGACAAAAGAATTGGACCCTCTTGGGATAATAAGGTCTATATACTCGTCAAGCTTAAGCATATCTGCAATCTCCGAGCGGAGCGTGAGCAGATTGAGCCAGCCTTCAGGAAGTCCCGCTTCAATACCAGCCCGGCTTATAACTGAAGCCAACGCCTTGTTTGTGTTGACTGCTTCAGAACCGCCCTTTAGGAATACAGCGTTACCGCTCTTAATACAGAGAGATGCGATCTGGACCAATGCGTCAGGTCTGCTCTCGAAAATAACACCTATAACACCAATAGGGCAAGTTACCCTTGTAAGCTCAAGACCGTCATCCAATGTGGTCCTCAGAGTTACCCTGCCTACAGGATCATTAAGACCAATAAGGCTCTCTATACCCGATACAACATCATTTAACTTATCTTCATTGAATTTAAGCCTTTTAAGAAGCGGCGTATCAAGTCCGGTTCTCTCTGCTTCTTCAAGATCCATCTTATTTGCAGCAAAGATCTCTTCACTGGAAGTTCTAAGACAGGCTGCCACATTTGCGAGTGCCTTATTCTTTATTTCGCTTGAGAGCGAAGCCAAGACATAGGAAGCCTCGCGCGCAGCTTTAGCAATATCATGGAGTTCAGACATATGATCCTCCTGTTACATTTTTTCTTACCGCAAGATTATAACAAACTAACGAGCAACTTGCTTGGGGAAGTGAGTTTTTTGGAAGATTGGAGCTTGCTCCAAATCTTTCAAAAAATGAACTTCCACTAAACAAGGGTTGCGAGATGTTTGACATATCCGAGCGAAGCGAAGGAATATAACAAACTAACGAGCAACTTGCTTGCAATGGTTGCAACTATACAAAAATTGCTATTGTGAATTCCTTATCAAAATACCTTGTCAAGTAGCAATTTCGATTTTTAACTGTATTTCTCCGGTGGACACTCTTTTCAGAACATAGTTTCAATATCCCTCAAAACGCCTTTGTTTATTGACTTTCACGTTTCCGTTAACATGCTGTAATTGTTTTGTCAACAAACGGTAATAAATTGTCAAATTCAATGTTTATCAGGGGTTTGGGCACTTTCGGAAGTGAAGTGTTTGTTTTTATAGTTATAAACAAAGTTATGCACATTATGAACATTTTTGTAGATTGTCCAATTGTATTTATATTGCGGAAAATCGTTTTCTCTCTGCCTGTAAATCCCATATATTGAAGGTAAAAAGAACTGATATTTGGTATACTTTTCCCTATGAAAATAATCATTACAACACTATTCGGGCTAGAATCACCCACAAAGGGCGACCTCCTTGACAGGGGTTACGATAAAGACAGGATAACCGTAAATGACGGCGTGGTTACGCTTGACGGCGATTTCCTGGATGTTGCCCGTGCGAATATGTGGGTCAGGCATGCTGAACGCATTTTTTTCGAGACTGGCGAGTTTATCTGCGGGTCTTCAGATGATCCTGATACAAACTTCAATGCTTTTTTCGAGGGGACCAGGTCTATCAAATGGTCAGATTATATTCCTGCCAACTGGGCGTTTATCGTAAATGGTTTCTCTCGAAAATCCAAACTCTATGGAATACCTGCCCTTCAGAAACTGGCAAAAAAAGCCATAGCTGAAAGTCTGGCTGTCTCAAGAGGACTTTCCGCCGGCACAGTTATCAGCGAGAACGAAGAACTGGGCACAGTTAAGATACAGTTCGGCATAGTCAACGACACTTGCCGTTTCATGATCGATACAACGGGCGCAGGACTTCATAAACGCGGATACAGGCCCCTGACACATGAAGCTCCGATAAGAGAGACTCTCGCATCAGGAATGATAACATACGCGAAATACCGCCCTTATGGCAACGAAGCTCTGGTTGATCCATTCTGCGGATCCGGAACAATCGTAATAGAAGCCGCGAGAACAGCGTGCGGTATAGCTCCTGGCCGGGACCGTCACTACGCTTATGAAGATCTTCCCTACATCGGCAAGAACCCATACAGGATAGCTCTGCAGGAAGCCCTCGACAATGAAGATACGGAACCTATGGATGATTGCTACTTCTATGGTTCTGATATAGATCCAAAAGCCATAGAATCGGCAAAACGCAATTCGGAAGCTGCCGGTGTAGGCAAACTTACAAAGTTCAGACTGGCTGATGCTGCCAAGATGACTCCGGAATACCTTGAGAAACTCACTTCTCTGCCCCGTCAGCTCGTGATCACCAATCCGCCATACGGAGGACGTCTGATGACACCTGAGGATGCAGACAAGATCTACAGGCTGATAGGACATACTTACCTTACGCGTGAAGGATTCTGCAAAAAGGGACTCAGGCTCTCAGTTATTACACCGGAAAATGCCTTCGAAGACGCCACAGGATATAAACCCGACAAACGCGTAAAACTTTATAACGGTGCTATCGTCTGCACATTAAGCAATTATTTCAAGTTGGGCGGAAACAACAATGGTAACCGTTAAGATACCGTTCTTTGACTTAGCGAAAGTCGCAGACTCAGGTCAGGCCTTCAGAATAAAGATGATCGACAAAGATCATGCCGAACTGGTAGCTTTCGGCAGATATCTTCAGATTGCAAAGACAGGCAAGGATACATTTGCATTCTCCTGCTCCGGTAAGGAATTCAACAGTATCTGGAAAGGATATCTTGACCTTGACCGGAATTATGAAGCCATTGTCAGTTCCATAGATAAGAACGACCGTTACCTCAGTGCAGCTGCTGAATTTGGAAAAGGAATAAGGATCCTTAAACAGGATGTTTTCGAGACCACGATAAGTTATATCATATCCCAGAGAAGGTCCATTCCTTCCATAACAACTTCTGTTGAACGGATCTCAAAACTATGCGGCAGGAAGATCGCGGTGCCTGAACTCTGTGATCCGTTTGTAGAACCGCTTTGCAAAGAATATTACGCTTTTCCTGCACCTGAAGAACTCAATGCTCTTCCATTCAGTGAACTTGAGAACACGGGCGTTGGTTACCGTGCTCCTTACATTGCAAGGGCGGCAGAGGAATTTGCAAATGGAAAACTCGATCCTGAATCATTAGCCTCACTATCAGATAACGATCTCTACAAAGCACTTACCGGCATGTACGGTGTCGGCACCAAGGTTGCCAACTGCATAATGCTCTTCGCATTTGCAAGAACCGGAAGATTCCCCGTAGATGTATGGATCAAAAGGATTGAAGACAGATATTACAGCGGGCATTTCGACTGCTCGCCCTATCCGGATACAGCAGGAATTATGCAGCAATTTATGTTCTACTATGAACGAAGAAAAGATTCATTTGACTGATTATTCTGAATAGCCAGGAGATGTTTCAGTTTTTCTCAGCCAATTCAGAAATAACACTTGACACTCAAAACACCAAACTTTATAATTACAAGGCTTGCTTTTGAAGCGGCATATGCGGCCGTGGCGGAACTGGCAGACGCGCACGTTTGAGGGGCGTGTGGGTAACTCCATACGAGTTCAAGTCTCGTCGGCCGCACCAATTAAAAGAGGTTGTCATTATGGCAGCCTCTTTTTAATTTTTCGGTTTTCAAATGAGTAAAAAAATAATACCCGGCTGATTGAATTGGTCCCGGACATGTCGAAAAGATCAATTGAGACCAAAAGCAAGTATTCTATCCTGCTATAAATGTTATTAACTGAAAGAGGCCGTCACATTATTGTGACAGCCTCCATTTCAGTTATTTTCAGAATCCGGATTAGAATTCATCCTTCTTCTTGCGATAGACTCCCAAACCGGTAAGTATTGCAGCACACATACCGATCAGCATTACACCAGCTATAGCATAGTAACTCATCTGTTCGCCTGTAGCCGGAATCTTCTCACGGTTTGCAGAGATAACCTCAGTGTCCGTCGGCGTAGGTGTAGGTGTCTCTGTTGATGGATCAGTCGGAGTCGGCGAAGGAACATCCGAAGGTGTAGGTGTCGGAGTTTCAGTCGGAGTCGGAACTGGAGTCTCCGTAGGTGTAGGAACAGGTGTCTCCGTCGGAGTAGGTTCTTCCGTTGGTGTTGGCGTAGGCTCTTCCGTCGGAGTAGGTGTAGGTTCCTCAGTCGGAGTCGGCGTTACTGTTACCTCGCCTGTGGGTGTAGGTGTTACTGTTGTTTCACCTGTAGGTGTAGGCGTTACTGTTACCTCACCACTTGTAGGTGTAGGCGTCACTGTTACCTCGCTCGTAGGCGTAGGTGTTACTGTTACCTCGCTGGTAGGTGTAGGTGTTGGCGTTTCTGTTGCCTTGCCAGCAGATGTAGGTGTTGCCGTAGCTGTAGGTGTTGGCGTCTCTGTTGCCTTGCCCGCAGGTGTAGGGGTTGCCGTAGCTGTAGGTGTTGGCGTCTCTGTTGCCTTGCCTGCAGATGTAGGTGTAGCTGTAGGTGTTGGCGTCGCTGTTGCCTTACCTGCAGATGTAGGTGTAGCTGTAGCTGTAGCTGTAGGTGTTGGCGTCGCTGTTGCCTTGCCTGCAGATGTAGGTGTTGCCGTTGGCTTGTTAGTAGGTGTAGGCGTTGCCGTTACCTTATTAGTAGGTGTAGGCGTTGCCTTATTGTTGTACTTATCTGTCAGTTCAACTGTTACTTCGCCTCCGGCTACGACCTTCTTCTCACCCTTCTTTACACTTGAAGAGTCAAGCTCGTATGTCGTGCTGTCGCCGGTTCCGTCATAGGTCTCAGTTACAACATAGGTCTTGCCTGCATCCAGACCGTCAATCTCATATGTATATGTCTTGCCGTCTGCTGATACATGCCACTGCTTTGTTGCTGTTCCTGTCTTTACATTCGCTGTTGTAAGGTCATCAACCTTGATGGAATCAGAACTGTCTGCCTTATTAACTACTGTGAATGTAAGTTTCTCAAAGTCTTCAAGGTCAGCTCCGCTGATCGTCTTGCTGATAACCAGTGAACCGGTTGCGACAGGTGTTACCTTCTTGTTGTACTTATCTGTCAGTTCAGCCTTAACTTCACCACCGGCTACGATTGTCTTCTCACCCTTCTTTACACTTGAAGAGTCAAGCTCATAAGTCGTGCTGTCACCGGTTCCGTCATAGGTCTCCGTTACAACATAAGTCTTGCCTGCTTCAAGGTTATCAATCCTATATGTATAAGTCTTTCCGTCAGCAGATACATGCCACTCCTTTGCAGCTGTGCCTGACTTAACATTCGCTGTTGTAAGGTCATCAACCTTGATGGAATCAGAGCTGTCTGCCTTGTTGACTACTGTAAATGTAAGTTTCTCAAAGTCTTCAAGGTCAGCTCCACTGATCGTCTTGCTGATGATGAGCGAACCAGGATTCTTAACATACTTGTCAGTGAGTTCAGCCTTTACTTCGCCGCCGGCTACGATCGTCTTCTCAGCCTCTTTTTTACTTGAAGAGTCGAGCTCGTAAGTCGTGCTGTCGCCGGTACCGTCGTAAGTCTCTGTTACGACATAGGTCTTGCCCGCATCCAGACCGTCAATCTTATATGTATAAGTCTTGCCGTCTGCTGATACATGCCACTGCTTTGTTGCTGTTCCTGTCTTTACATTTGCAGTTGTAAGATCATCAACCTTGATGGAATCAGAACTGTCTGCCTTATTGACTACTGTGAATGTAAGTTTCTCGAAGTCTTCAAGGTCAGCTCCGCTGATCGTCTTGCTAATGATGAGCGAACCAGGATTCTTAACATACTTGTCAGTGAGTTCAGCCTTTACTTCGCCGCCGGCTACGATCGTCTTCTCAGTCTGTTTTTTACTTGATGAATCAAGTTCATAAGTCGTGCTGTCGCCGGTTCCGTCGTAGGTCTCTTTTACAACATAGGTCTTGCCTGCTTCAAGGTTATCAATCCTATATGTATAAGTCTTTCCGTCATCAGATACATGCCACTCATTTGCAGCTGTGCCTGACTTAACATTCGCTGTTGTAAGGTCATCAACCTTGATGGAATCCTTGCTGTCTGCCTTATTGACTACTGTGAATGTAAGTTTCTCAAAATCTTCAAGTTCAGCTCCGCTGATCGTCTTGCTGATGATGAGCGAACCTGGATTCTTAACATACTTGTCAGTAAGTTCAGCCTTAACTTCACCGCCGGCTACGATCGTCTTCTCAGCGTTCTTTACACTTGAAGAGTCAAGTTTGTATGTTGTGCTGTCACCGGTTCCGTCATAGGTCTCCGTTACTATATAGGTCTTGTCTGCTTCAAGACCTTCGATCCTGTATGTATAAGTCTTTCCGTCAGCAGATACATGCCACTCCTCTGCAGCTGTACCAGACTTAACATTTTCTGTTGTAAGGTCATCAACCTTGATGTAATCATCGCTGTCTGCCTTGTTGACTACTGTAAATGTAAGTTTCTCAAAATCTGCAAGCGTTGCAATGCTAATCGTCTTACTGATGATGAGTACGCCCGGATTCTTATTATATGTATCCGTAAGTTCAGCCTTTACTTCACCGCCAGCTACGATCGTCTTCTCATCGTTCTTTACACTTGAAGAGTCAAGCTCATAAGTTGTGCAGTCATCGGTTCCGTCGTAGGTCTCTTTTACAACATAGGTCTTGCCTGCTTCTAAGCCGTCAATCTCATATGTGTATGTCTTGCCGTCTGCAGATACATGCCACTGCTTTGTTGCTGTTCCTGACTTAACATTCGCTGTTGTAAGGTCATCAACCTTGATGGAATCAGAACTGTCTGCCTTGTTGACAACTGTGAATGACAGTTTCTCGAAGTCTTTCAGTTCAGCTCCGCTGATCGTCTTGCTGATGATGAGCGAACCTGGATTCTTAACATACTTGTCAGTAAGTTCAGCCTTTACTTCACCGCCGGCAACGATCGTCTTCTCAATCTGTTTTACACTTGAAGAGTCAAGTTTGTAAGTTGTGCTGTCGCCGGTTCCGTCATAAGTCTCTTTTACAATATAAGTCTCGCCTGCTTTAAGTCCTTCGATCCTGTAAGTATATGTCTTACCGTCTGCTGATACATGCCACTCATTTGTAGCTGTGCCTGCCTTAACATTTTCTATCGTAAGATCATCAACATCAATCGTGTCTTTGCTGTTATTTGCATTAACTATTGAGAAACTCAATTTCTCAAATTCATTAAGTTCAGCATCGCTGATCGTCTTGCTGATAATGAGTGCGCCCTTCTTAGTGTACTCGTTCGTAAATGCTACAACGAGATCATCTGCACCAGTCGTACTCGGAGCAATAGCAAAGCTTTCGGTAGTAGAGCCCTCTTGCACTTTTCCGCCATCAATCTTATATGTAATGCTTACACTCTTGTTTGCATTTACATCATAATTAGATTCTTTGACATAATATTTCTTTGTAGCATCTGCTTTATACTTCTCAGTCAGAGCATAAACACCCTCTGATATTTCTGTAAAGTCATCTTTGAGTGTGTATTTCTTAACTGCTGTATCATTACCCTCTTCGAAAAGTTCGAATGTAAGATTATCGAAGTCTTCTCCGGTAATATCGCCGCCAAATGTCTTTGTGATATCGATAAATACCTTATAAACATTCTTAAGGTTAACTTCCGGTGTAGCACCAACAATAAGAGTTGCCTCTTCTTCAGTCTTGGAATCTGCTACAGAGAATCTATATCCCTTAGCATTAAGTGTTTCAGGATCAACCTCAGAAACCGTATATTTCTGAATAGGAAGATTATTTACTAAAACAAAACTATTATTGGGGACATAGATAATTGCTTCCTCTTTAATGGAAGTGCCCTGAGGTTTGCCGTTTTTATCATAATAGATTCCATCAGCACCCATAACTGTAACAGGGAAACTGGTTACAGAAGCTGCACCTTCTAAAGCTTTGTTGATAACCAAACTTCCGCCAGTATAAGTGTTAGTGAAATCAAGCTTCAATTCACTATTCTTCTTAACAGATACAGCCTCTGTTGTTACGGTCTTCTTCTCATAATCCTCAGTCAGAGTGCCATTATCATACTTGATCTTATATGAGACCTTAACAGTACCTGCATCAGTTGTCAGCTTCTCAACAACATAGTAGTTTCCTTCTTCAACCCAAATCTGTTCAGAAGTATACTTGCCAATATCGTCAACGCTGAACTTTCGTGATGTACCGGTAATATCACCGAGTGCACCAGTCCATACCGCTTTTTCGGCACCATCTTTATATACTTCAAAGGTCAGTCCATTAATATCCTTATCGGTTACAGGCCCTTCGATCGTCTTGGTTATAACTATTGAACCAGAGTCCTTCATATACTTGTTTTTAATAGTAACTTTTACATCTTCATCTTTATTATCTACCGAAGTACCATAAGCACCAAAATCAAAACGAGGTTTAGAGTAAGTATATGAAGGATTATCAAACCGGTTAACAAACTGATAACCTTCGATTTCTCTGCCAGTTCCGACTTCAGTTACACTAAGTAATTTTCCGAAAACAGAAGAATCAATGGGCACTCTGCAAACAGTACCGGGTGTAACAGTAAACTCATAAGGCTTATTCCCGAGTTTTCCGTCTGCCTGAACATATTGAGTCATTGGTCCGTTTCCTGTTTTAACAGTGAACTTAAATTCCTTATCAGCATAATCAGCAGCAGGAACACCTTCCAGTTCTTTTTTAACCTTCAACTCACCAATGATATTCTCGTAATCATTAGTAAATGCAACTTCATAAGGATTATTGGCCGGATAAGAAATATTGGTATCCAAAGAGAATTGACTAGACTCATAAATTACCGACTGATCGCCTAAAGCCAATCCGTTTATATCTGTCACAGTACCGCCTGGAAGCTGATATGATACAGTTACCGTACGGTTATTAACATCGACATTGCTCTCTTCAACAAGATATTTCTTGGATTTGTCAGCAGCATATTTTACTTTAAGTGCATACTTCTTCGAACCTGCTGATGTCTCTTCAAAATCTTTTCCAAAAATATATTCAGCAACAAGCTTCTTTATATCTTTACCATTATCGTCTTGTACGATCTCATAAAGCTTGAATGTAAGATTCTTAAGATCGTTCTCGTCAACATCGCCGCCTACAGTCTTGGTGATGTCAAGATAATCCTGATCCAGATCAGCAACCTTATTATAGAAAGCACCAAGGTCAAACTGTACGCCGGACATCTTTATGTAGCCGGGATTGTTAGCCGGATTGGTCTTATCATCATAGTCTGCGCCATATTCCCTGAATACAACACCGTCACCGGATACAGACTTATAGTCAACAAAGTATGTGAAATTGCCTTTGGAATCAACAGAAACTTTAAGTCTAATATCAATATATCCGTCTGAATCAGTAACTTGACGGTGATCAGAGGTGGAAACATTATGGGTGCCTGCTGCCGCATTCTCTTTGATCTTGAAATAGAACATCTTATCTGTTCCCTTGGGAACATTGTAATGAGAATCAGAATCATCTTCACATGTAAATCTGATTGAATCAAAAGTTACAGCACCATTGGATGTCGCAAACTTATCCGTCTGACTCTCTCCCTTTGGATAAAGGGTTACCAGATCTCCACGGACTTCTGCAGGTTCAACATACTCTTCAAACGAGAACTGATAGGTATCCTCGGGAATAGCTACAGATGTTTCCTGCAGAACACTTCCGTGAGCGGCATAATTCTTGGTGAAAGATTTAGTAAGGGCAAAATGCATCTCGCCTTTCAGATCCTTACTTGAATCACCATATAAGAAGTGGAATTCACAATTAACATTAACCTTGCCTTTGGCAACTATCCAACCGCTGGTATTACCTCTTGAAACATCTACAACCGGAGCTAACGGGAAGAGCATTGTTCCGCCCATGCTTACGATCTCAACATTCTTTGAAGTCATTACATTCCAAACAACAGTCTGGTTGAACACGCGCTGAACATCAGCAGCTTTAACGCCATGGTTTTCATCGTAATTATCATTTTCCCTGTCGCCGTTGATAGCAGTTGTACCTACATGATTCTTACCGTTACATCTGACTACAGGCTTCTCCATTACGAGTTTGGAACCTGAAACTGCATCATCTTCAATATTGAAAACTACAACAGAAGATTCATTCTTATCAATAATAAGACCGCTGCTCTTGCCAAGATAATTAACGAGATTGGAATTATGATTCTTATCAATATTTATATAGACAACTTTTCCGTCAAATTCGCTTGAGGTCAAATTTATAGTGGCATGCGCATCACCATCATAGGAAATAAGCGGCATTTCATTCATGTCATCTCCGCTGAGATCAAGAGCATAACTATCATCATTTGCTCTATCGCTGATAAAATACGACCAGCCGTTCTCGGAATCCTCAACCGTTCCCTTTGTACTAATTCTGTTTATAAGTCTGTTGACATTAGAATATGCATTAGGATTAACTGCCTGAATAACAGGAACATTACCATATTGGTTACCGAAAACCAGATTTCCGTTTTGACCGCCAACAGCAGGAACCTGATAATCAGGATCATAGTAGTTAGCTGCACTGGGATCTGTGCTTCCAAAAACACTTTGGTTTCCTTCCAAATAAATCGAGGAGGCTGTAGTCTTACCAAAGTAGAGTTTTCCACTATCCAATTCGTTGATCAGGAATAAAGCAGTTGAATCAATATAGTCAACATCATCATTAAAACCTAAGTTATTAGTAAAATGATTTGTCGCAAAAGATGTCTCCATGTGAGATTTCTGCTCAATAGAATCAGCTACGATTCCGTAGTCGACCGCGCCGCCCAAAATCGTGGCGTAGTTGATCGCACTGGCTGAATCATAAAGGGTTGCGGCATTTACTTTTTGCTTCTCCCCTACAGGAACGAACGCCAATGTACCGAATACAACTGCACCTGCTATAACTGCCGAGGTTGCTCTTTTCGCGAATTTAAACATAGTGGCTCCTCAAAAATTAAAAGAATTTAACAGGCTAATTCTATGAACATTTTGTAAAGATTTCAAGAGAAACACATAAATTTGGACAAAAAAACACAAATATGTCACCAAAAAGGCTGTTCCGCCGTGTTTTGACACATTGGAACAGCCTTGAATTTGATTAGTTTAAAGATTACTTATTATCTTGTAAGCAGGAACCACAAAACGATAAGTACTGCAACTGCGATACCGATCGCGATAGCAACCTTTGCAGGAGATACCGGAGCCTCGCCTCTGATCTGACCGGTCTGACCATTGATAACGATGTTGTAAACCTTCTCCTTGAACTTGAAATTAGCAATCCAGATAGGAGCAAGAACGTACTTATAAGTTACCTTGGAATAAGCGGTGTTGAATGTCAGCTTTGATACACTGTCAGCCTTACGCTTCTTCTTCTCCATGCTGGAGATCTCGCTGCTCAATGTCTTCTTGATCTGATCCTTGGCGATATCCCAACCTTCGTCAAGACCTACCGTATAACGTTCAGCAAGGAAACCGGCGATGAATTCAGGTGAATACTTGCGGAGTTTGCTGAAATCGAATGTAGATGCAGCCTTGATAAAACGGTTTGTTGTCTTCTTGCTGGCATATACAGTCTCATCATCAATGAAACGCTCATAGATTCCGCGGTATGTCCTGTATGTTGTTTTTACATTACCGTCCTTGTCCTTGGAGTTGAAACCCAGCTTGATCTCATAGGGTGAAGTTGTCTGTGAATCGTATGTCCAGTAAGGGAGATAGACACCGTTGAAGTTCTTGGCTTCACAGCTCTGCTTAGCTTCGTTGGGTGCAAAGAGCTTGCCCTTCATCCAGCCCTTGAAGAGCTGGGCTGCCTTTTCCTTTGTGATCTCGAAAGGAACAACGCCGCCAGGAGCAACGACATCCTCGTCGTTATCAACTGGCATGACCTGTGTAGATCCGCAGTAAGGGCAGCACTGAGCTGTATCTGCGGAATCCATAATGGTCTCTGCACCGCAGTTCTTGCAGACCAGTGACTTCTTCTCTTTACCCCAGTCAAGGCTCTCACGGTTCTTGGCAGAAGAGAAATCAAGCTCTTCTACATCCTGTCCGTTATCCTCAGGCTTGGGAAGCTGCCTTGAATAGCCGCAGAACGGGCAAGTCATGGCAAGAGTCTCAGGATCGTAAACAACAGTAGCGCCGCAATTCGGACACTTCTTATCAGTAACGTCCTCTGTTTGTCCTTCTGTGATCACATCGATCTGTTCTGTGTTTTCCAAGTTCTCTGCCATGGTATCACCCCTTTATAAATTATTTAACTATCAGAATTCTCTTCTTCTTCCCTTGGGATTCTCGTGAGCTGCCTCGCCCTCGTCATCACCAAAGTTTCTTCTGCCACCGTTTCTGCCGGCAAATCCGCCTCTTCTCTCGCGGTTGGGTCTTCCCTCTCTTCTTCTGGGTTCTTCCTCTACGAAGCCTTCAGGCTTGGGCAGGCAGTCACGGATCGAGAGGTTGAGTCTTCCCTGGGAGTCGATCTCGATCAGCTTAACGTGTACCTTATCACCCTCGTGGAGAACATCTTCGACCTTGTCAACTCTGTTCCATGCCATCTTGGAGATATGTACGAGACCTTCCTTGCCAGGCAGGAACTCAACGAAAGCTCCGAAGTCCATAAGTCTTGTTACAACACCGTCGTACTCTGTTCCTACCTCAGGATCAGAAATGATTCCGTTGATGATCATCTTTGCCTTCTCAGCCTTCTCGAGATCAGGTGTGGAGATGTAGACCATACCGTCATCGTTGATGTTGATCTCTGCACCGGTGTCAGCAATGATCTTGTTGATGACCTTTCCGCCTGAACCGATAACTTCTCTGATCTTGTCAACAGGCACCTGCATCGAGATGATACGCGGAGCCCACTTGTTGAGTTCCGGACGGGGTTCAGGAATGCAAGGAAGGATTATGTCGTTGATGATCTGAAGTCTTCCCTTGTGAGTCATCTCAAAAGCAGCCTTGATGATATCCAATGTAAGACCTTCAACCTTGATATCAACCTGGATGGATGTGATACCTTCAGTAGTACCTGCAACCTTGAAGTCCATATCGCCGAAGAAGTCCTCAATACCCTGAATATCCATAAATACGAGGAAATTATCATCGTTGTCAGGATCTGTGATAAGTCCTGAAGAGATACCTGCTACAGGTCTCTTGATCGGAACGCCTGCGTCCATAAGCGAAAGTGTGGATGCGCAAACGGAACCCTGTGATGTTGAACCGTTACTCATCGTAATCTCAGATACAGTTCTGATCGAGTAAGGGAACTCTTCTTCTGAAGGAAGAACAGGAATAAGTGATCTCTCTGCAAGAGCACCGTGTCCGATCTCACGTCTTCCGGGTGACTTGGAAGGCTTAGCCTCACCTGTGGAATAACCCGGGAAGTTGTAGTGGTGCATATATCTCTTATAAGTCTGTTCATCCAAACCTTCGAGCTTCTGTGCATCATCAAGAGGAGCAAGAGTACAGATATTCATTACCTGTGTCTGGCCTCTCTGGAAGAAAGAAGAACCGTGAACTCTGGGAAGTACGCCAACTGCGCATGACAAAGGTCTGATCTCATCCAAAGCTCTGCCGTCAACTCTGACATGCTCACGGAAGAGATAGTCTCTTACGACCTTCTTCTCGAGCTTGTAGATAGCGTCAGGTGCCCACTTGGAAAGACCCTCTTCCTTCTCTTCGAGGAGAGCAGCAACTTCTTCCTGGAGTGCGGCAACATTTGCATCTCTTACTTCCTTGTCCTTGGATAGAACAGCTGCACGCATCTTGTCCCAGCCATATTCCATAACAGCTTCGAAGATCTCTTCCGGTACATCAGCTGACTCGTAAGTGAACTTCTCTTTGCCGATCTCGGCAACGATTCTGTTGATGAACTCGCAGATCTGCTTGATTACCTCGTGACCTTCTGCAATAGCATTAAGCATTACATCATCGGGAACTTCGTTGGCACCAGCCTCTACCATGCAGATCTTGCTGAGTGTACCGGCAAGTGTTACATACATCTGTGAAACTTCACGCTGCTCAAGTGTAGGGTTGATAATGGTCTTTCCGTCGATAAGGCCTAATACAACACCACCGACAGGCCCCTTCCAAGGGATATCGGAAATAGCGATTGCAATAGATGTTCCGAGCATAGCCGTGATCTCGGGAGAGCAGTCAGGGTCAACAGACATAACAAGGTTGTTGACACAAACATCATTTCTCAGATCCTTCGGGAACAAAGGTCTGATAGGACGGTCGATAACACGTGATACAAGGATAGCCTTCTCGCCAGGTCTTCCCTCTCTCTTGAGGAAGCCACCGGGCATCTTGCCTACTGCATACATCTTCTCCTCATAATCAACTGAAAGCGGGAAGAAATCGATTCCCTCACGGGGTGTTGCACTTGCAGTTGCTGTTGAAAGCACAGTTGTCTCACCGTATCTTACGAGTGCGGAACCGTTTGCAAACTGTGCGATCTTACCGGTCTCGACTACCAACGGTCTGCCGGCGATTTCAGTTCTGAAAATCTTTTCCATCTAAAACTCCTTTTTCGAAAAAAATGATTTTTGGTAAAGGAGGTAGTTCGTAGATTCACTGTCCGGGCAAACCGGTGCTCTGTGTCCGGGCAGTCAATCTACACACTACTCTCCTTCTCGAACCTAATAATTATATACTAAAAGCGCAATAAGACAAACACGCATATAAATACGCGCATAATAATGCTTTTCGCTCAAGTTCAATATGGATTTGAACCGGATTATGATTCCTTTATAGTCTTGGCTATAATCTCCGCCAGTCCCTTGTGGCCATCAGGACCAAGATGAAGACCATCTTCCACTGAAGGCTTGATATAGAGCTTGGCATCAAGGAACATGCAGCCGTGCTTGTCTGCGACTTTCTTATAATATTCAGCAATGTGCCTTGATTTCTCGATCGAGACCTCATTAAACGAATCACAGAAAGGTCCTGTCAGAATATCGGGTGTTATTTCCGGTGGTGACACGATAAGGATCTTAGGAACATAACCCTGTTTGATATTCATTACGCTCTCAGCCTTCTTAATGATCTCGTTAAGGCCTTCGGATATTGCATCCAGAGAGGCATTGTAAACAGTCTTCATATCGTTCGTTCCGAGCATGATGACAAGATAATCGACAGGTCTGTGCGTACAAAGGATTCCCTTAATGTAATCGACACCGTTCTTCCAGTCATCATTTGGATCATCGAAAACAGTTGTCCTTCCGTTAAGTCCCTCTTCAATGACTTTGAAACTATCGCCAAGAAGTCCCTGAAGAAGACATGTCCACCTTACTGTCTCGGGAAGCCTCTCTCCGTTAAGAGGATTGTGTCCGTATGTATTTGAGTCGCCAAAACAAACTATCGATTTCATATCTCATTCCTTTACTGTCTTTAAGTCATCTAGCCATACATTTCTGGATGCATCTGAAGGCATTCTCCAGTCACCTCTAGGTGACAGTGATACCGTACCGACCTTGGGACCGTCAGGTACACAGGATCTCTTGAACTGCTGGGTAAAGAACCTTCTAAGGAACGTCTCCTCCCACTTGTATATCGTATCCGGATCATATGCACCTTCAAATGCTATATTAGCCAGACGGTATATTTTCGAAGGAGTAAAACCGTATCTGATCATGTAATAAAGGAAGAAATCGTGAAGCTCATAAGGACCTACAGTTTCCTCAGTCTTCTGGGATATCTTGCCGTCCTCGGTAGGCGGCAGAAGCTCAGGCGATACCGGCGTGTCAACAATGTCTGCAAGCGCTTTTGACAGTGCGGGATTCGTATCCGCAGTCCTGGATGATTCGTAAGATACGAGATATCTGACCAGCGTCTTGGGAATGGAGCAGTTGACACCATACATTGACATGTGGTCGCCGTTATAAGTCGCCCAGCCAAGAGCAAGTTCTGAAAGATCTCCGGTACCTATAACGAGACCACGTTCCTGATTTGCCATATCCATAAGGATCTGGGTGCGTTCCCTGGCCTGTGAATTCTCGTATGTTATATCGTGAACATCAATATCATGTCCGATATCTCTGAAGTGCTGGGTAACCGCTTCGGAAATTGATATCTCCTTCAATGTACAGCCATACTCCTCTGCGATGTTCATCGAATTATTCTTTGTTCTTACTGTCGTGCCAAAGCCCGGCATAGTGATAGCTATGATGTTTTTACGGTCCAGACCAAGTTTATCAAAAGCGTGTATCGTCACTATCAGTGCAAGCGTGGAATCCAATCCGCCAGACAGTCCGATTATGGCCTTGTTGCTGCCTATTGCATTCATTCTTGTATAAAGCCCTGCCGCCTGCATCGAGAGTATGTCTTCACATCTTGCGGCAAGATCATCCTTGCTCTCAGGTACGAAAGGTGTCCTGCTGATCTTCCTTACAGGCTTGATATCCGGGAACTCCGCATCAAACTCAATTATGTCAACACCGTTATATCCGGTGTTATCAGAAACGAATGTATTGGTCCTTCTCCTGTCGGCCCTTATCCTCTCAAGATCGACATCAGCATATATGACCGCATCCTCATCATTGTTATTTGCAAACCGCTTACTCTCGCTCAGGATCTTGCCATTCTCCGCAATAAGATTATGCCCTGCGAAAACAAGGTCCTGTGTCGATTCACCCAGTCCGGCATCGCAGTACAGATACGCAGCCATTAGCTTGGCACTCTGCATCTTGACAAGATCCCTTCTGAATTTTGCCTTGCCTATTATCTCGTCTGAGCACGAAAGGTTGAATATGATCTCCGCCCCGTTCTTCACATAATCAACGGAAGGACTGGAAGCTACCCAGAGGTCTTCACATATCTCAACTCCAAAACTGAATCCGCCGCAATTAAATACCGCTCTGCCGAAACATATATCATCACCGGTCATGATGATCCCCTCATCCTCATAAGGAACGAAATGCCTCAGTTCATAGAATTCTGAATGATTGGGAATATTCTGCTTCGGAACGATACCGATGATATCACCCTGGTGGATAACAGCAGCAACATTGTAAAGCTTGCCGCCGAGCAGATAAGGAAGGCCTGCGATTATAACAGTATTAAGATCAGCAGTCTGATCAGCCAGAACGTATAACCCTTCAACCGCCTTATCAAGCAGCGCATTCTGCAAAAACAGATCCCCGCATGTATATCCGGTTAATCCCAGTTCCGGGAAAACAACGACCGCACAATTATTCTCTGCAGCTTTTCTTGCAAGCCTGACAGTCTCTTCAACATTGTAATCAACATCGCCTACCCTGACCTTCGGACTTGCCGCCGCCACTCTGATAAAACCGTCAAGCATTGTAATACCTCCCCAAAAACTGATTATTAATTATAACATTAGCGGGACTAACTTGCCTGCTGATGAACAAAAAAGCGGCCCCATAAGGAACCGCTTTCCAAATAATCTGTTTGAAAGATTACTTTCTGATGCCGAGTCTTGCGATCAAAGATCTGTAACGCTCGATATCGATTGCTGCAAGATAGTCAAGGATGTTTCTTCTCTTACCAACCATCATGAGAAGTCCTCTTCTGCTGTGGTGGTCACCCTTGTGGGTCTTGAGATGTTCTGTGAGGTGGTTTATTCTGTAAGTAAGAAGTGCAACCTGAACCTCAGGAGAACCTGTATCGCCCTCTGTGAGAGCATATTCCTTGATGATAGCCTGCTTGTCGAAAGATGCTGACATTAATCTTTCCTCCTTTAGAATAAATACGCCGGAATCGAAGTTAAGGGTCGGAGTCTTCCGCAAAACTGCGATTAAGGCAACTTGGTGATGATACCATCTGATCCCTTGTTTGTAAAGGGATTTGTCTTATTTTCGATATGCATCCCGAAAAGTAAAGCGGCTGCCCTGGAAGACAGCCGCCTGTTTACGCAAATTAACTCAAGCTATTACTTGAAGATATGATATCTGCTGATGATAGGAGAGATTGTATTTGCAACTGTGGACATAAGCTTGATGAAGATGTCCAGAGCAACGCCAACAACGTCCTTACGTGTGTCACCGATCGTATCACCGGTAACAGCTGCCTTGTGCGCAGGAGATCCCTTTGCATGACCCTTGAGCATACCCTGCTCAATGTATTTCTTGGCGTTGTCGAATGCACCGCCGGAGTTACCCATGAAGATAGCTCTCGGGATGGCAACGATCGTAGCACCTACGAGGATACCGCCTACGAACTCAGGTCCGAGAATGAAGCCTCCGACTACAGGGATAAGGAGAGCGAGGACAGAAGGGATAACCATTCTGCGGATAGCTTCCTTAGCAGCCATGGCGATCATCATGTTGTAGTCAGGCTTAGCCTTGCCTGCAAGTACTTCCTGTGTCATCTGCTTGTCGCCGACATCAGCCATGATCTTAGCTGCGTCGATCGTGTTGTCTGTAAGGATAGCGCTGAAGTACTCAACGAGAGCACCACCGAGGATACCGCCTGCAACAACGAAGAATGTAGCGAAGTTGAGTACAGGTACTGCAACATCACCGGAGTAGCTGCCTACGTAAGCCATGATGAGGGAAACTGTAGCGAATGCTGCAGAACCGATAGCGAAGCCCTTACCGATAGCTGCTGTTGTGTTACCAACAGCATCGAGCTTATCTGTAATCTTACGAACATCAGGTGCGAGGTGGCAAGCTTCTGCAAGTCCGCCTGCGTTGTCTGCGATAGGACCGAAAGCATCGATGGAAACCGTAGCACCAACGAATGCAAGCATACCGAGAGCGGAGATTGCGATACCGTAAGAACCGCCGATGATACCTGAAACGATCAAAGCGATGATGATAACGAGTACAGGAAGAAGAACTGATCTTGAACCTACAGCGTCACCCTTTGTAACAACGAAGGCCTCACCTTCTGTGCACATTTCAGCGATCTTCTGTGTAGGCTTGTGATCTGTTGATGTGTAGTACTCTGTGATGATACCAATAGCAATACCGGATACGATGCCCATGATGGAAGAAACCCAAGGGGAAGCCCAGCCGAGCTTGAATTCAGTATAGAGAGGGACATCCTTGAAGATAAAGTAGGAAGCGATACCACCGAAAACAATGGTGCATCCTGCGGAGATCCAAGTGGAGAGGTCGAGCTCTCTTGACGGATTGTCACCCATCTTCTTGATGTTAGCAAGACCCAGACCGATAAGACATCCTACGAGGCCACATCCTGCGAGGATAACGGGGAAAAGGATCGTGGCATTGAATGTTGCATCAGTAACCTGTGTCTCACCCTCAGCAAGAGCTGTCTTGAAGAGAGTAACAGAGATCATGATGGAAGCAGACATTGTAGCAACGAATGACTCCAAGAGGTCGGAGCAGTTGCCGGCGATATCGTTAACGTTGTCGCCGATGAAGTCTGCAATAGTGTTAGGGATTCTTGAGTCATCCTCAGGAAGGTCATGTCTGAGCTTACCAAGGATATCTGAAGAAATATCAGCTGCCTTTGTGTAGTTACCACCTGCAACACGGTTGAACATAGCAACAATGGAGCAGCCGAGTGAATATGTTGAGATTCTCATAATGTAGGGGTTGCAGATAAGTCCGATCTGAACCAATCCCTGGCTCTCAGCGTCATGCTGAACGCCGCCGAAGCAAAGGAGAACTGCCAGGAAGCCCAGCATACCGAAGCCCTGAACTGCGAGTCCGCTGATGGAACCGCCGCAGAGAGCAACCTTAACTGTCTCTCCGATTGAAAGGCTCTCTCTTGCCTTGTTCGATGTGCGAACGTTAGCGTATGTAGCGCTCTGCATACCGAGAACGCATACGATAGAGCTCATCAAAGCACCGATGAGGAATGTGATACCACTTGTCTTCTCAACAAAGAGTGTGAAGATAACTGCGACCGCAGCCACAACGATGGTGATGCTCTTGTATTCCGTCTTAAGGAATGTCTGCGCGCCGGAACGGATGATGCCTGACAATTCGATCATCTCAGGTGTTCCTTCGGGCATCTTCTTAATACGGAAGTAGTTGAACGCAACGTAGACAAGTGCAAGCACAACTACGCCGAGTACGATTAACCAGGAAGATGTTAATAATGACATATACCGGGCCCCTCTCTTATAGAATAGAAATAGATTTATATAAGCACTTGGGCATGGCAAAAAACAATGCCCCATTGCAAACTCAACAGATTATACATATAAACAATTTCTTTGGCAATCAAAATAATACCGTTTTTTCCATATAAAACAGCGATTTTTTCAGGAATGAAGGAGTTATGTTTTCAAATACAGAATTATCAGACCAAAACAATATATTTCCGGTCCGGATTTCCTTACTCCTTGATCAGAGAATCAACAAACAATTCAGGATCAAAATCAGCAAGATCTTCCACACTCTCGCCAAGACCGGCAAGAACAATAGGCTTTCCTGACTGATAGGCAACGGCAATGGCAACACCACCCTTGGCACTTCCGTCAAGTTTGGTGATACCGACATAATCAAGACCTGTGACTTCACCGAAGCCCTCAGCCTGGATAACAGCATTCTGCCCTGTCGTGGCATCGATGATCAGGAGTGACTTGATAACGGCATCAGGAGCTTCACGCTCGATGACACGTCTTATTTTCGCAAGCTCCTCCATAAGATTCTTTTTGTTGTGAAGACGTCCGGCAGTATCCACGAGAAGAATGTCCGTATTACGTGCCTGAGCTGCATGGATAGCATCGAAAACAACCGATGCGGGATCCGCTCCCTCCTGCTCCTGTGCGATAACGGCCGTTCCCGTCCTCTCACCCCAGGTCTTTAGCTGGCCGACAGCTGCTGCACGGAAAGTATCACAAGCAGCCATAAGGACTTTCTTTCCTTCTTTCTTGTATCTGGCGGCAAGCTTGCCTGACGTGGTCGTCTTACCTGTGCCGTTAACACCTATCATGAGAATAATATTGAGTTTTCCGGGTTCTATCGCAATCGTCTCTGGCTCGCCCAGGATCTCCAGCATTCTCTCCTTGACTGATGCAAGGACTGCTTCCTGGCTGTCGTCACCGGTTTTTCTGATATTCTGCTTGACCCTGTCCATGATGTCATCAGCTGCCTGAACACCGCAGTCAGCTCTTATAAGGAGTTCTTCAAGTTCATCGAGCATATCCTCGTCAAAGCGTCCGCTTGAAGCAGCCAGCTTCGTAAAGCTTCCGGCGAAGAAATTCCTTGTTTTCTCAAGTCCCCTTTTGAACAGATCAGCTAATCCCATTATTTAAGCTCCATCGATAAGATCTTTGATACGCCGCGCTCGGCCATGGTGACACCGTACATCTGGTCGCACGCTTCCATTGTACCCTTACGGTGCGTAACAAGAATGAACTGAGATTTAGCAGAATGCCTTCTTACGAAGTCTGTGAATCTCGTGATATTAACGTCATCCAATGCCGCCTCGACCTCATCAAGGATTACGAACGGCGAAGGCTTCAGTTCCTGAATAGCGAAAAGCAGACCAATAGCAGTAAGACATCTCTCACCACCCGACAGAAGCGAAAGATTGGAAAGTTTCTTTCCCGGCGGCTGAGCCTTGATATCTATGGTACATTCAAGAACATCCTCTGAATCATTGCCCAGAACGATCTCTGCAGTACCGCCTCCGAACAGATCGGCAAAGACCTGGCCGAAGTTATTGTTTATCGTGTCAAAATGCTCCGTAAACTCGGATCTCATCTTCGTAAGAAGTTCATCGATCACCTGCTCCAGATCCTTCTTGGCTGCCTCTATATCATCCCTCTGCTTTGTCATGAATTCGAGCCTTGAAGACAGTTCGCTGAATTCCTGTAAAGCCCCGAGATTGACCGGGCCCAATGCCTTGATCGCATTCTTGAGGGTAGTGATCCTCTTGGTCTGTTCTCCGATCTTGGTAACAGGCTCTACAGAATCCTTGATGTTGTCATATGTGGTCTCGTAATCTTCCCAAAGCCTGTTCTTATTCTGGTCGATTTCAAAGATTATCTTGTCATACTTTGACACATGGGCATTGAGTTTGGCCTGTAATTCACTTATCTCGTTGCCGCTTGCTGCAAGTCTGTCACCAAATGAGGACAGGTCGCCTGCAACAGCACTTCTCTTTTCAAAGAGTTCTGCGATCTTATCTTCCAGCACTTTCTGCTGCTTTGCATTCTCATCTAACTTGGCATCAAGGCTGTTGATTTCTATGGTAATGCTGTTAACGGTATCCTTTGCTTCCTTTATCTGGGAATCAAACTTATCCCTTCCCTGTCTGGCCTCTTCGATCTGCTTTTTGATGTGACCCGCCAGATCAAGAATACCGCTTCTCTCAGTAAGCTTGCGTTCCGCAAGAGATGCCGCCTCCCTTACTTTGGCAACGATCTGTTCAAGTTTTACAGCCTGTTCCTCAGAAAGTTTCTGCTGTTCCTCGATCTCTTCGCGGTAATCAGACAGTTCCCCGTTGATCTCATTCTCGATCCTGGTAAGCTCTTCAAGGTCCTCTTCGAGTCTGATCTTGGATTTGCTTACGGTCTGCATATTCTCGTCGAAGTCACCGAGGATCTTCTCTGTCTCTTCGAGTCTTGTCTTGGTGTTGTCGTATTCACCTTCAGCTTTAACTTCCTCAAGCTGATAGTACTTGAGCTGTTCACCGAGCTGTGCAAGTTCGCGCTTGAGCGTGCCTATACCGTCATCTACTTCCTGACGCTGGTCTTCTGAATCAGCAAGCTTTGCCTCCAATTCAGCAACAGACTTTGTCAGTGATTCGATCTCAGCTTTTCTACCGATGATACCTGTTCCTGCACCGGTCTTTTTCAAAGAACCGCCGGTAAGAGAACCACCGGGGTTAACCGAATCACCCTCAAGTGTCATAACCTTATACGAACGTCCGGTCTTGGAAGCGATTATCCTTGCAGCATCCAGGTCGTTGGCAACAAGGATCCTTCCCAGAAGGTTTGCCACGATGTCATCAAGGTCACGGCTGTTCCTGACGAGGTCAGAAGCCACACCTATATAGCCGTTAACACCTTTCGCTTTTCGAAGATCGTCCTCATCAATATATCTTGCCCGGATATTCTCGATAGGAAGGAACGTGATCCTTCCGAGTCTTTTCTCTTTAAGTATGCCAATAAGCTCTGCAGCATCTGCTTCGCTCCGGGTTACTATGTTGTTCAGGGCATTTCCCAAAGCCGTCTCGATCGCAGTCTCATACTTTGGATCAGTCTCGATCAGGTCACCCAGGATACCCACCATCAGTTTCTTGACAGATCTGTCATTATCAGAATAATCCATAAGGCGTTTTACGGATTCCTGGTAGCCTTCCCTGTTCCTGTCGATATCTTTTAACGTCCTGAGTTTTGCTTCTTCAGCGGAAAGTTTTCTGTTATTGACTTCGAAGAACTGATTCAGTTCGACCTGACGGCCTCTGAGTTCTTCAAGTTTTTTATTGCGTTTCTCAATATCTTTGGAAACTTCGCCCTTGATCTTCCTAATACCGGTCAAAGCCTCCTCTTCTTCTATAAGCTTTTGACCCAGTTCGGCCTTACCGGTCTCAGAAGCCGTCCTGGCTTCCTGCATATCCCTGATCTTATCGTCCAAAGCAGAGATTCCTGCGCGGCATTCAGTTATATTCTTCCTGGTCTCGAAAAGTTCCTCGGTCTTGCTCTTCACCTTGGAATCAGCCTTACCCGCTTCTTTACGGCTTGCCTCATATTCCAGGAACATCGCCTGACGCTCCTCATCAAGCTTCTCGCTCAGAGTCTTGGCATCATCAGCTTCCTTAAGGAGACTGTCAGCCTTGCTTTTTTTCTCATTAAGTTCTTTTGTGAGCTTCCCGACTGTCTCATCGGCAGATTCCATATCTGTCTTGAGTTCTTCAATTCTCCGGTTCGTCTGATTGAGCCTCTCGATAGATACCTTCTTGTCTATCTGGGTCTCATGTTCATACTCGGTAAGATCGGAAAGATCCTGACGTCTGTCCTCGATCTCGTTGTCAAGGGCTTCGCTCTTTCCGATTATTTCCTGATGGCTCTTCCTGAGCTTGAGATATTCATCCTCACGCTCACGGATCTCATTCTCAAGCTGCTCCTTAAGACCGGCTGAATCGCCCATTTCCCTGTTGGCTTCAGTAATCTTGTGAACGAGAAGCGACGTCTCGAGTTTCTTCAATTCCTCATAATTCTCATTAAACTTACGGGCCTTTCCCGCCTGTTCCTCAAGAGGACCTTTTCGTTTCTCCAGTTCACCGAGAATGTCATTAATTCTTACGAGGTTCTGTTCAGTACTGGTTAATTTCCTCTGAGCCTCATCTTTGCGGACACGGTACTTTACGATACCTGCGGCTTCTTCGATGACACGGCGTCTGTCCTCGGACTTGGTCGAGAGGATATCATCCACCCTTCCCTGTCCGACAAGCGAATAACCGTCACGGCCCAGACCTGTATCAAGGAAAAGGACCGTTATATCTTTCAGACGGCAATTGACTTTATTGATCTGATACTCTGACTCACCTGACCTGTAAAGCCTTCGCGTAATACAAATCTCGGGAAAACCATAGTCAATATATCCGTCCGAATTATCGAAAGTAATGGATACCTCAGCATAGTTCATGGAACGTCTTGCAGATGTACCGTTAAAGATGACATCTTCCATCTTGCCGCCTCTTAGCTGCTTGACACTCTGCTCGCCCAGAACCCAACGGACCGCATCGCTGATATTGGACTTTCCGCTTCCGTTCGGACCTACCACGGCCGTAAGACCGCGGTCAAAGTCGATGCAGGTATAATCGGGGAAAGATTTGAACCCCTGAAGCTCAAGTTTCTTAAGATACATCTATAGTCCGTTCACTCTTATTCTCGAAAATTTTACCCAAGCATTATAACTCATACAGGAACATTTTACAGGTCAATATGCTCTCACCTGGTCTGATCCACTGTATGACAGGCGTTGCTCAGCATCCTTCAGGATAAAGCCGCATGTACTCCTTCAGACCCTTCTCGGCACACTTCTGCTCGGCATCCTTCTTGCTGTGTCCGGTTGCACTTGCCAGAAGAACATCATCTGAATATACACTGACGTCGAATTCCTTCATATGTGCAGGTCCGCGTTCCCCGGTCACTTCAAATCTGATCACGTGCCGGAAACCTCTGGTCTGTGCCAACTCGAGCAGCCTGCTCTTGTAATCCAGGAAGATCTCGCCGTTAACAGCCTTCTGAACCGTATCGGTAAGATTTTTCAAGATACATTTCTTAGCTTCTTCGAATCCGCCGTCAAAATATACTGCCGCAATAACCGACTCAAAACAGTCAGCCAGCGTTGAATCCTTGTCATTTCCCCCGTTCTGCGCTTCGCCCTTGCCTAGCAGCAGATAATCTCCAAGATGGAGCCTCCTTGCAACTTCAGCAAATGACTTCTCACAAACGGAAACACTTCTCATCTTGGAGAGATAACCTTCATCGGCCTGGGGCTTTAACTCATATATCATCTGCCCCACAACAACATCAAGAACAGCATCACCTATGAATTCCAGTCTCTGATTGGATTCCCAATGTCCCCTTCCCGACTCGAAAACATAAGTCGTATGGGTAAATGCCGTCTCAAGAAGTGACTTGTCTTTAAAGGTATAACCAAGATCCTTTTCAAAACTTGAATAGTCAGTCATAATCATCATTTACAAGAGACGGCTGAATGCTTAAATACGCATCCGGCCGTCTAAACTTCAAAGTTATTAAAAGAAAGAACCTTCACCCGCAATATCCGTCAGTTACCGGCAGGTGAAGTATCGATCTACGGTATATCAGCCCTCTGTAAGACTCTGGATATACTCGACTGCATCCTTGACAGTAACAACCTTCTCAGCTACATCATCAGGGATCTCGATATCGAATTCCTGCTCCATAGCCATAACGAGCTCTACCATATCAAGAGAGTCAGCGTTGAGGTCATCAACGAAAGAGGAATCCTCAGTGATCGTATCCTCATCTACACCGAGCTGATCAACGATCATCTGCTTGATCGAGCCAAAAAGTTCATCATTTGTCATAATTAGTACCTCCGTACGATTCTGGATAAATCCACAAACTGTTTTTAATGTAAGTTCAGGCTTTTGTCAATAGGCTATTTTGACTATCGAAGTTCTTTGACAATTATCCTTTCAAATAATGCTTTCCTTTAATCAGGTAATCAACACCAGAAACGATAGTCATAACAACACAGATTCCAAACAGTATGTCTCCTATTACGGTAACTGCGCAAAGTCTTACCGGATAACCATCAAAACCCAAGCCAAACAGCTTCATGAGCAAAGGTTCGAACATCAGGTAGATAAGTGCGATCATCTGTGTCACGGTCTTTATCTTGCCGATCATCTTTGCCGCTATAACCTCGCCCTTGGCAGCCGCGATCATACGGAGACCCGATACTGCGAATTCTCTGAGGATAATGATCATTACAGCCCAGGCCGAAAGTCTTCCCAATGCAATGAATGCGAGCATTATGCTTATAACAAGGATCTTGTCAGCCAATGAATCAAGGAACTTTCCGAGATCGGTTATCAGGTTATACTTACGTGCGATCTTGCCATCTGCCGCATCCGTAAGCGAAGCCAGAATAAAAACACCGGCAGCAACCAGCATTCCGTTGGAATTGATGAAACTGTTCCAACCCTCAGGCTGCCACCCGAAAATATTGACCGGCAACATAAAAAGGAGAGTGACCGGCACAAGAACTATCCTCAAGATAGAAAGCTTGTTTGGAAGATTCATGACCTGACAGCTCCTTTTAATTCTCAGAATATTTATCCTTAAAAAGGACACATAAATAATATACGAAAATATCTATCCGTCAAATCGTAACTGCAGTCAGGTCGTATTCATCAGAACAATCGACGATCTTAACATCAACGAATTCACCTATATTAAGTTCTTCTTCACTTGAAGCAACATAGATGACAGGATCGACCTCCGGAGATTCGCCATAACTTCTTCCGACATAAAAGATCCCGTCATCTGAAACAGAACAGATATTTACCCTTGTTACCGTACCAATGCGCTTCTTCGACTGTTCAGCGGATATCTCCTTCTGGAGTTCATATATCTCATCGTAACGTCTTTGCTTTGTCTCATCATCGATCTGACCTGGAAGATCATATGCAGGCGTTCCTTCCTCAGGAGAGAAGATAAAACATCCGAGCCTGTCAAACTTCCATTTTCTGAGGTTTTCTTTCATTATCTGGAAATCTTCCTCAGTCTCACCGGGAAAACCGACCATCACAGTCGTCCTGATGATACAGTCAGGCATTGCCTTCCTGATCATCTCAAGTCTGGATGTTATCAGTTCCGCATTATCTCTCCTGTACATCGCCTTAAGGATCTTATCCGAACCGTGCTGTACCGGAATATCAAGATAATGGGCAACCTTTGGATTATTCGCCATCTCTTCTATAAGATCAGGAGTTATGCCGTCCATATAACCGTACATAACACGGATCATCTCAATACCGTCAATTGCAGACAGTTTTCTCAAGAGTTCTGAAAGACTTCTTCTGCCATAAAGGTCAATGCCGTAATTCGTAGTATCCTGGGCAGCAAGAACGAGTTCCTTAACGCCTTTATGAGCGATTATCCCGGCCTCTTCAACTATGTCTTCCATAGGACGCGACACAAAGGTTCCCCTGATCAGAGGGATTGCACAGAAACTGCATCTGTGCCTGCATCCTTCACCGATCTTAAGCCATGCATAACCTGAGGTCGAGAGTTCCCTGTCCTTAACAAGGTGACTGAATCCGCCAATGCCTGAAGTAAGATTGATCTTGTCTGATTCAGCTTCATCGATCTCAGACACTAGTTTTGCAACCACATCGACGATATCACCATAGTGAGCAGTTCCAAGAACTGCATCTACTTCCGGAAGTTCTTTCAATATGTCTTCAGGATATCTTTGAGACAGGCATCCTGATACTATTATCTTCTTGACATTGCCGTTAGGAACCTTATACTCAGCGCATTCCAGGATAGCATCGATTGCTTCCTTCTTTGCAGACTCTATAAATCCACAAGTGTTGATAACAACAATGTCCGAAGCGGGTACGTCGTTAATTACACTGTATCCCGCATCCTTAAGCACTGTGGACATATTCTCACAGTCAATAAGATTCTTCGAGCAGCCTAAAGCAAGAAGCGTGATCTTAACATTTTTGTTGTCTATAGCATAATTTTCCATAAGTATGGATTATAGCATAAGGACACCTGAAAAGCGGGCATGTGTACAATCGCTATAATATTATTGATCAAGATAATGCCTGAAGGCAGATTTTGCAGTCTCAAGATCATAACCTCTGAGACCGGCCAATTTTATGAATTCTTCTTCCCTGTCTGACATATCCCCTCCGGAAGAACTGCCAAAGGAAGCTTCATACAAGCTCAAACAGGTATCGGTATCATTTCCAAGTGAGGAAACAACTGCATCAGCGCATCCGAAATCTATTCCAGCCTCGAGAAGACGCCGGTAAATAAATTGTCTGCTCTCCTGTTTCCTGCCGGAACGTGCCGCAAGAACCTTGCGCGATGCACGCATATCGTCAATGTATCCGGTATCGGTCAAATGCCTGACGGCCTCATCCACGTCTTCTTCAGCATATCCCTTCTGAATAAGATAAACACGTATCTTACCCGAAGAATATATACCGGTACCGATATGCCTGATCGCACAGGTTATGGCTTCACTGCTTCTTGAATTATCAGACATCGATTCCTAAGATATCGTCATCATCAGATTCTTCATCAGGAACTTCAGCATCGGATACTTCTGATGCTGAAATATCAGAATCATCATCTGCGGGCATATAAGAATCTCTGATCTTATCTTCAATCTCGTCCTTGATATCAGGGTGGTCAAGAAGGTACTGCTTAGCAGCATCTCTGCCCTGTGCGATCTTGGCACCATTATATGCAAACCATGATCCGCTCTTGTCGATGATGTTATTCTCAACACCCAGATCAAGAATGCAGCCTTCAGAAGAAACACCCTTGCCATACATAATGTCAAACTCGGCTTCCTTGAACGGAGGAGCAACCTTGTTCTTTACAACCTTAACTCTTGTATGGCTTCCTACAACATCTGTACCGTTGCGCAGAGTCTCAACCTTCCTTACATCAAGACGCACAGATGCATAGAACTTAAGGGCACGTCCACCCGGTGTAGTCTCGGGATTACCAAACATAACACCGACCTTCTCACGCAACTGGTTGATAAAGATACAGATTGTATTTGACTTGGATACAACAGGAGCGAGTTTCCTCAGCGCCTGGCTCATAAGTCTGGCCTGGAGACCAACATGTGAATCTCCCATCTCACCTTCGATCTCAGCCCTCGGAACAAGTGCAGCAACCGAGTCGATAACTACAACATCGATGCATCCGCTTCTGACAAGCGTCTCGCAGATCTCAAGAGCCTGTTCGCCTGTGTCAGGCTGCGATAACAGGAGGTTATCAACATCAACACCTATATTGCCTGCATAAACAGGATCAAGAGCATGTTCAGCATCAATAAATGCACATGTTCCGCCAAGTTTCTGGGCTTCAGCTACACAGTGAAGAGCCACTGTGGTCTTACCTGAAGATTCAGGTCCATATATTTCAATGATCCTTCCTCTCGGAAGTCCGCCGATACCGAGTGCAATATCAAGTGTTAAAGCACCTGTGGATATTGTATCGATCTCAACCTGAGCCTTGTCTCCAAGACGCATGACAGCGCCCTGGCCAAACTGCTTCTCTATCTGCGCCATTGCAGCATCAAGAGCTTTCCTTCTCTCATCTTTGTCTTGTACCTGGGCAACAGAGCCCTTACCGGCGTTCTTACTCTTAGCCATATTGTCCTCCCGGATAGAATTGAACATTTGTTCTCATTTATGAGTTAATTCTATGGTTATCATACACTTTTGTCAACAAAAATGACCTCACAAATTCCTGCAAATTCTGACAAGACCCATTAAAGGTACTAACGTTCCCTGAAACAGTCCCAAAGCCTTGGAAATCCTGCTTTTCGCAGATTGGGAGAATTTAATATATTTATCTTCTATAATTGTTAATCCGTAAAAAACCTGCAAAAGCCGACAAAAATACGGTGTGTTACCTTGGATCAATATCCTTTGTTTCTGTCAATCAGATTCTTCAAGGGTAATCCGTTACCGTAATTTTTCAGGTTCCCGCAAAACATATCAACATTCATGTTAAGAGTATGATCCAATGTCAGATTCCCGGCCACATGTGGAGTAATAAGAAGGTTCCTTGTCTTCCAGAGCCTGCTGTCTTCAGGAAGCGGCTCATTTCTGAAAACATCAAGGGCAGCCCCGGCAAGTCTCCCCTCGTCAAGACTGTCGGCAAGCGCATTCTCATCGATAGCTGAACCCCGCCCCACGTTCACTACATATGCACCTTCAGGAAGCAAAGCTATCCTCTCGCGAGACAATACATTCCTGGTCTCAGGAGTATCAGGAAGGCTCATTACAAGCAGGTCTGTTTCCGGAAGAAGCTCATCAAGAGCTTCGGTTTTCCTTATGCTGTCAAAAGCCTCTTCATCACATCTACCACTTCTGCAAACACCGGTAATGCTCTCCGGTTCAAACGATCTTGCCCTCTTTGCAAAGCTGCAGCCTATATCACCTGTACCGAGAACCAAAATCCTTGAATCTTTCAGTGATCTCTGAGGTCTTGGACTGCTCCATTTACCTGCAAGTGACTCACGGTATACTAAGTCAAGTTTACGCATCATCATCAGCGACACAGCGATAATGTGTTCAGCAATAGAAACTCCATATGCCCCTGATGAATTGGTGATCATACATTCCTCATTAGCAAAGATTCCGGGTTTCATGAGGAAATCCACACCTGCAGAGGGAACTGCAAGCCATTTAAGATTTTTGTTTTTCTTTGCATTTTCTATTCCAAAACCGTAGATGATATCGCAGTCTTCAAAATCACCCGGAATATCTTTTCCGGAGTCAACAAAGACAACATCACCGCCAATCATATAAGTTGTTCTTCTTATTTGTTCTTTATGCTTTTCTTTCAACAGATTATTAATTACAAGTACTTTCATACGACTAAGCTCATCCTATCTGAAGTATAAATTGTAAACCTGTCAGGATAATATCATAGATTGTCCCGGAAGCATCAATACCCGTTTTTTCTGTCTGCGGAAAAGATTTCCCTCCTGAATTCATTTCTTAACATTTATGTTATGTTTATCCCCGGTTATTTACACATCTACAAACTATGTGTAGAGGTTTTGTTAACAATTGCCAACACACATTGAATCAGAGAAAATATAAACTATTATTAAAATATCTTTTATATAATTCCAAGTTAGTCGTAACTTCACAACATCAAACAAGGAGGGTCAGCAGTGAACAAATTGAAAAAGACCGATTTAATTATCATTGCCGTTGCAGTATTGCTGATAGCGGGCATAGTTTTGTCTGTAATCGTCAACAGTAAAGGTAAATCAACTGTTTCCGGAGTGCCTGAAAGTGAAAAGAAAACCTTAACTTATGATGAATACAACGGGAAACGTGCCGGAATCAAGACCGGATCAAGCTTTGAACCAATAACGTTTGATAAATTCCCCAACAGCGAATATTTTTATTTTGACACAGACAGCGACCTTATCACTGCGCTTATCACAAACAAGATTGACTTCTTTCTCGAGGATCAACCTGTTGCTGCAATGGAACATCTTCAGCAGAATTCAGTCGATTATCTGCACGAACCAATCGTTAACGATGACTATCACTTCGGTTTCCCAAAAGATAACGATCGTTCGGAACTCCTGCAAAGTCAGTTCAACGAATTTCTCGCAAAATATAAATCAGATGGCAAACTCGATGAGCTTAAATATAAGTGGATTGAGGGTGAAGAGTCCAAGAAAGTCATCAATACAAGTGAGCTTTCAGGTGAGAATGGTAAACTCGTTGTTGCTGTTCTTCCCGACCATATCCCGTTCTCCTATTTAGCCAACAACCAGCTGGTCGGTTATGCAGTTGAACTTACGTTGGAATTTGCAAAAGAGTACGGTTACTCCGTAACTTTCGAACAGGCAAACATCTCATCTTGCCTCGCCGGACTTGCTTCGGGTAAATATGATTTTTTCGCAACCAGCCTCTCTTACACAGAGGAAAGAGCTCAAAGCATTGATTTTTCTGATATTATCTACAACGGTGGCGTAGTGTTAATTGCCAGAAGTACTGATCTCAGTATCGGGGATGATACAAAAACCGAGAAGGCTTCATTCTTCAGTTCCATTGCTGAAAGCTTCAAGAAAAACTTTGTTACCGAGGCCAGATACCAGCTTATCCTTCGAGGTGTAGGAACAACATGTATAATCACAGCGCTTTCCGTTATCATCGGTTCACTGTTTGCATTCTTTATCTGCCTGTTCAGAAGAACTGACAGCCTGCTTGCCAACAAGATCGCAAATCTTTATGTAAAGCTCCTTCAGGGCACTCCGATGGTCGTGCTTCTCATGATCCTTTACTACGTAGTCTTCGGTAAATCAGGAATCAATGCCATATGGGTAGCCGTAATCGGATTCTCGCTTAACTTCGCAGCCTATACATCCGAGATCCTAAGATCCGGAATCGAGAGCATCGACGGTGGTCAGAGAGAAGCCGCACTTGCACTCGGATACTCGGAGAATCAGGCATTCTTCAAATTTATCTTCCCTCAGGCATCTGTACGTCAGATCCCGGTATACAGAGGCGAGATTATTTCGCTCCTCAAGAACACATCCATCGTAGGTTACATCGCAATACAGGATCTCACAAAGATGAGTGACATTATCAGAAGCCGTACATATGAGGCATTCTTCCCTCTCATTGCGACAGCAATCATATACTTCATCCTTGCATGGATAATCTCACTGATACTGAATCTGGTACTCAAGAAGATCGATCCGAGAGCAAAGAAAGCTAAAACCGCAAAGGAGGCCATAGCAAAATGAGTATGATAAAAGTAGAACACCTCCGAAAAGAGTATCCTAATGTAATTCCGCTTAAGGATGTCAACTGCGAGATCAATAAAGGTGACGTTATTTCTATCATCGGTCCTTCGGGAACAGGCAAATCAACATTTCTGAGATGCCTCAACCAGCTCGAAAAGCCGACATCTGGCACAGTGACTTTCGATGGTGAAGTAATCACTGATCCAAAGTGCAAGATGGAAAAGGTAAGACAGAAAATGGGAATGGTATTCCAGTCTTTTAACCTCTTCTCTAATCTCAACATCATCGATAACGTCACAAATGCTCCTATCAAGCTTCTTGGCAAGCCGAAGGATGAAACATTCAAAGAAGGCATGGAACTCCTTAAGCGCGTAGGTCTTGCAGAGAAAGCCTATAATTTCCCGGATGAGCTTTCAGGCGGTCAGAAACAGCGTGTCGCCATAGCCCGCGCTATCGCAATGAAGCCTGATATGATCCTTTTCGATGAGCCAACATCCGCACTCGACCCTACAATGGTAGGCGAAGTTCTGCAGGTTATCCGTCAGCTTGCAAAAGACGGTATGACCATGATGATCGTCACACACGAGATGAAATTTGCCCGCGATGTATCGACAAGGATCTTCTATATGGATGAAGGCGGGATCTATGAGGAAGGCACTCCTTCTGAGATCTTCGATTCTCCGAAGAGAGAGAAGACACGAATTTTCATCAAGCGTCTGAAGCAGCTTCTGCTCGTTATCGAGAGTCAGGATTTCGACTATATCGCTTTCAATTCCAAGATCGAATTGTTCGGTAAAGACAATATCCTTCCTGACAAGACTGTTAAGAACGCACAGCTGATTTTCGAGGAACTCGTAAAACAGCAACTGACAAAACGCGGAAACGTCTTCCCTATCAATGTCATTATCGAATATTCGGAAGCGGACGGAAACGTCTCATTCGAAGTATCGTATAACGGCGACAGATTCGACCCTGTCAATGATGGAGATGAGATTTCTTCTGCAATCGTTAAGAATGCATCTTCTTCTATCGATTACACATATGATGAAGGCATTAACAGGTTCAAGAGCATCATCAAGAGCAAGAAGTAAACAGTTAAGCATTTGATCCATCTCTTAGAGCTGCCCTGAAATTATGGTATAATCCTATAAGTATTGATTGAATCGGAGGACATTATATGAAGACAGAACTTGTCAGCATCTCACCTAACGGAACCGGTATAGATAAAGCATTGGAGCTTACTGAGAAGACCGGAGCATTCTGCGGACTCGATAACAAGGCAAGTCTCCGTCTTCGTCTGCTCTCCGAAGAACTAATTGAACTTATGCGTTCCTTTACTGATGATCTTGTTGGAGATTTCTGGCTTGAAGCACAGGATAATGTTGTTGAGATCCACCTTAAGACAATTATTCCCATGGATCTGAAGACAAGAAAAGAGATCATCGCTGTTTCTTCTTCAGGAAAGAACTCTGCTGCAAAGGGCATGATGGGAAAGATCCGTGAAATGATCGCAACTGCAACATTACCTGACGACCCTGAGACTAAAGCTATGGCAGACCAGGCTCTCGGACTGATGGCATTAGGCAGCCAGATGGGCACTTACCAGGGAAGTTATTCATGGTCGATGAGCACATATGTTGCATCGATCGACAAGGCATACGATGTTCAGAATGAGGCTAAGGAAGCAAAAGATGAATTGGAGAAATCCATCGTTGCAAACCTTGCCGACGATGTTACTGTCCACATCGTAAACTCTGATGTCGAGATTGCTATCTATAAAGCATTCTGACAGATCAAGTGAATTAAACAACAATTAAGGGCCATCCCACAACGGAATGGCCCTTTTACTTTGCAGGCATAATAATTCAAAAATATAATCATTCCTCATTTTTCAAAGCAGATGTAGATTCCTCATACCACGATGATGTCACGTTTTCTATTCGGATATCAGTTTTTGCACAAATCTGGTACTTGTCCTCGTAAACGATCTCTCCAGGAGAATTCGTATAAACCAGATAATAAGGGTGATTGTATTTTTCCAGAAGCCAGATGGCAGGTCTTATCATCTTCATCATCTCATCCGTGTTCTCTACCTTAAACCAGCAGGCAACAGCTTCCTGCTTTCTGCATTGAGGCGGCCATGGCAGATTATCTGCAAACCATGCGTCGATCTCGCGGAAAAGCATAGCGTCCTCTTCTTCCATCGTGTCGTTTCTTACAAGTTCCCAGCAAACACTGAATATACCTTTGCCAATCATGGTATTACTGGCAAGGTTCCTGCCCTGTATCCTTACATATTTGAACTTAAGATGACCCATAAATAACCCCTAAAACAAACCGACGGTAAATGTTCTGTTTGCAGAAACAATATACCGCCGGTAAATGACTGATCAAAGTTCCGCACCGTTTATGTTTTTCTTACCGGATCAAATAATCCGGAAATAAACTGCGAGGACTTTAGATAAACTTACTCAATCGTCAGGATATCAGAGAAACCTGTTACTTCGAAAATCTCCATGATCATCTCATTGACATTTGTAACTTTCATTCCACCCTTCTTGGAAAGGCTCTTGTGGGTAGCGAGAAGAACACGGAGTCCTGCAGATGAAATATACTCGAGTTTCTCAAGATCAAAAACCAGTTCGTTGATACCGTCGAGGACAGGACTGAGCGCAGCGTCAAGCTCTACGGAAGTATTTGTATCAAGTCTTCCCTCCAAAGCGAAAACTGCCTTACCGTTAGTAATCGTCTTGTTGATATTCAGCATTTGAATGCCTCCTTGTTCAGCACACTAAGTGCGAAATATTTATATGGTTTAGTATAACACAATTATTTTTGAACAATCAAAACAAAGTATTAATTTTATCTTCCCCTAAGCAGATAATCCGCAGATACAGGAAATTCGAAATAAGTGTCCGGATATGGCTCGTCTTTCAGCGTGAAATGCCACCACTCGCAGTCTATCGGTTCAAAACCATTGCGCATCATGCAATTCCTGAGGATCATCCTGTTGTTGTACTGTTCTTCCGTTATGCCTTTGTAGTCCGGATGAGACACTTCACTGAACATGTCAAAAGGACTACCCATGTCGACTTCCTTGCCGGTCTTCATATCAAGAAGAGTCAGGTCGATCGTGCTCCCCCTGCTGTGAGAGGATCTGGAAGCCACATAACCCTGTGAGAACAGTTCCTGCTTAACGAGATCGGGATAGAAGTACTCTTTCATCCTGATATCAGTATCTTCGATGCCCCACATAACAAAGTGCTTCACCGCGCAGGCAGGTCTGTAGCAGTCATAGACCTTCATCCTGTAACCTTGAACGTTAAATTCATTGCTTATTGTCTTAAGTACTCTGGCAGCTTCCTTGGTGATAATTGCACACGGCTGTTCATATCCGTCGATCTTATCGCCAATGAAATTATATGTGGAATAGTATCTTATCTCCTGGATAATGCCGGGAACATAATCTGCAAGCAGAACGAATCCGGACGGATCCATAGTCACTTTGCTTTTATAGTCATTTTCCATAAAGTGTCCTCCATGGATCCATTATACCAACACTATAGATTCTATTGATTAAGCAACTGTTCCAATTCTGTAAGCAATCTGTGCTTCATTGTCTCGAGTTCTTCAGGAGACGGACGGCATTCATCAGCATATATCTTCTCCATAGGAAGACACCAAACAGGACCGACACCGTTGTGTCCATAATTACCGATATCACCTTTATTCCTTGGATACAGGTGCCAGTGAAGGTGGGCATCGCCCATGCCGAGCAGCTCATAGTTCATCTTCTCTGGTTTGAATGCTCTTGCCGTTGCCTCAGCCACTATCGACATTTCTTTCAGAAATCTAATTCTTTCATCCATGTCAAGCTGGAACAATTCAGTGTAATCGTGATTCTTATAAAGGAATAACGAATATCCGTAGAAATGCTGATTATCGCCAATAACAACATACCCGGTCTCCAGTTCCTTGACAAAATACGGATTTGTTCCATTCTTAATCATTTCAATACGGTCACATATCAAACACATATTATTCCTATCCTCCATCGGTAATGCTGATCAGGATTCAATTATAGTCATTTACGTAACTGCTCAGGAGAACAGTGCGAAAGAATATTATGGCAATCTTTTCATTTTCTGTCTGCGGCGGATATAGTAAACAGAAAAGTATATTATCAATACGATAATCAGGAAGAGTACTGCCGGAAGAGAAACTGCAAAACCGTTAAGACAGTAATCACCGTACTTTTTCCCGGCATTATAGATCGAATACGGTTCTATAAAACGCTTATCTTCATAGTCCTGGCCAATGCTTTTGCAATAGATCCTGAGGTTGGACTCCTCACCTTCTGCCCCGTCAATATATGGAGTTCCGCTCTCAAAATACAGTTCTATTTCTCTGGAACTGAGATTACCGGCAAACATTATTTCGGAAGTCCGGTAACATTCATAGAGTTTTCCGTCGATTATAACATTATCATTTTTCACGCACAGGATATAAACTTTATCAAACCCTGCTGCCCTGGCTTCATCCTCATGCTGCCTCCTAAGGGCAGAATCAATTTCCTCAAAATAGAAATATCCTGCTATTGATGCAATGCTTAAGACCGTCATTGCCGCAATAAGGATCAGCAATACTTTCCAGCCTTTTCTTTTTTGGAGCGGCATATACCCTGTCTTCTCATTTTTGCTCAGTTTTACCATCTCATTGATCTCTTCAATATCTTTCTCGGTCTTTACTGAGTCAAGTGCATAGACAATGACAGTGATCACGCCTACATATATGAAAGCCATCCAGAAATTTGAAGGATAAAACCATCCGGCAATAAATCCGAATACTATTACTATTCCCACCACCACAAAATACTTGACAATATAACCTGCAAGTATCGGAAGCGATGTAATCTCATCGAAAATATAATTGGTTACCGACAATATAAATGCCAGTCCGAAAAGCTGAAAAACAAGTTTTATCTCTTCTGTTAATCCGACGCCTGAGATTGAGAACGCAAAGACCGTCAGTATCATGAGAGCGGCAAAGATACATGTATCCCGTAGTATCCTTCTCATAACATCTTTCTCCTGAAGATCTTCTTGATATCCTTTAGGTATTTTCTGGAAACGATGAGTTTCTCACCGTTATCCATTACCGCTTCGAGATGACTGTTCTTTATCTGCATGATCTCCCTTAAGTGTGAAACATTCATAAAACACGTTCTCGATATTCTAACCAGGTCAGTATCTATTACCGCATTATCAATATCCGTCATATTTCCATCGTAGCGGTAAACATCCTTCCTGGAATACAGAAAGATCTTCCGCTCAACATTTTCGATGTAATAGATGTCAGAGATATCAATACTTACAGTCTTACCTTCAGTCTTACCGGTAAAACTGATACTCATGTTCTTTATCTTTTTGATCAGGTTATCGACAGTATGATCGTATTCCGGATATTCGATAATAACCGTAAGCGGCTGATCCTTAACCTGTCTTTGCTCTACCCTCATTTACATTTACCCAAATTAATCTAATTACGATAGTCAATACATCTATCATCAGGATACTCAGTCCGGCAAGAAAACTCCATGGTGCCCATATAAGCGCTATAGCTTTGAGCCCGGCACCAAATATCACCGGAAAGAGTATCAGTATCAGAATGACTGTCAAAGCCAGAACCGATCCGGTTCCGATCAGCAGACCCTTTTTCCTGATAACAAGGGCCATGACAAAAAGAGCCGCTCCGGTTACAGATACCAATGTAAATATGATATCAAATACGGTCCAAACATCACATATCAGACCGCCTGATTCTTTTCCGCTAATGGAAGCGAGAATACTGTTGCACAGGCTGTCTGTGGTTGATGCAACATTCAGGTTTGTCAGAACGCAGACGCCGGTTCCGGTTCTCTCCGAGAAGACTATTCTTGAAGAATAATTCGGTGTGCCGCCGGAATGCCCTATAATACCATCTCCGAAGTATTCCCAGCCTGCATAGTAATCACCCTCATTCACAAGTTTTCCCTTCACATATTCCATGTCCAGATCTTCACCTTCGATCCATGCCTTCATCCATTTTCCTATGTCTTCAGTATCGGAGTAGAAATAACCGGCAGGAATGCTACCCTCCCTGACAGGAACCTCATATTCAAAAACGTTTCTGAATCCGAGCCGTGTTCCTTCTATGATACGTTCTGTATCTTCAGGCATTCCTGCTGATGTGGAAACAAGGTCCAACGGTCCAAGCACAGCATGCACCATATATTCACGGTAAGCAGAACCGGTAATGTTCTCAATTATCAAGCCAAGAAGATTGTAGTTGACATTGGAATATGCATATTCCGTTCCGGGCAAAGAACTCAGTTCCTTTCCTGATACAGTCTTGGCCCATTCACCAAGAGTCATTCCTTCTGCAGCAGAAGGATAATCATTCTCATTGTTAGTATAACCGCTCCTTTGCATAAGAAGATCATCAACAGTTATCTCCACCTCAGAAGACCTATAGTATGCTTTAAAGCCAGGTACCAGAGAGGAAACCTTATCATCTTCAGAGATGAGGCCATCATTGATCAGTTTCTGTATTGCCAGACCTGTAAATGCTTTTGTCATTGAGCCGATCTGATAAAGGCCTTCCCTGTCTCCGTAATATGTAAGATTACCGTGGTCATATACAACAACACTCACATTGCTGCATTTCGTGCCGGTCTTAAATCCAGTTATCAGACCTTCAACCCCGGAATCAGCTTTAAGGGGAACCCTGAAGAACAAAGTAAACGTCAGTATGAGCAAAGTACAAACAATCTTTTTTATCATTGCAGTTGTTGTTCCTTTCAAATTTCAGGAAGCACAACAATATCCTGAAGATGCATCCTTAATGGCATCGTAGCGGATATATTTCCGGCAAACAACAAGAAGCCTCACTTGTTGCAAATGAGGCTTCGTGAAATGCAATTTGTACAGATGATAATATCAGAATACCGTTCCAAGATTGCCTACAGTATCAATGATAACTACGCAGTCAGGATCAACATGCTGCATGATCTCAACCATAACATACTCAGGTACGGCAACACAGCCGCCTGTATAAGGCTTCAGGTTTCCAAAACAGTGAAGGAATATCGCTGATCCCCTGCCCGGCGTTCCGTCTTCGTTAAAGCTGATATTAAGGCAGTACTGATATTCATACTCATAGTAAACAATGTGCTCACTGTTCTCCATATCAAGATCCGGATAATCATTGATATTAACCATCTCGTTATAACGCATGCCGTCACGCATATCACCGGACCAGTATATGTCATCAGTAACCTGTGTGTAAGGCATAGCGCAGCCCGGATCAGGTGCTATGCCGAAAGCAGCATTGAAATGATAAACACCGATAGGTGTCTGGGCACAGCCTTCCTTGTGCTCTGAATCGAGGCATAAACCGTTCTTGCCAACAAAACCCGGAGTTGAGAGGATCTGGACCCAATTGCCGTCTGCATCACGCTCATGCATAGAGATGGAAGCAGCAGTCTTATCCATTCCGAGAGCGGCTACGATAAACAACTGCTTTGTATTCTCATCTTTAGCCTGAGGCAAAGCAGTAACCCAATCCGGAGAAGGTTTCTCTTCCATAATCGAAGCATGGAGTTCGCTTTCCGCGGCATTTTTAGCATTTGTTTCAGTGGCTTCAGTTTGTGCTGTCGTCTCTGACGCGGTCGTTTCAGTCACTTCAGCAGTAGTGGTTGCAGTTGTTTCTGCAGGTTCAGACTGAGTTTCTGTTTCTTTGTCATCTCCGCCAATATGGACTGAGATATCCATACCGGTCTCCAATGTGAAATCCTTTGTGAAATTGCAGGCACACAATCCCAGACAGACCGAAACTATTGTAACTAACGAAATAAGTCTAAAAGAAATTTTTCTCATAATCAGTTTGCTCAATACTCAAAAAACATATCCTGTATCTTAGCCGCATCTGTTGTTTCCGTCAGGGCAAGGCGCAGAAGGACAGCAGCCTTCTGAGGCGGCAGGTTATCAGCGGCGATCGTACCTTCAACAAGAAGATTGTCTGGAATTATTATTCCGTCTCCAATTCTGGAACTGATAACAACAGGGATCTTAAGCTTCTTAATAACTTCAATATATCCCTCGCTGAACTCGCCGGCGCCGGCACCTGCAATTACAAGTCCGTCAGAATGCTCGGCTGCATACTTCAGGATCTCAGGATCCATATCTACTGAGAAATATATAACCGATACTTTGGGAAGTGTTTTAAGCGAAGAAACGTCGAATTCGGATTTTGATGTATGACGCTTGGTTGTTCCCTCATAGATGAACACTTCACCATCTCTGACAACACCACACGCACCATTCTCTCTTGCAGAGATAGCCATAACATCATATGTGCTGGTTTTTGTCACCGAACGTGCCGTGTAAATAAGATCAGAGAAGACGACAAGGACGCCCTTCCCTATCGCATCATTGGAAGCAGCAACACAAACTGACTCATAAAGGTTCATCGGACCGTCTGCGGAGATAGAAGTGGAAGGTCTCATCGAACCGGTAATTACCACAGGCTTATCAGTCTTAACTGTGAGGTTAAGGAAATAAGCGGTCTCCTCCATGGTATCCGTACCATGCGTAATGACAAAACCCCTGACATCAGGATCTCTTGCAAGCTCGTTGATCTTATTGGCAAGTTCGATCCAGACCTCAGCAGTAATATCATCCGAGTTTACGTTGCAAACCTGAATTGCTTCGATCTGTGCAACTTCAGCAAGCTGCGGAACAGCACTGATAAGGTCTTCAGCAGTAAGCGTGCCGGGTCTGTATCCTGCGCTCTTTCCAGCATCACCCACACCTGCAATCGTTCCTCCTGTGGCAAGGATCACTACCTTTCCGGTTGTTTTAGGTGTAACCGGTACACTTGTCACCTCAGGAACAGTCTCGACCGGTTCAGTCTCACTGGTCTTTGTCTCTTCAGTAACTGTGGTCTCCACAGCGGCAGTTGTCGTTTCCGTAACAGAGGCCTCTGTCTCCTTAACAGTTGTTGTCTCTTCTGTTATCTGTGTTTCCTCCGCTGCAGTCGGCTTCGGGTTAGTCTCAAGAGTAACCAGTGAACAGCCTGAAAGCAACAGAGAACCTGTCAGTATCAGCGAAATAATATTCTTTCTCATAGCATTCTCCTGTCTTAGTATTCAACTTGCCTGACGGATTATTTCCGCACTATTTAGATTATACATTTAAGATATTTATTAACTGTGAACACAAAGAAACATTATGTTATATAAGCGTGTTGAAATGGTATACAATTAATTGCCCAACCTTCTCCGGATCTCTTCCAGACCTTTAATCTGTTCTTCTGTCAGCCGCGGGTAACCGCCGGGGATCAAACTCTCCATAAGAGTCATCCTAGCATAGAATTCCAAAGACTCCATCCGCATATAAGCCTGCATAAGATCCTTTCCCCAGGTCAAAGCACCATGATGCGCCAACAGTACTGCATTGTAATCCCTGCAGTAAGGAGCTATGGAATCAGGCACTTCTTCTGTTCCAGGCATCGCGAAATGAGCACATGGAACCGTTCCCAACCCCATCAGTGTCTCTGTAAGAAACGCCCCGTCCAAAGCCTTCTCAGCCGCAGCAGCGCACGTTGCATAAGGAGAATGCGCATGTACAACACCGCCAACCAAAGGATTCTCGCGGTAAACACGCAGATGCATCTTTATCTCGCTTGAAGGTTTGTATTTTCCTTCCAGAACTTCTCCGGAAAGAGATAATCTCACCAACATGTCTTCCGTCATATAACCCTTGCTGACACCTGTTGGAGTTGCCCAAACTGAATCTTCTCCGGTCCTGCAGCTGATATTCCCGTCATTGGAAGCAACAAAACCTTTATTGTAGAGCCTCCGTCCAACTTCAAGTATCAGTTCCCTTGCCTCCTGATCGGTCGGATAATTCATTTCCATTATTGCTTACCTCGCTATCTCAAGAGTTTTCGAAAAAGGTTCATACAAGATACCCCGCTCGGTGATAATGCCTGTAATCAGTTCATGATCCGTTATGTCAAAAGCAGGGTTAAATATATCAATACCACCGGGCGCCATGCGTTCACGGTACCACAACTCAGCAACTTCCGAAGGATCTCTCATCTCTATAGGGATATCAGCTCCCGAAGGTGTGTCAAGATCAACCGTACTGCTGGGAGCACACACATAAAAAGGAATACCGTAATGTTTTGCAAGGATAGCAACTCCGGATGTGCCGATCTTGTTTGCAATATCCCCGTTTGCAGCCACGCGGTCAGTTCCCACAAAGATCAGATCGATCTTTCCCTGCTTCATCAGCATGGACGCCATATTGTCGCATTGAAGTGTAGTGGTCACTCCGGCCTGTGACAGTTCAAAAGCTGTAAGTCTTGCCCCCTGTAAAAGCGGTCTGGTCTCGTCACAGTAAACATGAACATCCGACCCGGACCAGCCATGTTCCAAAGCTGTATATACCGGAGCAAGTGCCGTACCGTATTTGGCCGTGGCCAGTGTTCCGGCATTGCAGTGTGTCAGTATTCCCAGTTCCCTTCCTTCTTTTTTCAAAGCCTTCATCAGACCAAATCCGAATTCACCTATATTGTGGCTGATCGCTATATCCTCAGACTGTATAGCCAGGGCTTCATCAAACAGCAACTCCTTTATCTGTGCAACAGGAAGATCTTTTGATTCCAACACTTTTTTCTCCATGCGGTTCAAAGCCCAAAACAGATTCACAGCAGTAGGTCTGCTCGAAGCAAGATAATCCTTAATCTCTTTGAATCCGGCAAAGAATGCTTCAAAATCATCTGAAGTTAAACCATTAACTGTCACAGCAAGTCCGAAAGCCGCACACACACCAATGGCCGGCGCACCCCTAACCCGCAGTTTTTTGATGGCTTCCCATACCTCTTCTTTTGTACGGAGACTTATCCGCTTTATCTTACCCGGCAGAAGAGTCTGGTCGATAATATCCACGCTGTCCCGCTGCGGAGAAAGTTTAACGGTTATTACCTGTTCAAAGAATTCCTCAATACTGTTATTGATCATCGTGAATCCTCCCTGTCCGGCTGAAATGTTAATGCAAATCTCCTCTGCTATTTCAACGCAAGAAGTTCATCCGGTTTACCGATAATATAATCTGCACCTGCATCACGGAGTTCTGCTTCACTTCCATATCCCCACAATA
>JAIKYD010000048.1 GCA_024683485.1 Saccharofermentans sp. | reverse complement strand
CTGGAGATAGAACTTACCGGTTACCGGATTAGCCTGGACTCTTCTAAGGGCATCAATATCCTGGAAGACTGATTTTCCCCTATTGTGTTTGTGTTTTAAAACCGGAAGACTCTCGCATTGCTGACTACGAGTACATGGGAGTCTCACCCCGGGTGACTGATACGCCCCCGCTGCTCATCACAGAAGTATCATTATCCCTTTGTATCTGTCATCGCCTCCCTCGGGGTGCAGCCCCGATTCTGACTCATCCCCTTTATCGCTCTCGGTCTTGCGGCCGGTCATCGCGAGGTCGGAGTCAACTTGGCTCGGTATTTTAACGCCGATACAAGGAACGTACCTTACGGTTTGTTTATTCAGTTGTAATTTTGTTTGCATTTTTACTACTGCTGATCATTTCGGCCCAAAACTCTTCTAAAACATAAAAAGCCCCTTTCCCGGATTCATGGGAAAGAGGCTAATAACTTACGAGTTAGATAAAAAACGGCGGTGTGGGAATTAAATAGCAGAGTATCTCAACGATACCCGTTTCTATCTAACTCGCACGCCGCCGGTGTCAATCCCGCGCTACTGGGACGCCCATTTATCCGTAAGTTATGTCTATTCGTTATGTTCGTCTTCTATCTCCCTGCGGCGGGAGATATGGAGCATCATCCAGGTTTATGGATGTGACCCAATTAAGAACAAAAGCATTATTACTTTATGCGCCTAACAACATGCTAGTAAAATCAATAGTGCGATAATCATGACACTTGTTACAGTACAAAGTAACATGTCCACGACAATCTTCAAATGCTGTCACTAACTTATGACTACATTCAGGACACCTAACATCTTTGGAAGTGAGATTCTTAGTCTCTTCAGAAGACAGCTTTGCTTTTCGCTGCTTATAAGTAAATCTTCCGCTGTTGTTGTTCATCCCGATTATCCACGGATTCCTTTCTACAGTTTTGCACGCTGTTAGAACATTTGTTCTATTTGAGATTATATTAGCTTCTGTTGAAGAAGTCAAGACTCATCTTTTTACTCTGCTTCGGAAGAGTGTTCAAAAAATGCCGGGTGATCAGAATCTATGTGCGAACAAGTATTTATTATTTTATTGCTGAAGAGACTCTATTCGAAGGAACCTCTGATTCGCTTTCAGTAATACCAAGTTTAGAGTTAATTTTTCGTCTTATTTCATCAATTTGTGGATCAGAACTGGGCGAGAGCGGGTGATCGTAATCTATATATGAATCTTCGTATATTACCTTGCCAAAAACGTATATTCTAATCCCCTTTCTTAAATAATTGTTTTCCCTTTCACTGACAAATTCATTGAGTTTTTTTACCGAATATACAAAACCACCCAGCCCGCTATCATAATATACGGAACCTCCATCTTTTATACCTTGTCTTCGAGGAACCATTATGAAGACAAAAACTGCAATCAGTAATATAAGCACAACTTTGCCAATTGTGAGTTTTTTCTTTTCTGCAGTTTTTTCAGTCATATTAATCCTCCTGTTTATCGCCTTATATAACTAATATTGTAACGGGGCATACGTTGGCCTGCCAATAAAGTCGGTATCCGTTTTTACTGTTCTCAAATGAACATATTCACCAACCATATAAAACTCCATATAGGATCCGGCTTCTGTAGAGTAAGAATAACGCTTAAATAATGTAGACTTAGTTTCTGTTGTCCATGCATACACCTTTTGTATTTGTTGCCTTCGAACGAAATTCATAGCAACACAGGTATCAACTATCGAATCACCTACATAATATGATTTCCCACATAAACATGACTGAATATCCAAAATGTTGATTTGACAAGCTATTTGATACCTTTCAATTTGATTAGTAAAAATACTTCCTAATTCGGCTCTTATTCCCGGTTCAAATTCTATTCTATCAGGTTGCCCGTGAGCATCGATTATCATTCTATTAACATATGAGTATGCTTTCTTCGCTATTTTTTCTTTTTCAAGATTATATTGAAGCAAACTAAATGTATATTCAGCTAAAATAGAAGCAGGCGCATCATCAACATTGAAGAAATCTTCTATTTTCTTTTGATAATCCGAACCAGCATAAATATATAAAACTACAACCTTTTCTCCAATTCTTTTAAATGCATCCTTATAAGGCTTTACCAAACGACTAATGCTGTTTTCACCATCGCAATCTTTACCAACCAACATATAATTAACTGGTCCATTCTTCAAATATGGGGTTTCATCCTCATAATCTTTCGCACCATCTTCATCAGAATCCTCATTGGTAGGATCAGATGGGCCAACATAATATACAAAATCACCGTATTGTCTCCCTGATTCCACAGGAATCAGATTGTTATATTCAAGGAACTTAGAATCACTAATCTTATCACCGACCAACTTGATTATCCCAATTTCTTTTCCGTCATTTAGACCATCATCATCAGAATCAACACTCGATGGATTTGTTTTGATAATGTGACCAATATTATCAATCACTCCAACTCTCTCAACAGGATTAACAATTCCATCACTGTCACCATCTGAATACTCTCCCTTAAGTGCCTTCAGAAATTCATCTGCTGTTTTGTAGTCAGTATAACCTATTCCAGCGTTGGGATGCACTATATTGCTATACCGATTTCCACCACTGGAATTCAGACTCGCACATGATTTAACCCATGTTTTTACCCAAACTTCTTCATCTATAAGCATGTACGTTGAGAAATGATTAGTAGTAACACTTATCGTCTTGTTTAATTTATCCAGAGTAGCGTTATCTAAAACAACATATTCATAATTCGCTTCGTCATACCACATTATTCTCAAGTTCTTTTCATTGAGACCTTCAGAATACTTAAAAGTTATGGTCATAGCATCAAATGCGCCAGTTGATGTTATAGAAACCGGATTTCCTACTAGCGCTTCAATAGAAGATGTATGTTGATCTTTACCATAAACATCCTTTATATCAGTGTTTTCTTCCATTGAACCACTGATTTCTCCGCTTACAGTCACTTCAGTAACGCCTTTCAAAGTTGATTCATCAGTTATCTTGAGAGTCTTTGTCTGTCGTCTCTTCTTGCTGCTATCCTGAACTTTCGGGTTGCTTCCCAATTGGACTTCGTTATAATCGCTAACCCCATCTTCGTCAGTATCGTATTCTGTCGGATCAGATCCATATAGCTTGACTTCCTCCCCGTCAGAAAGCCCATCCATATCTGTATCTCTTACAGTAGGATTAGTTCCAAGCTCAGATTCTTTTGCATTTGATAATCCGTCCGCATCACGGTCTAAGTTTCCGATATTGTCCGCTGTTTTAGGATCTGATCCCAATAATAGTTCACAAAAATCGTTTACGCCGTCTCCATCAGTATCAGCTTTATTCTTATCTGTACCATAATACTCTTCAAGACCATCCGGGAGCCCATCAGAATCAGAATCTGTGTCATAATCAATATTCTCAGGCATACCTGTTGGTATCGGTGTAGTTGTCGGCATCACAGAAGGTGTTGGTAACACCGTAGGTTCAGGACTTGGAGTCAAAGTTGGCTTTACAGTCGGAGTATTAGTCGGAACAGGTGTTACTGTAGGAACACTCGTTGGTGCGCTTGTAGGTATCGGAGCGCTCGTTGCCGTTGGAATTGGCGTGCTGGTCGGTGCTGACGTCGGTACAGTTGTTGGAGTTGGAATCGGAGTTGCCGTTACTGTAGGAGTAGGCGTTACATTCATTGTTCCGCTATAATCAGTTTCTCTGACATCAGCTATTCCGTTCTTATTCTTATCGTCGCTGAGCTTTATTGCCAGCTTCTTTGCAGAAATAGTAATATCAGATAGTGTAAACGGAACTTTAGTATCATGATTGCCTCCCTCTATTCCAACTCTATAATTTTTGCCTTTGGCAATATTCTGATTGTTTCCGTCGTTGATTATGGAGTATGAGTCGTCTCCTTTATTCTTATATGACGCTGAATCTACGCGGGTTATCGGCCTGTTTGAATTGAATGTAACAGACCAATCCCTAATTTCGTTATTTGTTTTATTCGTCAGAATAAGTGCTCCGTTAAAACCTGATCCCCAGTCGGAATACTCTTCGTATTTAATGGATAACTCTTTTTCTGTTAATGTGATTGTTTTGGTATTTAAGAGATAGAATGATGGCGAATTTACAATATCACTACCATCACCAGAAACAGCGGTGAACCCGACAGTAACTGACTTACCGGGCCCTATATCCTGATTCCAATTATGGTTAGCTATGGTATACAGATTATCTTTATGTTCAACAATAGAGCAGTTGTTGGGGTTTTCTATAATATAAATATAATCAAAAGTGAAATACCAGTCATGGATTGTTTCTTTACCGGTATTGGTGAAGCTGATCTCAATATTTGCATGACCAGACCATTTGGAAACAGCCTTAACCACTGCCTTATAAGAGTGCTTTTCCACACTTCGGAACACCTTTGTTTCCTGTGTTTGGTCGTTGTTATGATTTATAACAGTCGCCGCTCGAACCGAATTACCCTTTCTTATCGGAACGCTTGAAAGTACAAACGTTGTTGTCAGCAACACAATAAAACACTTGCACCATCTTGAAACACTCATATAGACACCCTCTTCAAATATAAATGATATTTATGAATTAGCACTTTTTAATTGGCGTTTCAAGTATATTGGAATAATATCAGATATTTCGTTTTCAAATTGTAATTTTCAAAATGATGTATTAGGTTTTGATATTTAGAATTTCATTATTAACATTTGAAAAATATACCAAAATAAAAGAATAAAAACGAACTAGGGCTAAATTTCCGATTATTCCACAATATAACAAAGTGAACTCAAAATGAACTCACGGAAGATATAAAAAAGCCCGAAACACATTGATTTCGGGCTTCTTGAGATTTCTGTATGTTATTCGAGTTCTATCGTGGCCGGGGGCTTTCCAGTCAGGTCGTACATGACTCTGTTGACGCCATTGACCTCGTTGACGATGCGGTTCGTAACTTTGCTTAAGAGATCCCACGGAAGCTCTGCCGACTCCGCTGTCATGAAGTCTGTCGTGGTGACGGCACGGAGTACTACTGCGTAATCGTACGTTCTCTCATCGCCCATGCAGCCGACTGAACGCATGTTGGAGAGTGCTGCGAAATACTGGTTGGCTTCCTTGTTATATCCGAAGTTGTCCATTTCCTCGCGGAAGATCGCATCAGCATCCTGAACGATGCGGACCTTCTCAGGCGTGATCTCTCCGATGATCCTTATCGCGAGTCCCGGACCCGGGAACGGCTGACGGAATACGAGTTCTTCAGGGATTCCAAGCTCAAGACCGGCCTTTCTTACTTCATCCTTGAACAGGAGACGGAGCGGTTCTACGATCTCCTTGAAATCAACATAATCAGGAAGTCCACCGACGTTGTGGTGTGACTTGATGACCGCGGACTTGCCGAGGCCAGACTCGATGACGTCAGGATAGATGGTTCCCTGTACGAGGAAATCGACTGTGCCGATCTTCTTTGCTTCTTCCTCGAATACGCGGATGAATTCCTCACCGATTATGTGTCTCTTCTGCTCAGGCTCTGTAACACCTGCGAGCTTTGAATAGAATCTCTCCTGTGCATTTACGCGGATGAAATTGAGATCATAAGGACCGTCCTTGCCGAAGACCTTTTCAACAAGATCGCCTTCATTCTTACGAAGGAGTCCGTGATCTACGAAAACGCATGTGAGCTGCTTGCCGACTGCCTTTGAGAGCATGACTGCGGCAACGGACGAATCAACTCCGCCCGAAAGAGCACAAAGAACGCGGCCGTTGCCGATCTTCTCTTTGAGAGCCTTGACCGTTGTATCAACGAAAGAATCCATCTTCCATGTTCCCTTGCATCCGCAGATGCCGAGAACGAAGTTTACAAGCATCTCCTTGCCGTTAACGGTGTGGGAGACCTCGGGATGGAACTGTACGCAGTAAAGCTTTCTGGAGTTATCCTCAGCTGCCGCAAAAGGGCAGGAATCGGTGTGCGCGGTAATCGCAAAACCCGGTGCGGGCTTTGCGATATAGACTCCGTGGCTCATCCAGCAGACTGTTCTATGTGGAACATTTAACAGAAGCGGTGATGACGGATTATCGATATCAACCTCTGTATGGCCGTATTCTCTTACCTCTGCGCGCCTTACATCGCCGCCCAGGAGGTACTGCATGAGCTGAGCACCGTAGCAGATTCCGAGTACCGGAATACCTAAGCTGAACAGTTCAGCAGAGCATCTGGGAGCGCCGTCCTCAAACACAACGTCAGGACCGCCCGTAAGGATTATTCCCGTGGGATTTAAGGCCTTGATCTCATCGATCGACATTGTGTAAGGGCGAACCTCGCTGTATACGGAGAGTTCACGGACACGGCGTGCGATAAGCTGGTTGTACTGTCCGCCGAAGTCCAGTACAAGGATCATTTCTTTTTCTGCCATATGATTATCTGAAGATTATCTCTTCTCTTGCGGGACCTGTGGATACGATGGAGATGTGTACTCCGAGCTGCTTCTCTATGAACTCGACGTAATCACGCGCTTCCTGAGGGAGCTTGTTGTAATCGGTAAGTCCTCTGATCTCGCCCTTGCCCTTCCATGAAGGCAAGTACTCGATTACGGGCTTGCACTTCTCGATAAGAGTAGGATTCGGGAAGTCCTTGATGATCTCTCCGTCGAGCTCGTAAGCCGTGCAGACGGGGATCTTGTCGAGGTATCCGAGAACGTCAAGGTTTGTAAGAGCAACGTCTGTAGCGCCCTGGAGCCTTACGCCGTAGCGTGTAGCAACACAGTCGAACCAGCCGACTCTTCTCGGACGTCCGGTCGTAGCGCCGTACTCGCCCTTGTCGCCGCCCCTGTCACGGAGCTCTTTTGCGACTGTTTCATCAAGGATCTCGCTGACGAACGCGCCGCCGCCGACACTTGAAGAATAAGCCTTTGTAACTGCATAGATCTGCTTGATCTCGTAAGGAGGGATTCCCGCACCTACGCAGCCGTAGCCTGCGAGTGTGGAAGAAGAAGTAACCATCGGGTAGATACCCATGTCAGGATCCTTCATTGTTCCGAGCTGACCTTCGAGGAGGATCTTCTTTCCTTCCTTGATGGCGTCATAGAGGAATGCCTGTGTGTTGGCAACGAAAGGCTTGATGAGTCTTCCCTGCTCGAGCATCTCTGCGAGGAGCTCTTCTTGATCTATCGGATCCTTGTGATAAAGGTTAACCAGTAAAGCGTTCTTAATTTCGAGAACGCGATTGATCTTTTCTCTTAAAGTCTCCTCATCGAAAAGTTCGCTGACCTGGAAACCGATCTTTGCGTACTTGTCTGAGAAGAAAGGCGCAATGCCTGATTTTGTTGAACCGAAAGCCTTGCCGCCGAGTCTCTCTTCTTCGAACTTATCGAAATCAACGTGGTAAGGCATTATTACCTGTACCCTGTCGGAGACCATAAGCTTAGGATTGAGTCCTCTCTCCTTGAGTTCGTTGTACTCCTTGATAAACTTGCGGATATCGAGAGCAACACCGTTTCCGATGATGTTTACAATGTTCTCGTGGCAAACGCCAGACGGCATTAGATGAAGTGCGAATCTGCCGTGTTCGTTGATGATGGTGTGTCCTGCGTTGGCACCGCCCTGGAATCTGATGACTATATCAGAATCGTTGGCCAGAAGGTCCGTGATCTTACCCTTTCCTTCATCACCCCAGTTTGCGCCTACAATTGCCTTAACCATGTTTAAGCCTCCGGTTTTGAAAAAAGATTCTAAATTCTGCCGCAAGAATTATAACAGAAATAAATAATAATAAAAGCAAAATATATCAGTTGATCAATTAACGGGATGACAGATTACGACTCTTCTGTATCCGTGCCCGTAATCGTCATTCGCACAGGTGACAAGAGTAAGCTGTTCCTTTTTGGAAGCACTCTTGATGACATACTGGTAAAGCTCATTCTTATAGACGATCTTGATGTCATCGATCTTATAATTATAGACCGTTCCGTCCAGTTTGATGAACTTGACGTTATCACCGACATTGCACTTCTTGAGCTTCGAAAAGAGTGTCGTATTCTGCATGTTGTGTCCCAGAATAGCCGAATTACCGGGCTTTCCCGGCTTTACCGAATGCTCGTAGAGACCTACACCGTATCTGAGAGCAACTGTCGATGTTGAGTTCCAAACCGGCAAAGTCTTATTAATGCTGTCTATCTTGATGACACCGATGCAGACAAGGGTAACGTATTTAGGGATCTTGGCCTGTCTGGATGAGACAAATGCCCTGACGGATGCCTGCATGTCCGGATCTTCATCGAAAAAGTCATAGTCCTCGCCGGGAACCTCATTACCGTCCCTCGGAACCACATATGTTGCTTCTATGTCGCTTTCAGGATCGTATGTAGCCGAAGGTCCGGCTGATGCCTGAGCCGATGACATCTGTGAAGCCATGACTTCCACTGCATCGTCGGTGATCTTTTCCCTTCTCATCGATTTGATCGGTTCAACGAGCAAAAAACCGATACCTGTAAGCAGTAATATCCCGGCAAAGATCATGAGGACCAGAAATATCCTGTTCCTCCCTTTTGGCTCATATCCATTGTCAGTTATATGTTTTTTCATGCTGTAACTATGTTAATTCGACGAAAAATAAGTACTGTTATTATACCCCCAATCCGTGATATTATGTTCAACACAAAAAAAATTCTGAGGGGGATCATATGGACAGCACTATCTGGAATAATGCTCTGAAATTGCTAAGATTTGACAACGGCATTGACAGCGTCACATATGAATCCATCATCAGCAAGATGACCGTCGCTTTTTGTGACAATGAAGTCCTGGTACTTGCTGCAAGAGATGAATTTTCCCTCGGTCTGGTCAAGGGACAGAAACTCAGCAAGATAATAACCGCGGCCATCAGAGCTGCAAATAACGATAATCCGGTTTCGGTCAAATTTGTTCTTGCAGGCGATGAGAATGCCGTCAGGGCATCCGTTAATTCAGAGAAAAAAGCGGTCCGTGCAGAGATATCTGATCCCTCCGCTTTCGGACTTTCCAATGAGTATACTTTCGCAAATTTCGTTGTAGGCGACTGCAACCGTTTTGCCCATGCTTCCGCCGTTGCGGTTTCAGAGAAACCCGGCCAGCGCCAGCGTAATCCTTTCTATCTCTGGGGCAATTCCGGTCTCGGAAAGACCCACCTTATGAAAGCGATAGGAAATGCCATCATTTCGAATTTTCCCGAGAAGCGGGTAATCTACACGACTTGCGAAGCTTTCACAAACGCTTACATTGCCTGCATTAACAGCAAGAATTACGAACCATTCAGGGCCAAGTACAGGACAGTTGACGTTCTTCTCATAGACGACATCCAGTTCCTCATCGGAAAGGAAGGCGTTCAGACCGAGTTCTTCAATACTTTTGAGGCTCTCATCAGTGCCGGCAAACAGATTGTTATCACATGCGACAGGGCGCCTTCAAATCTCACGGAGCTCAACAGCAGGCTTACTTCCCGCTTCCAGGACGGCATCATGTTCGATGTCCAGCCGCCGGATTTTGAGACTCGTAAGGCTATCTTTATCAGCAAACTGAAGGATGACAATTTCACTCTTTCAGATGAGATAATCGACTATGTCTGTGAGAATATCACGGACAATATCAGGCAGCTCAACGGTGCCTATAAGACCATATCTTCATATGTAACACTTGCAAACGGCGAGCTTTCGCTTGAGGAGATCCAGAAGATCTTAAAGCCCATGCTCTCCCCTAACGAGAAAAAGCATCTGACTCCTGAGATCATCATAAACGCAGTAGCAAAATACTACGACATCACTCCTGATAAGATCACCTCAAAACTCAGATCGGCTGAGATCTCAAATGCACGTAACGTTGCAATGTATATCTGCAGAGATTATCTCGAACTCAAACTGGCAAAGATCGGAGAACTTTTCGGCGGAAGGACGCATACCACCGTCATGCACGGCTGCACTAATGTCGAGGAGAATAAAGATCTCAAGTCTGATGCAGAAGAGATCATTAAACTCATCACCTGATCACCGGAAATTCTTTTGAACCGTTTTTGTTCATATGTGCATAACTCTGTGTAAATTCCATGTCTACGCGTTGTTCATAAAAAATGCCGTGTTGATAACACACAGATTTTATACATGAAACTTTGATGTTTTTTACAATCTGTGATAACTGTCCAGATACCTGATTCATTAGTTTTCAATGACTTTTAGACATATCTACACCACATACTGTTGAAGAATACGGAATTATAGAATAGTAACAGGACGGCATGCCGCGTTCTGTCCTTAAAACATCGTAATTTAACACTGTTAAATATTTATTTTATTTAACAATTACTGTATAATTATTTGGAAAATTATGTTTCCCGAAAGGCGGGTATGGTTATATGAAATTCACATGTAATAAAGATGATCTGGTCAACAACGTAAGCATCGTTCAGAGAGCTGTTTCATCCAACAGCACAGTCCAGATCTTAAACGGTATCCTTATAGAGTCAGACAACAACAGCAAGATCAAGCTCACAGGTTACGATCTCCAGACAGGCATCGAAGCCGATATGGACGCAGATGTTTTCGAGAGAGGTTCTGTGGTACTTGATTCGAAATTCTTCGGAGACATCATCAGAAAGCTTCCTGAGTCTGAAGTAGAGATCACCGTTAATGACAATTTCCAGACTGTAATCAGCTGCGGCAAGGCAGAATTCAAGATTTCCGGTCTCGATCCCGAGACATTCCCTAAGATCCCTGAAGTGGATGAATCTTCTTCAGATAAGATCGTAATGCCCCAGAAGATCTTAAAGAGCATGATCAACCACACGATCTTCGCTGTTTCCAGAGACAATTCAAGACCTGTCCTTACCGGAAGCAACATTGTAAGTGACGGTTCAGTTCTTTCCGTTGTATCCATCGACGGTTTCAGAATGGCCATCAACAAGCAGAACATGGGCAATGATTTCCCTAAGATCAACTATATCGTTCCCGGCAAGGCTCTTACCGAGATGAGCAAGATCTTAAGCGATGAGGATGATGCGGAGATCATTCTCTACACATCAATGCACAATCTCCTTTTCGATATCGGAAACGTAAGAATGGTTTCCAGACTGATCGAAGGCAACTTCATCAATTTCGATTCTATCATTGCAAAGAACCCTAAGACAGTCATTACGATCAACCGCAAGGATTTCCTCAATGCAGTTGACCGTGCTGCTCTCATCATCATGACAGATGACAGAAAGTGCCCTGTAAGACTTCTTACTTCAAATCCTTCTGAACTTACCGTTTCGGCAGTTTCTGCACAGGGTAACCTCCAGGAGAACATTGAAGTCAAGGTTGAAGGCGATCTGATTGATGTGGATTTCAACTCAAGATATATCCTCGATGTACTCAAGAACATCGAAGACGAGACCATCAGGGTCGAAGTCAACGGCGGACAGGGTCCCTGCATCATCAAGCCTATCGATGGTGAAGATTACATCTACCTCATCCTCCCTATCAGACGATAAATGATAATACAGGGTATTCACCTAATTAATTTCAGAAATTACGGAAGGCTCGATATTGATGTCGGGCCTTCTGTTAACATATTCTACGGTGACAATGCCCAGGGCAAGACCAATATCATTGAAGCCATATATGTGGCAGGAAGCGTTGCTTCACACAGGACATCCAAGGATGCCGAAATGATCCGTTTCGGCGAGAACAGCTACAGCACAGGTCTGGATCTTCTTTGCGATGACGGCGGTTCAATGAAGCTGATTGCTGAATTTCATACCGAAAAGTCTGAGATATCCAAATCAGTACGTTCATACCGCGTTCTTAAGCAGGACAACATCAAGATCGACAGAATTTCTGATTACATCGGTGTTTGTAACATTGTTATCTTCGCTCCTGAAGACCTGAATATAGTCAAAAATGCCCCTGCTTTCAGAAGAAGGTTTCTCAACACGCTGATATCGAAGGTCTCTCCTTCCTATTTCAACCTTCTGAGCGACCTTTCAAAGCTTATGAACAGGAAGAACGCATACTTAAGGAACGCCAGAGGAGGCGTCAGGAACGGCGAGATCTCGCAGTATGACATAGATGCCTCTCTTGACTACTGGGACTTCTCCATAGCCGATCTCTCGGCTGATATCATCATGATGAGGGACAGATTTGCAAGGCTTCTTTCTGAAGCAGCCTCAAAGCATCACAGCAACATTTCCGGCGGCAAGGAAAACCTCACTATAGGGTATGACACCATATCAGGATGTAGCGTGCCCTCAGACGCGTTTAAAGGCGATGACCGTCAGTATGACGGATACCTGAGGAAAGGCCTCTCAGGGAGCGATTACACGCGAATTAAGGGCATATTGTCAAATAATATACTTTCGAAGCTCAGATCAGCCCGTTCCTATGACCTCGAAAAGGGTATTTCATCGGTCGGAGTCAACAAGGATGACCTTGATATCAAATTAGACGGTCTGCAGATGAGGAACTATTCTTCACAGGGACAGCAGAGATCGGCCTCTCTTGCGCTCAAATTGGCCGAGCTGGACATCTTGAGGATGTTTACCTCATCCACCCCCATCCTGCTCTTAGACGACGTTTTCTCGGAATTAGACGCTGAAAGAAGGGCAAGCCTCTTATCCGTAATGAAAGATGCCCAGATATTCATAACATGCACGGACCGCAACATGACGGCACGTGAGCTTGCACCGATGGAAGCTGCCGAGAAGGCACGCTACTACCATGTGACAGGCGGCACAGTTTCTGCCGGATAATTGCCCCATATATTATAATTTATATATTACTTGATTTAATTAATTTATAGTATAATATTATGGACTGAAAACAGGACGGAGGTGTCGCATGTTCATACATATCGGCAATGATATGTCAGTCCGCAGATCCTCCGTAACGGCCATCATAAATCTTGAGACTGCCCTTCCCTCCCGGAAAGACATCGCGGATTTCATGAAGCTGGAAGATGAGCAGGGAAGACTCCAGTATGTTGTGGACGAGATCCCGAAGACTCTGGTAATAACAGATGATAAAACATATGTTTGCTCACTTTCATCGCAAGTCCTGTTAAAAAGACTGAGACAGTCCTGACCAGCCGCAGAATACATGGTTAACAGTGTTACAAATACACTGCTTCAGGGCATTTTTGGTCTTTTGTCAAAAATATGCTAAAAAATGCAAGAAGAGAGGATATTTTCGATGGCAGAGAACGAAGAGAAGGAAATTCTTCAGGGCAACGGCGCTTCTGAAGGCGAGAAGAAGCCTGCGGCAGTAGACCTTTATTTCCAGCCTGTAGAAGAAGGTGACGAAGACGAGCTCAAGAATCTCGCCGAGAACCCCAGAGCTCTCACAGAGGATTTCAAGGAAGAAGATATGGCTGACGTCAAAGCTGCTTCTGAGGATCAGGACGAGTTCGATACATCAAATGACAGTTCTTACAGCGAAGATGACATTCAGGTCCTTGAAGGACTTGAGGCCGTCCGTAAGAGACCGGGTATGTATATCGGTGATACGACCTTAAGGGGTCTTCACCACCTCATTTATGAGATAGTTGCTAATTCTGTCGACGAGGCACTCGCTGGCCGCTGCGACACGATAGATGTCGTGCTCAATAAAGACGGTTCCGTAACTGTTACAGATAACGGATCCGGTATTCCTGTCGGTATCCATCCTAAGCTCGGAATCCCTACAGTTGAAGTCGTTCATACGGTTCTTCATGCAGGCGGAAAATTCGGCGGCGGAGCATACAGCATTTCCGGTGGTCTGCACGGCGTAGGCGCTTCTGTTGTTAACGCTCTTTCTGACCACATGAAGGTAGAAGTTAAGAGAGAAGGAAAGATCTTTGAAATCGAATTCGAGAAGGGAATCACGACGGTTCCGCTTCACGTTGTTGGTTCATGCGATGAGAATGAAACAGGTACAAAGACGAATTTCATCCCTGACAATACGATTTTCCCAGACATCCATTTCGACTTTGATTCAATGATCACACGTTACCGTGAAATGGCTTTTCTTAATAAGGAAGTTACTATCGATCTTACCGATGACCGCGGAGCAGAGCCCGTTAAGAAGCATCTTCACTATGACGGCGGTATCATTTCCTTCGTTGAATATCTCAACAGACACAAGGAAGCTATAAATGTTCCGCCTATCTATTTTGCTACTAAGCAGGGAGACAGCTTCGTTGAGATTGCTCTGCAGTACAACGATTCCTATCAGGAAACCGTTTACACATATGCAAACAACATCGCAACACCTGAAGGCGGTACGCATCTCGCTGGCTTCAGATCCGCAATGACACGTGCGATCAACGACTATGCAAAGAAGTATAAATACATCAAGGACGGCGATACAAAGCTTCAGGGTGAAGACACCAGGGAAGGTCTTGCAGCAATCATCTCTGTCAAGCTTCCTGATCCTCAGTTTGAAGGACAGACAAAGTCCAAGCTCGGTAACGCTGAGATCCGTCCGATGGTAGAGAACGTAGTTGCTGAGAAACTCGAGATCTATCTCGAGGAACATCCTGATATCGCTAAGCTCATCATGGACAAGTGTCTCCAGGCTTCAAGAGCACGTGACGCCGCAAAGCGTGCGCGTGAGATGACAAGAAGAAAGACTGTATTCGAGAACAACTCACTTCCCGGAAAGCTTGCTGACTGCCAGTCCAATGAAGCAGAGTTCTGTGAGATCTTCATCGTAGAGGGAGACTCCGCAGGCGGATCTGCAAAGCAGGGAAGAGAAAGAAAGTATCAGGCTATCCTCCCGCTCTGGGGTAAGATGCTCAATGTTGAGAAGGCACGTATCGATAAGGTTTATTCCAACGAGAAGCTTCAGCCGGTCGTTATGGCACTCGGTGCAGGTATCGGTGATGAGTTTGACGCAAGCAAGCTCAGATATCATAAGGTCATCATCATGGCAGATGCCGATGTCGACGGTTCTCACATCAGAACACTGCTCCTTACATTCTTCTTCAGATATCTGCGTCCTCTTGTTGATGGTGGATATGTATATATTGCATGCCCGCCTCTCTACAAGGTCTATAAGGGAGACGAAGCATACTATGCTTATGACGATAAGGAGATCGAGCAGATCAAGGCTGAACATCATTGGGAGAATCCTCTCATTCAGCGATTTAAGGGTCTCGGTGAGATGAGCTCAGAGCAGCTCTGGGATACCACAATGAACCCGCTCACAAGAAAGCTCCTCCGCGTCACACTTTCTGACGCACAGGCAGCAGATGAGACATTCACGCTCCTCATGGGCGACCAGGTCGAACCCCGTAAGGAATTCATCCAGGAGAACGCAAGCCTTGCCAACATCGACACCTGATCACTGCCTGATATTATCAAGCAATCACCAGCCCCGGTTTTTCGCCGGGGTTTTTCTTTGTTCCACGTGGAACATACCATTGTTTTGCCTGATGAATATTTGTGATATCAGATCAGAAAATTCGTTAATTTGTAAAAAATGTTCCATGTGGAACATTTGCCTGAATATTTGTATTTAATATACAATAATAATGGTTATAATTTGTTTTAAGAGAAATTATAAAAAGGAGAAGATCCTATGGGTATAGTTATAGCTCTGGTAAACCAGAAGGGAGGAGTCGGCAAGACCACCACGTCTGTAAACCTTGCCGCTTATCTCGGAAAGAAAAAGAAGAAGGTCCTTCTGATCGACCTTGATCCTCAGGCTAACGCAAGCAGCGGCCTTGGAATCGATAAATCTCAGTTAGACAAGACTGTGTATGATGTCATCATCAACGAGACACCGATGGATGAGGTTATCTATGAGACCGGCACGCTCAATGTTGATATCTGCCCTGCTAACATCAATCTCGCAGGTGCAGAGGTCGAACTTGTTTCCATGATCTCACGCGAGCAGGTGCTCAAGAGTGCACTTGAACCTGTACGCGACAATTATGATTATGTGATCATTGACTGTCCTCCTTCGCTCTCGCTGCTTACACTCAATGCTCTTACCGCTACTGATAAGATCATTATTCCCATCCAGGGCGAGTACTATGCGATGGAAGGTCTCACGCAGCTGATAGAGACCGTCAACGTCGTCAAGAAGAAACTCAACAAGAACATCGAGATCCTCGGCGTTGTTCTTACCATGTTCAACATGCGCACACAGCTTTCCAGACAGGTTAAGGAAGAAGTCGATAAGTTCTTCGGCCCCAAGGTCTTCAAGACCATAATCCCCAGAAACGTCAGACTCGCTGAGGCACCCAGCTTCGGCCAGTCGATCTCTGACTACGACAAGAACTCCAAAGGCGCAAAGGCTTATGAGGCACTTGCCAATGAAGTGATCAAGAAGACCAAATAAGAATTATAGACACATATCTATATATTATAAGGAGACTATCAAATGGCTAATATCAAGAAGACTTCCAAGAAAGCTGCGCCTGCATCAAAGAAAGCACCCGGCAGACCTGCCAAGGCGAAAGCAGCCGTAAAGACAACATCTAAGTCTGCAAATACAAAAGCAGCTAAACCTGCAAAGGCGGCTAAGACAGTCAAGGCAACGAAGACTGCTGCAAAGCCTGCAGTGAAAAAGACAGCGGCAAAGGCAGCTCCCAAGAGAGCCATACCTGCACCTAAGCGTGCTCTCGGCAAGGGACTTGAGGCTATGCTTTCCGTAAACGGCATTCCTGCATCTTCCGGTGATTCCGTAGTTGAGCTCAAGATCAATGACATCTCTCCCAACGAAGATCAGCCCAGAAAGAACTTCAATGACGAGAAGATCGACCAGCTTGCAGCATCCATCGCTGAGAGCGGCGTAATACAGCCTATAATCGTTCAGAAGAGGGCTAACGGCTACAGGATAGTTGCAGGTGAGCGCAGATGGCGTGCAGCACGTCAGGCGGGCCTTACGGTCATTCCTGCGATCATACGTGATCTGACTGATAAGGAAACTCTCGAACAGGCACTTATCGAGAACATCGTAAGAGAGGATCTCAATCCTATTGAAGAAGCATATGCAATGCAGAATCTTCTTAAGGCTCACAAGCTTACCCAGGATAAGCTGGCTAAAGAACTCGGAAAGCCGAGAGCAACGATCGCAAATACTCTCCGTCTCATCAATCTCGATGAGTCCATTCAGGAATTTATAAAGCACGGAGATCTCTCTGAAGGTCACGCAAAGGTTATCCTCTCGCTCAAGGACAAAGACGAGCAGAGAAGGGCAGCAGACGTGATCCTGCAGAAGGAAATGAATGTCAGACAGGCTGAGGCATACGTCAAAAAGATCATCGAAGCCAAAGAGAATCCTGCTGTCAGCGGACCCGTTGAACTTCCTGATGAAAGAGTGGTACTGAGCGTTAAGGAATATGAGACAAAACTCAAGAAGCAGCTTGGCTCAAGAGTTAAGCTCAAGCTCTCTGACAGAAGCGTTGGAAAGGGCAAGATCGTGATCGAATATAAGGATTACGACGATCTCGACAGGCTTATTTCAATACTGGGTTGAAATCTGCCGTCGATTTATGTATACTAAAGTGCCGTATGGGAGACCATACGGCACACGGAGCTGTATCGAAGTGGTCATAACGAGGCGGTCTTGAAATCCGGTTGACCTCGTTTGGACTAATCGATAGAATACCAATAAAATAAGCACTTTGCGGGCCCGTCCTGTGCTGAAAATCGTGGATGTGCCCCCAAATGTGCCCCCAGAACATTTTGTTCCGGGTTACATACAATTGAATAAATGATACATGGAGCTGTATCGAAGTGGTCATAACGAGGCGGTCTTGAAAACCGTTTGTCCGCAAGGGCACGTGGGTTCGAATCCCACCGGCTCCGCCAAAGAAAAAATGGGCAACGTAAAAAGTTAATAAGTATAGGGGTTTGCGAGATTCGCGGTAGCTCTTAAGAGTAGGATTTACTACCAACTTACTACTTTTTACAAAGAATCGAAAAAGATGTGCCCCAAAAAGCGATCGGAGTAGTCCGGTCGCTTTTTGTTTCTTTTATTCGATTTGTTAAGTCCTGTGACCTCGACCAGAACAAAACAAAACGGCCGGATTTTTCCAGCCGTATTTTTGCATTTTAGCATGTGCTGCCGGTCAGAGCACATTTAGTCTTTTATCTGCAAGTTTCTTTGAAGCGATGATCAGGCAGACAATCTCTACTGTCATGATCAAAATCCAAACCGCAGCCAATATGTGATCGTAATAGGCTAGCAATCCGACAGACGAGTATAATTCTTTGCTTGTTAAGATCGGGGATGCCTGCACTGCTTCCTGCACCGCGTTAGTGTATTTATCTGAGTATACGAATGAAATATTCTCGATAACAATGTACAAAACACAATTCACCAATGCTTCAACGATTATGGCAATCAACAGATTTCTGACCGTCTTTGAAGGATCAAAACTTCTGCTGATAACAAATGCAAGAAGGATCAGAAAACCAATGGTAACAACTATCATCAATACGGTGACAAAACTGATGATCGAATGTGATGCCCACTCTTTCAACCATTCACTTCGGTAATAATCGGTGTTTTGGTTTGTATCAACCAGTAACATTATCAGGTCTTGATAATCTTCTACTCTAAAAAGCAAAGTTACCATCAGGCTTTCGATCAGAATAGCAGGAACCGCTTTAGAGAATATTATCTCTGACTTTTTGTAAGGAAGAGAATAATACTTATAGGACTTTCCCATTAAGAGATCAACAACAAATGTCTTGTACATGCTGATCGTTATCGTTGCTACACAAAGAGCGAAAAGCACTATTGTTATCAGATGGAATGCAGCTAAAACATACGGCTGGAGCTTTATGTATTCATTTCCGTCAAGGTTAATCACGGTTATGAACACCATATAGACCAGTACTAAGGGAATATTATTCAATAACAGTTTCTTTGTCGTATCAAGCGCTAATCTGCCGTTCATTTATTGTCACCTCCAAACCAATCGACTTTGAAAGTTTCTTTAAAGAAATCATTTAAAGATCTGCCACTTTCTTCTCTGATCTCTTCAACTGATTTATGACAGAAGAGTTTGTTGTCTTTGATCATGATCACTTCATCAAGTATTGTCTCCACATCGTTGAGAATGTGTGTTGAGATAATGACTGAAGCATCTTCTTTGAACTCTTTAAGGATCGTTGTCACGATCGCTTCCCTGTTTACCGGATCCACATTGGCAAGCGGTTCATCAAGAAGATATAACTTGGCATCCCTGCTGAGAGTGAGGATCAGCATAAGTATCTCACGCATTCCTTTTGAAAGAGAACCAATCTTGGCATTTTCGTCAATCTTGAAGGTCTTAAGATATTTTTCGCATTTTTCCGCATCAAAATCCTTGTGATAATCGTTATAGAATTTCACGGCAGTACTAACCTTATCTTCACTGCCAAACAGATCGTGATCTGGTAGGTAGCTGATAATTGCTTTGGTTTCAGGTCCGGCTTTTTTGCCGTCAACTGTAATCTCTCCCCCGTCTAATGTCAGAAAATCCGCAATGAGCTTAATGATCGTCGTTTTGCCCGAACCGTTCGGAGAAGCAAGTCCGACAATCGTTCCCGGCTTTATCATAAAACTGATATCGTCCAGCACTGTTTTTGAACCGTATTTCTTTACTACGTTTTTCACTTCAACTGTATAACTCATTTGCTTCCCGCCTCCTTTAACACTTCAATCGCCTCTTCCAGCGTTAGGCCCGCTGACTTTGTAAATTCAATATAGTCACAGGCTGCTTTCAGTGCTGCACTTTTGCGGTAATCTGTTATGAGCGCACTGTTTTCTGTTACATACCTTCCGCTGTTACGCTGCGTTACGATGAGACCGCTTTCTTCAAGCGCACTCAGGGCTTTTTGCATCGTATTTGGATTTACGCCGGCTTCAACCGCATATTCTCTGACGGACGGAAGCTTATCCCCGGCTTTGTATTTTCCGGAGACAACATCAACCGTGATCCGTTCAACTATTTGTTGGAAGAGCGGTCTTGTCTCATCAAAATTCCAGCTCATGGTTATTCCTTTCAGTCAAATCAACAGGATGAGAATCCTAGATACTTATGTTGCAGAATAATATGTCTACGCAAACTGTATTACTGCACTAATACAGTAACACGCATTTGCAGGAGTGTCAACATGTGTGATCAGAATTCATTAACCGTAAGGTACGTTCCTTGTATCGGCGTTAAAATACCGAGCCAAGTTGACTCCGACCTCGCGATGACCTCCTTCGGGAGAGAGCGATAAAGGGGATGAGTCAGAATCGGGGTTGCACCCCGAGGGAGGCGATGACAGATACAAAGGGATAATGATACTTCTGCATAGTCACAAGCCGAGCGTTGATGCGGGTTCAGTCCTCCCGTGAGCCGTCGAACCTAATGAGTGCAGCGGAGCAGATGCTACCGGGGTGAAAGACCCATGATCTCGTAACAGCAATACGAGAGCCTTACCGGTTTCCCTATAGAGAATCCAAACGGGTTCTCAACCCGCAGGGGGCAGAACAAATACTGCAGGTGTACATACCAAAAAGCACATTTTTCTGAATATCTTCGAAGCTACTGTCAGATCTCGGATAATCATGTCGAGTTTCCTTTTGCCTTTCCCCAGACCTTATAAGTAAAGCGACGTATTTCCAGAAATAAATGTAAGATATCAGTGATTTGTGTCGATTTTCAGACGAATTTCGGTTTTGGGGTACCGTTTTGCCTTTTCCCACTACATATAGGTGAGGGCATCGATAATCCGATCACCGATTATCGGTTCGACAAAACTTCGGCCAAGAAGCTCACTTCCTGTCACGTTTCGGTCATTCATATCATTTTTCAGGCGAATTTCGATTTTAGTGTCCAATTTTGCATTTCCCACTACTAGTAAGTGAAGATGTATTTCTCTGCAGGGCCAGCCTTTTAATAATTTAAAATATACATAGAGTTTTGGCTTCGGTTGTACCCAACTGGTTACAACCGAGGCCTTTTTTCGTTATTCCCTGAAAAAAGTATATAGAAAAACCGGGGTCTTTGTTCCGAATGTATAGAGGGCTATTTTTCTGTGTTCTTCAAGAGCTCGTTTTCCTCTGTCGGACTTAGACAACTGAATAACAGATCGTATGGTACGTTCACTTGTATCGGGGTTAAAATCCCAAGCCAAGTTGACTCCAAGTGCGCCATGACCTCTTTTACGGAGAGAGCGATATCACGGATGAGTCAGAATCAGGGCTGCACCCTGAGGGAGGCGATGACAGATACAAAGTGGTGATACTTCTGTGATGAGCAGCGGGGCGTATCAGCTACCGGGTGAGACTCCCATGAGCCCGCAGTCAGCAATGCGGGTGCCGTGCGGTCCTTATAAATAATATTTTTATAGCAAACTAGCTAACCAGCTAAGAGACAAGCTATCTATCCACCAAACAAACCACCAAACCAACAAGCTCTCTATCTAAGCTAAAAGAGAACTATCGAACTAACTAACTATCCTTCTAGCTAACAAGCAAAGAGGGTAACTATCTATTGCACAAACCAAAACCAACAAAGAAAGGAGGTAAAAGCCTATGAACCAGAAAACAAAGATCTACACACAAAACGATCTCTACGAAAGAGAGATCAACACAGATGAGTATGTGCTTAACATGGAACCCGGTGAGTTTGAAGGAACGCTCAAGCTAAAAGCATGGACAAGCAAGTCAAGAGCTAAAGGACATGGGAAAGCTGTCAGAGCGTTTTTCGAGCTTGATGACGGAAGGAAGATCATAGCGATGGTCCAGCCATTCCGTGTTGAACAGCTCTCGTTGATAAGCGCTGCTGAGATCGGAGAAAAGTTTATCCTTCGATTTGAAATAAGCAGCAGCCTGTTTGTCTTTTTGGCTGATCTCAAAGTTAAGCCTAAAGATGACTTGCCTGAAGAGATTAAGTGATCTTTAGCTCAGACAAACAGAGGATTAAGGAAAGATCATGCAGGGCGAAGCGGTGCCTGCATGAGATTTACGTATCCTCAATGGGAGTCAAGGGGCTCTCCCCTTGCACACCAACCTTGCTTGCAAGGTGTAGTGTGTTACACCCGACAGATATAGAAAGAATATCAAGGGAGATCAGTCTTCCGGCGGACGACTGATCGGACGATGATATTCGTGGCTGTTGGGGAGATATGAGAGCGCCGTCGTCTTTGGCGCTCTTATAGCGATACAACAGAGCATTGTTGTGAAATTGGCCGCCGCTTATTGCGGGCAATTTCACATAAGATGCGTCCTTCTATTTCTGTAGCGGTGTATAAGACCGTATGTACTGCCTCGCTAAAAAGCGAGGTTTATTTATGCCTAAAGAAAGGAGCTGTAAACATGGCATACGCAATAATGAGAATCAACAAATGCAAGCTTGGTGCCGTAAGCCGCATTGAGAAGCACCATGAACGTAAGAAGGATGTTTACAAAAGCAATCCTGACATTGATGTGAGCAAAACACATAAGAACTTCCACATCAAAGATCCGCCTGACAGTTACAGGAGACTGATAAGGAAACGCATTGAAGAAGTCGGGTGCCGTACCCGTAAGGACAGTGTTGTGCTGCAGGACAGCATCTGTACCGCATCACCCGAGTTCTTCAAAGGAAAGACGTCACGGGAAACGGAAGATTTTTTCAGAACGGCATACAGGTTCTATTGTAAGACGTTCGGAGCGGACAATATCATATCAGCCGT
>JAIKYD010000037.1 GCA_024683485.1 Saccharofermentans sp. | reverse complement strand
CTACTGTGAAGCGGGCAACCAACTTCTCCATCTGTGCAGGTGTTACGTTCTCTGCGAAAACTCCGAAGTATGCGGATGTGCCTACTGTCTGGATGAAGATCATCTGTCCGTCTGCCTGATACATGATGCCGCCGTTGATCTACTTGCTGTTTGCATCTGCCTTTGCTGCTGCGAGGTAATCATTGTAAGTGTCCTGGCCGAGTGAGATTCCGATTGCTACTGCATCTACGCCTTCCTTGTTCTCCTGATCGTAGAGGTAGATTGCGCCTCTTGCGAAGTCACAGGAATAACCGTCTGTAAGATCTACTGTTGCTTCAACTGTGTTTTCTTCCTGATCGAGATAAGCTGATGCTGTCTGCTTGACTGACTTCTTTGAACATCCTGCAAAACAAGCGATTGCGATGGCTGCTGTTACGACTGCTGTGATTACTGCTGTTGCGATTGTTCTTTTCATTGTTATGTCCTCCTGTTTGACATTGTGTTTTTGTTTGATGGCTACAGTATGTCATGGTACAAGAGGTCAAACAATCGGTAATGTGGAGCCGATATGATGCTTAAGCAACACTTGGGAAGGGAAGTGTTGAAGAAGGTGAAAAAAGCTATACAAATGGTCGTTGGAATTACTTTAACCCGGGTTTTGTTACGACAGTTGTACGGCACTGCCGTACAACCGCTGTTAACCACCATACTGGCAATACAAACTAAAAGGTCTCATAACGATCTGATTTGCCACAAATACGCCTATATATTTATTTACTGTCAAAGAAAAATGTGATATTTTGAAATTAGTTTGATAATCAAAGCAAATTGGGGGTGATTGTCATATGAATAAAAAGATTACAGAAGAGAAGACGATAGGAATTTTCGGTATCTGTGGACTGATACTGTTCTACTTAAGTTTTATTCCGTATCTTTTGCTCATATGGTCATCCGTCATGGGTGTTAATACTTTCTTTGGCGGAGACAGTTTCAACCGGTATGAATACGGGTTTAAGGCCGTAGCTTATATGGGAATGTGCCTTACCTGCATTATTCCTGTTATTCCGGTTTGTCTTCTCTATCAGATCCTGTTCGGCATTCTATATATTAGAAAACGTCCTTCTGAGATAAGGCGTCCTGCTTTGATCTACTCAGCTGCCTTTGCAACTCTGATACTTTTGCCATGCCTGTTTTATTCGGGAAGGGAATTTATCTATTATGAGCGTTCTGTTCCGGAGATAAGGTCTTTTTTATCTGAGAAATATGGTGAGAATGTATCCCATGCCTGTAAGATAAAACTCGATGATATGAATGATGAGGAATTCGATGTTTATTCGCCGGTGTTATCAGCAGATAACTTCTTTACCGTCAGCCCTGGCCGGGATGGCGGTTTTGATGATTATGATAACCTTATCAAAGGATTTGTGAATGAGAACATAGGCTTCAGTGAAGATCTGAACAGTTTTCTTGATGATAAGTATGATCTTCCTGAGAATATGCATTTTGAGGCAAGATGCACGAATGCTGATCTTGATTGCTTTGAGTACGGGAATGATTACTCTGCAATCATTCCAACTTCTGAGTATTCGATTGACAGGATCCTTGTTGATTTAGAAATGGTCAATCAGGAGACACTGGAGAAAATCCTGACAGATATCTGGAAGGTTCAGTGCCCCAAGTTTGAGGATTCACTTGGGGACTCTCTGGTTGTTATCGTATTGGTCGATGGCGAGGCAGTTGCCAATATGCAGATTACGATGCCAATCCCTGCTAACCACAATCTTCCTGTAGGCTCCATCGGAGTGTTGGATATAGGCGAGACCAAGTATGGCTTGCTGGATGAGGCTTTTTATCTCTGATCAATAGAGTGTGAAAGCAGTATAGTCTTTTTCATCTTTAATTATTCTGCCCGAAAATATTCCAGGTAGGAAACCACAGTCTTGACATAGTTGTTTTTCGGAATCATAATATATCAAAACGATATATCAAAATGATATATTATCGAGGTGTATTATGAGACAAAAGATCAGAAAAACGCTGCTATTCATTTCTTTCCTGCTTTTCCCGGTAACCATCTGGTATTTCTCACCGTATCTGATAATACAGGCGGCATCGGAACACATCATGAACGGGAGTTTTATTGTGTTCGTTATGATGTTTGTATTGTCAATGTTTTTGGGACGTGTATGGTGCGGATGGCTGTGTCCTGCAGGTGGAGTTCAGGAGTGTGCTCTCCATATAAATGACAGACCGGCAAAACAGGGAAAAAGGGATTGGATCAAATATGTAATCTGGATCATATGGATGAGCGCGATAGTGGTTACTTTTATTCTCGGTAAGAACCATGTCAGAATTGATCCTTTTTATATGACAGACCACGGTATTTCGGTTTCAGAGATCTATGATTACGTTATCTACTATGGTGTGCTTTTGATAATTGTTCTTCCTTCGTTTATCCATGGCAGAAGAGCGGCTTGTCATTATATCTGCTGGATGGCACCTTTTATGGTGATAGGAAGTACCGTTGGAAGATGGCTTCATTTACCACAACTTCATATAGAAGCCGATAAGGCCGGGTGTATATCTTGCGGCAAATGCAGCAAGGTCTGTCCAATGGGGCTGGATGTTAAGAAGATGGTGTCGGAAGGAAAGAATTCTAAGTGTACTGAATGTATTCAGTGTGGTGCATGTGTGGATGAATGTCCTAAGAAAGCATTGAGTTATAAGCTGGTGTGGCGGCATACGAAGCCTGTCTAAATAGTGATTCAAGATAAAGGCTGCTTAAGAAATAATGGGGCGTCTCTGTATTTGAGACAGCCCCATCAATTCATTATGTTTTTCAGCTGTTATGCGCAGCTTGCTCTGACACCGTGCAGGAAATTGACTACAATAATGTTGAATTCATTGTATTTCTCAATGCTGCAGACATGGCCGCACTTCTCGATGAAGTAAAGGGAAGCGTCGCTTATCTTCTTTTGTGTCCTTTTTACGCTGTTGACGAAGAAATAATCCTCTTTGCCTGAAATGAACATGACAGGAAGATGATTTTCTTTGATCGATATCAGGTATTCCTTCAATCTGAACTGGGTTCTGAACAATTCACTCAGCCACATTCTGAAAGCAACTGACTTCATCTTTATTGATTCTCTTACAAAGATGTCTCTGGACTTCTTATGGTTCCTGCGGGGCATCATGAGATTTGCGAAGAGGGGATAGAAGAATCTTTTGGGCACAATGAATTTCATTCCCTCAACGAATGCCAGAAGTGACTTGAAGCCAAGGTTCATGTTGAGAACAAAGCCTGCAAGTACAATTGACTTTACTCTTTCTTCGTACAGATATGCAAATTCCATTGCAACCAGAGTTCCTAATGATAAAGCGATCACATGAACTTTATCAATGCCTTCTTTTTCAAGGATGCTGTTAATGTCAGATGCGCATCTTGTTAACAAGCGTCTGCGTTTCTCAAATTCCGAACCGCCGTGACCATCAAGATCAACAGCTATAACATTGTATTCGCTCAGATCCTGGATCTGATACTTCCATGTATTTATGCTTCCGCCTAATCCGTGGATCAGCAATACCCACTCTTCCGAATTGTTGTTATATATCTTGTAATTCATTTTTTTCACCTCTTTTAGCAGAACATACCGAAATATTTTTGATAAACCGATTGGTCCTCCTGGCATCATATTAGCGCCATTATGATTTTCGAAATATAAGCGATTAGGGCAAATATGAGGTAATAGTTTGATAATCAAAGTAAATTCATAAACAATTAATAATTTCTTTTTCAGCCTTGAGAAACAAGGCGTGAAGTGCTAATATAGCGTTATTGAACGCGTTCAATAACGTGAAAGAGGTATAAGTGATGAGCAACAAAAAAGCGCTTGTGGTAATAGATATGCAGAATGATTATCTTTGGTCTGAGAGAAAAAAGATGTTTTGCTATGACACGGATGATCTTGTAAACAATGTTAATAGAGCTATATTGACATATAAGGAGAAGGGTTATGACATAATCTATATATCCCAGGTTTTTCCGGATATTCCTACGAACAGATGGATAATAGGTTTCTCGATCAAAGATACAGAAGGCGCAAGATTATTTAGTGATTTGAAAATCGTGTCTGAACTTTTATTTGATAAGAACTTGTCTAATACATACACTTCAAAACCATTTCGTGAACACATGAGAAGAGAGGATTACTCCGAAGTGGTTATATGCGGTCTTGATGAGTGCGGCTGTGTCGGTGCAACAGCCAAGGGCGCGGTGAAGACCGGTGTCAGTGTTGTAATGCTTGAGAACTGTATCGGAAGGAGATTTCCTGATGCCAAGGTTCAAAAGATGCGCAGACAACTTATTGCTCAGGGAATTAAATACATAACTATATAAATCTTGGGCCATTATCAGATGTTCATCTTCAGCGAAATAAATACTTGGATATAATAGACATTAATAAAGCAAATTTTCAGTGTTGGTTTCGTGTGAGGTAAACAGAAGATGATAAGGTATGTAGATCATATTACATCGGAAGAATATATGAGTTTGCGGAAAATGGTGGGCTGGGTACAGTTTCCGCTTGAAGAGGCGCAGGCATGTATCGACAATGCATACATGGTCATGTGTGTAAGAGATGATGATAAAGCCATTGGGGTTGTAAGGCTTCTATGGGATGGTGGATATATAGCTTTCCTGTCAGATGTTATTGTTGATCCTGAGTATCAGGGGCAGGGTATTGGCAGAAAGCTTGTGGAGTCTTGTATTGAAAGACTTAAGAATGATATGAAGCCCGGTTATAAAGTGAAACTGACTCTGAATTCGGCGAAAGGTAAAGAGCCTTTTTATGAGAAATTCGGTTTCAGGGTCCGTCCGAATGAAGATGCAGGTCCGGCAATGGACCAGTGGTTTATAGCAGACATATAATTTATCAGCGAAATGAACGCAGGAACAGAATGAGTTGATTTCCAAAGTTGATAATGAACAGGGAAATGCGATGGAATTAGTAAGATTAACAAAAGAAAGCATGGAAGAAGCATTCCTGAAGTATATGAATGATATTTTCGGGCACTCTGAAATAATAAGTGCCTGTGTGAAAGAAATCCTCATTACCCGTGAGACGTTAAATGAGACCGGCAGGCATGCATTTGAAGCAGGTTTCCATGATGTTTACAGCGATACTGATCTGTCATTGAAGGTGCGGCTTCCGAAGGATGGTTCTGTCACTGCTGAAGATTATCTGAAAAGAATAGACAGATTTGGTGTATCGGAGGATACAGCTCTTGGCTGGATGTTTGTGCCTGTAAATTATGTGTGCAGGGTTGTCTTCAAAAACGGACTGAGATACGATCTTTGCTTTGAATTTGTTTATGAGGGAGACGAAGCCATTGATCTGGGACCATATGCCGGTGAAGATGAGAACCCTGACTGGCCCGTCGATAACATTAACCGTTTCTGGTTTATTGAGGTGCAGGCACTCGGGAAACTCTATCGAAAAGATCATTTGATCAGCGCACATTTGGCTAATATGAACTGCAACGACACTCTGGTCATGCAAATGATAATGAGAGATCTGGAACGCTCTACAAGCCATCACAGATATGGCTATTCGGAGCAGCTTGAATATGTCTGTGATTTGGGGAAGATGCCTTATAAAGCAAAGGATATGACATTTAACCGGATTGCGGATCACCTCTATGCAGCCGCTTTGGCTTATGACAGACTGGTCAAGCATTTTTATCCACAATATCAAGTCAGAAGCAACGTGTTCTTTGCGATTTGGGATGCATATGAATCGAACGGGATAGAACTGTAATGCGTCACGAAGGAAAACTTTATGAACGACAATAAATCAGCATATAATTCAAGCATATATGATGAGCACATAATCAATGTGCTACCTTACTACAGGGAGTATCACAATCAGGCTCTTGATGTCGTTAGAGCAATGGGTATCGAATTGCCTGTTTGGCTTGATACCGGTTGCGGCACAGGTACTCTGGCTATGAGAATATTGGAAACTTTTCCTGAGGCTAAGCTTACACTTTGTGATCCGTCTGAGAAAATGCTCGATATTGCGAAGTCGAAGCTGTCTGGTAATAATGTCCAGTTTTTCAACCTTTCTTCTGAGCAATTACAGTTCGGGAATGAATTCGACGTGGTTACAGCTATCCAGTGCCATCACTATCTTAGCCTTGAAGGTCGCGAAAAAGCAGTGAAGGCATGTTATAAGGCATTAAAAGAATCAGGAGTATTTATATCTTTCGAGAATATAAAAATGGAAACGGATGCTGCTGACGTTATTGCTTTAAAGAGATGGCAGACATTTCTTGAAGAACACGGAAATTCGCCTGAAGATGTTAAGATGCATATTGAAAGACGTGGGGTGGAAGTATTCCCTATAGCGATCAGAGAGCATATAGAACTGCTTAAGAAATGCGGATTCCGTTCAGTGAATGTTTTGTGGACATCTTACTTGCAGGCAGGATTTTGGGCGATAAAGTAGTATCTAAGATGAGCTGTTCTGGCGGTTGTATGGTTCACCAAACTATACTACTCCGCTTTCCAGGATACTGAATCTCAGTGAATCAATGTCAAGTTCTGCTTCTGCTCCATAGGGCAGGATAAACATCGGTGAGGTATGCCCGAAATTCAAATCACCCATGACAGGCAGATTGGGACAATGGTATTTATCAGTGATTATGTGTCTTATTCTTTCAGCATAAGCTTCAAATCCGGTTTGCATTCTCATTTTCCCAATGATCACACCTTTAAGGATCTGCAGATAACCTTTTTCGCCAAGCCAATCGAAAAAGACCGCCATATAATTTTCCGAACAGAATTCCGGAATATCTTCAAAAAACAGGATGCTTCCGTCCATATCCTCCCTGTGTACAATATCAGAACCATCCGGATTCTTTATTGTCCTAAGGTCTCCGTGACCGCCATATAACTTGCCTTTTACTTTTCCTTTGCCTTGAACATAATAATATCCATTGTTATGCATGTATGTCTTTTTATATGACTTGTTAGTGAGATTATCTGTGCTGAAAGACCAATCCTTTGAAGCCTTTATCTCTCCTATTGCAGAATCGTCAAAGAAAACTTTCTCAAACCAGTACCGGCTATATGGATGCCACCCGCCGTTCTCTGCAACCGTTGGCAGAAGATTGTCTCCATAAAAGGTCATCAATCCTGCTCTGTAACAAAATAAATGAAGTGCCATAACATCAGAATAACCACAGAAGATCTTTGGATTATCTTTTATATTTTCCGCTGACAAATATAGTAAAAGATTTGAAGCATCATTCCCGCCTATTGCTGCAAGAACCGCTTTTATCTCTTTGTTCTCGAATGCCCAGATAAGATCTTCAGCCCTGGCTTGCGGATTATCCTTAAGAAAAGCAGTGCCCTTAAGAGCGTTAGGCGAAGCAACTACATTCAGCCCTGATTCTTTAAGTCTTTGGCAACCTAAATGATACTTCCACAAAACACGTGGTGTTCCGGCACAACCCCATGACGGGCTGATTATCGCTATGGTATCACCAATATGAAGTCTTTCGGGTTTTATCATCTATCAGTTGCTTACATCATTGATTTATCTCGCCAACATAAGGATTATATCATATAACAAAATACCGCCCGACCTTGCAGATCAAGCGGCATTTAATGCTGTTTGGTGGAGATGAGGAGAATCGAACTCCTGTCCGAAACCTCTTCCTCCGGGACAATCTCCGGGTGCAGTCAGTATTTGGATTATTCCCATTCCCGCGTCATCTGCTGACAGATTGCGGTTCCGGTAGCTTCATAAGTATTAGAGTCGCAGGCCGGAGCAAAGCTTATCCGGAAGGACTGCCTGCTTAACCTCTCTCAGGCGAGGTCTTCGGTGTACATACACCCCCGCGAGAAGATAGGCGGGGGGACGGTAGCCTTAGGCTGCTACGAGCGCGTCTGTGTCTGCAATTACTTGCAATTTCCCGTTTTTTAAGGAGGCCAACGAGAATCCTCCACCCGCTTTCCCGACCTCAGAAGCCCCGTCGAAACCGGTACATCCCCAAGTCTGAAAAGAATTGCTCCGGTCAGATATACCGACCGAAGCAATACAGCTTACGCGATATTATACATTCCTGTCTAAGAAATTCAATTCTCTTCGTCGAAATTCAGATCCTTTGTGACATCATAAGGTTCAAAACTCTGACTGATAAGATCTGTGGCTTCCTTGAATTCCTTCTCGTCTGCCTCATCATCTGAAACATATGGCTCGGGTTCTTCTTCGGCCTTCTCGGAATAGGAAGACTTATAAGGATCCAGACCGTCATATTTCTTATAAGGGTTATTAAGCATCTCTACTCCGCAATAATAGCACTTTGAAGTGAAAGGCTTATTCTCCATTGCCTGAAGGCTCTTGCCGCAGTTGGGACATACAGTTGCATTCTTGTAATCTGTTCTCTTCTTGAGAAGAACGGACTCATTTAATGCTCTGTCAAGATCTTCGTTGGTTACGCCTTTTTCTTTCAGCAAGATCCAGAAAGCGTGAAGCAGATAAGACTGTTTCTCGACTTTGCGTCTAAGGTCTTCAACTTCTTTGATGGATTGGAACTCGTTTTTGACTTCGCTTTCTTTGGAATCACTCTTCATATTCTGAAGGAGCGCATCAGCTTCGTTAGCATTCTTGAGCTTTGCCATATCCTTCAACATCGAGGGATCAAAATCCTGCATAATTACCTACCTCCTCAAGTAATGTTTTGTTTGCTTCGTTATATCTAATATATCAAACATTTTGCGTTTTTAATCTCGAAAATTGATACGGACAAAATTATCCCAGAAAGTCTGCAACGGCAACAGCAACTTTGTATGCGGTTTCTTCCTGATTTATCAAAGCATCGTCATCGCTGTTAGAGAGATATCCTATTACAAGCTGATACGATCTGACTGAATCCGCATGATTAAGTCCGGTGTACATGTTGGACTGAACTGCTCCCAAAGATGTAGAACCTATAGCTTCTGCTACAGCGTCAGCAAGTTTTTCTCCCTCGGATTCAGCGCTTGATGAATATTTTCCCGTTGAAGGAACATAAACCTTTACTCCGCTGATGTCACTGTCCGGTGCGCTGTCCGCGTGGATCCTGAGAAAATAGTCGGCATCGTTTTCCACAGCGATTTCGGCTCTCTCAATATTGGAGATGTTGATATCGTTTTCCGTTCTGGTGAGGATAACTTCAGCGCCGCATCCTTCGAGATATTCTTTCATCATCAGAGCGTATTTAAGGGTTATCTCATATTCTTTTGCTCCGCTGTTAACACCTGTAGCGCCAGCAGTTGCGCGCTCTTTTTCAGCCGTCGTTCCAGGGATAGATTCCTCTAGTGTGGTGTCAGGTTCAGCCTGATGTCCGGGATCGATAACAATTACAAGACCGGACAAGTCCGGATGATCGTCACTTAATGGTACAGGGGAGGGCGTAGGTGTTGCAGGAACCGGAGTTGGCGTATCCGTTGGGAAATTTCTCGGTTCAGGTCCCATTATGCTGTTTGATTCCGGAGAAGTGTCAATGGTTTCCTCCGGAGGCATACCGAGCATTTCATTAAACTTGCTGTCAATTTTGTCTTTGTTGAAAACATAGATGAAATAAAAAGCCCCAATAATGAATAGTGCGGCAAGGAGTCCGAGGATGACACTTTGAGCAGTGTTTTTCTTTTGTGCCGGTTTCTTTTTTTCTGTGTAATATTTTTTGTTGAAATCAGCTATATAGGCTTCTCTCTCGGATGACGGCAGTGAATGGAGGCGTTTGTAAAGAAGCTTCCTTTTGTCTTCGGGAAGTTTGGAAAGTATTTGCTTAAACTTGGCCAGTTCGTCCTGCTGCGGCATAAGATCCTCCTAAGTGATAATAACATTCTTTATTAAATGAACAAAACGGAATTACTCAAAATTTAGTATTGAACAATAAATAGTAGTGTGCTATAAATGATAGTGACGGCGGGGCGCTTAGGAATAGGGGGCGCCCCAAAGCCCGTCAAATCGGAATGAAAGGGGAATTGCCAATGAACAGCCAGATCAAGAAGGGCATTCTCGATTTGTGCGTGCTGGCATTGCTGGAGAAGAGTGACAGTTACGGTTACGATCTCGCAGGAAATCTTGCACGCAAAGTCGAAGTAGCAGACGGCACAGTGTATCCGATACTGCGTAAGCTTGCTTCTGAAGGCGTGGTATCGACCTACCTGCAAGAATCTCAGAACGGACCTCCGCGCAAATACTATCATCTCACGGATGCAGGACGTAACAAACTTAATGCTGAACGTGAAGAGTGGATCAAGTTCTGTGGGGAAGTGAATGAAATCTTAGAAGGAGAGACCGGAGGAAAAGCCGATGAATAAAACGGAATATCTTACAAAGCTCACCAATGAACTGGGTCATATGCCCTATGGTGATGTAAAAGACATCATCGGATCTATTGAAGAGCATTTTGAAGAGGGATTGAGCGAGGGCAGAAGCGAAGAAGAGATTGCGGCAAGCCTTGGCGATCCCAAGGAACTGGCATTTGAGTTTAAGGACGGCGTTAAGTTCAAGCAGATAATGAAGAAACGCAAGATGTCCGATAATTTCAAGGGACCTGACGGAAGAGGAAGGATCTTCGTTATCGTATTCAATGCTTTTGTCGGAATCGAGATGTGGCTTATCCTTTTGGCAGCTATCGTTGCAGCATTTATGTTCCTCGCAGGAGATGCCGGAATTGCCGGAGTAATCGTTGCATCTATTATTATGGGTAAGATAACAGAGTTCCTTGTACCATTTATTTTCCTTGTGCTGACACTTATCTGTATCGGAGTCTTCCTTGTAGTCTTGCTGATTCTCGGAATAAAGTACTACATCAAGGGACTTAAGGCATACATTAGATGGAACAAGAACGTTTGGAACTACGGCTTAGGGGAGGACTGATATGGAAAAGAAAGATATTAAGGTGCTGATCACCGGTGCAGTGGCACTTTTCCTTGCTTGTTTTCTGGGTATCATCACTCTTGCGCTGTTTGCAATAAAACTTGGCGGCAAAGCAATGGAATATGACTGGAAGGGTGCTTTCGGTCAGGTAACGGAGCAGGTTCAGGGCATTGGTGACTGAACTCTCTACTCATAAAAAGATAATCAATCAGTAAGTTTTTGGGATAAAGGGGATAGAGGAGGCTGCCTTTGTTTTGAGGGCAGCCTCTAAATCTTAATTCTCTGCGCGGACGTGAATAACCATATCTATCGGTATGTCACGTTTCCCTTCGTGTTCCCTGGTGTAATCGACCAAAAGAGCAACAGCACCTTCCTTTGCATTTCTGTACGTAAGGGATGTTACCTTGTAGTTTGACTGCTTTCCGTCAGAACGCAGAACTGTTACTTCGCGGTCAGTATGATATCTGGAACGGTAAGCCTGGCGGCTGATCACTCTGCATCGCTCAACCTCATATCCGCGTTCCCGGATTATCCTGTATCTGTCAGCGTTAGTTAGAAGACATCCGCCTGAGATTAGAAACAGGAATACTGCAGGAATAAAAAAGCCGAATGCATACTCAAACTTATCTATAACCGCATAGATACCTGTAGCAAGAAATACTGTGCCGGCAAACGCGAAAATGATGCACCGGACGATATCGCCTCTTCTGAGAGTCCGGATATACTTTAGGACCGATGCGTGCTCGGCTTCTACAGGTGCTGACCAGTTCATAGATCGATCTCCGTTGTTTGATTGGTTTAATATTCTAATGATATCATTTTCGAGATGTTTGATAACAGTGAATTATTGGAAAAGAGGACAAAATGAACAGTGATAACGAACTCGATTCGAGAATAGAGGAAGTGCTCAAAGCTGAGAAAGAAAACATTATTCCGCGTATGACTAAGAAAGATTACATCATCGCATCGGTCATAACAGTGATCTCTCTGTTGGGGATAATAGGAGGATTCTTTCTATGAGCCAAAAACATGATGTAAACAAAGAGATAGAGAACGAGGTATATTGCGGTACTCTCCCTGTCCTTCCCAAAGAACGAAAATATGGATTTATAGATGCACTTCTGGTGCTTTCCGGATACTGTATCGCAACGTGGAGTTATACCCAGGGCTCATACCTTGCAACACTTGTAGGATTCAAGCAGCTTCTTATCGGGGCTTTCCTTGCAGCGATATTTATGCTGATGGTTTACCAGCTTCCGGTAATCCTCTCGGTCCGTTACGGCATAGATATTTGGATATGGCTCCGAAGCGTATTTGGGACAAAGGGTGTTAAAGCAGTAACGATAATCATAATTGTTGTTAATTTTCCGTGGTATGCGGTGTGTTGCGAACTGTTTGCAGACTCGATGGAAAACCTTCTGGGACTGTTCGGAATTCATCTGTTCAGCGGAGCACATCTTCTGCTCAGCCTCTCGTGTGTGATCATCGGAACGGTAATCGCTCTCAGGGGTGTCGGAACAATAACCTGGACAACAAGAGTGCTGGTGCCTTTGCTGCTTCTTGTTGGTGTTGCTGTTGTTGTCGTCGGATTTACTTCAGTTCCTATGGACGTTATCTGGAATTACCAGCCTGAACTAGCCGGGGATGCTGATAAGACAGTCAATTATGTGCTCAATATCGAAGCTAATTTTGCATTTGTTATTACTCTTGTCGGAGGAATGGCGGAAGTGCCGAGGCTTTGCAAATCAGAAAGATCCGGATATTACGCCGGCGTTCTAGGACAGGGTGCTGCAGGTTCTTTCTTTGTAGTCGTCGGAGCTGTTATGGCGATTGCAATGCAGTATGTGACAGGGAAGATGGTTGATGATCCGACTCTCATGATGGCAACACTGTCAGCTCCGATCCTTGGGCTTTCATCACTGCTTCTTGTTGCATTTGCTAACATCGGAACACAGGCTGTCGGTTCCTATATTTATGGTGTAATGCTGAAATCGACATTCAAAAGATCTTCATATAAGATTATCGTTCTTGTACTTGGTCTATATGTTGCAATTCTTTGCGTGTGGGGAAAGATAACCGAATATTTCGGAAGCTTTTTAACGATCGGTGCCTGCGTCTATGCTCCTTTGGCAGCACTTCTTTTTGTTGATTTCTTCTCAGTCAGAAAACAGAAGATCGATCTGAAGAGCGCTTATGAAGAGGAAGGCCACAATGCGTATATATACACTCACGGATATAATATTGTAGGTGCTGTTTGTCTTGTTCTTGGTTTTGTTTTCTCTCTGATCATATACGATCCGATAAAGGGTGTTATCCACAACAAGATTCTGTTTATGCTTACACCTACAGGCGCTTCACTGATATTTACTGCAGTGCTTTATTATCTTCTCTGCAAACTTCCTCCGGTCAGAAGGTATGTCAGAAGAGACACTTATGCAAGTCCGGACAAGAAGCCTTTTGACCGTGTCAGGGTACCTCCGAGACAGAATATTATCTTTCTGCCTTTGATGTGGCTTCTTTGCAGGATTACTGTATCTCCATACAAACTTAAGATAGACAAACAAAATATGGAGGGGATCAAGCCGCCTTTCCTTGTGTACGGTTCACATAATTCCTTTATGGATTTTTATGTTACCCCGCTTGCACTTAAGCCATACAGGGCAAATTATATCTCGGAACTTGAGGGGTTTGAGAACTTCGGTGAATGGATATACCGCCAGGCAGGCTGCCTAGGCACACGCAAGTTCATAAACGATCAGTCACTTATCAGGAATATTGCACGAGTTATCAAGCGTGGTGACATTATGGTCATATATCCTGAAGCCAGATATGCAAATGTCGGTACCAATTCCCATCTGACACCGTCAATTGCAAAACTTGCAAAGATGCTCAAGGTACCGGTTGTGACTTTGAACATGCAGGGCAATTATCTGCAGCAGCCTATCTGGAATCTGAAGGAACGCAAGGGTGCCCGTCTTCATGCGGAACTTAAGTGTGTAGTGACACAGGAGGAGATAGGCAAGCTTTCTGTTGATGAGATACTCTCGAGAATATCAAAAGAACTTACATACGATGAATATAAATACCAACTCGAAAACAACATCAGGATAGATGATCCGTGGAGGGCTGAAGGCCTTCATTATCCGCTCTACAGATGCAGAAAGTGCGGAAAGGATTTTGCTATGCGTTCGGAAGGAATCAGGATATACTGCAGTTGCTGCGGTGATTCATATGAGATGGATGAATTGGGTCAGCTCCACTCTTCGACTGGTGAGATCATCCATATTCCGGACTGGTATGAGTGGCAGCGTGGTTTTGTACACGATGAGATAAGAAACGGAACCTATAAACTTGATATTCCGGTCAGGGTAGAGGCTCTTCCAAATGCCGTTAATTTCGTTGACTGTGGAACCGGAAGGCTCGTTCAGGATAACAGCGGTTTTGCTCTTGAATTCAACAACTACAGAACTGAAAAGCATGAGACACTCAGGTTTCCGGCCAAATCCATGGTATCGCTTCATACCGAATATGATTACAGGGGAAAGTTTGGTCCTTGTGTCACGCTGTCCACTTATGACGATACATTCTTCATATATCCGACTGATGAGAGCAGAGATGTGTTCAATCCGACGAAGATACAGTTCGCCACTGAGTTTTTAGGCGGTCTGTACTCGTGAAGAAAGCCTGGTTAAGCAGATAGGCTTCCCAGGCAAATGCGGAAAGGTTAAGCCTCGTAATTTGTCTCGGGATCCCAGTGCAGATCTTCCTGCTTGTGCATCCAGGCAGACAGAGCCTCGGTCATCTTATGAGCATCATTATCATAATCAGCGCCGTTCATGGGTTCTCCGACGTAGATCCTGATCTTACGGCGGTGGAGACCGTTAAGCGGATGAGGCTTCTTGGATGTTCTCGGCCAGATCTGGTAAGCACCTGCGATGTAAACGGGAACCATGGGAACTCCTGCCTTAATAGCCAGATAGGCGGCACCGTCTTTAAGTTCAGCGAGCTTGCCGGTATGGGATCTGGTGCCTTCTGGGAAGACAAAGCATATATTGCCTTTCTCAACTTCCTTTTTTGCCTTGATGAGTCCTCTTACCGGGTTGCCGTAGCGGTCAACCGCTATTCCTCTGCCGACTCTCATGATGAGACGGCCGAGCTTGCCATGGTTGGTCTCAAGGTCTGATGCGGCAAGGCAGCACATCCACTTGAAGTGCCCTCTGGGCAGATAATCTATTATAAGGACGCCGTCCGGATAACTCTGGTGGTTGGATGCGACGACGTATGGGTTGTTCTTGGGGAAATTCTCTCTGCCGATACATTTCATATCGCAGAGTATATGGGTCAGCAGAAGAAAACCGTTTTTTGCGACTACATCCCAAAAACCGCGTTTGGTTGGATACTTCTCGTCTAAGTGTTTATGGTGATCGGCCCGGGACATCTTGGAGCCGGTGTCAGCAGCTGTATCTGCAGCTGTGGTAGCTTCGGCTTTTACTGTTTTTTCTTCTTCAGACATATATACTCCTGAAAGGTTTCTGGCATAAATACGCAACTAATATAACTCAAAAATCGTATTTTAGCGAATTGTTGCCAATTAGTTCTCATATATGATATATTCTTTTAGTTGCGCTTGCTTTTCGCTTAATGCTAAAGTCAGGGCAGATGGAGGTAATGGTATGAATCCTGTACAGGGTACGCCTGTTTTTACAGCTGAGAGATTTACGGACTTAAGAGACCTTGTTGTCCGTACCTGTGCAAAGTATTCTGAACTTGATGCCTTTATTTTCAGGCGTTCTCCCAAACTTTCCGAGATCCACAGAAGTTATTTCGAATATGGTAATGATATCAAGGGGCTTGCTACCTATCTTCTAAATAGTGAATATGCTGGCCAGAGGCTCGCGGTTGTAGGTGAGAATGCTTACGAGTGGTTTGTTTCTTATAATGCAACCCTTTCATCCGGTGCCATCGGTGTCCCTTTGGACAGGGCTCTTCCTGAAGATGAGCTTATCCAGCTTCTTGTAAGGTCCAAGTCACGTCTGATCTTCTATCACCACAGACATCATAAAATGATGCTTTCCATAGCTGCGAAGATCAAATCGGGCGAACTTGATATTCCGCTTGATAAATTCGTCATTTTCTATAAAGACGGACTTTCGGGAAAGACGAAGGATGATACCTGGCCGGAAGATGATAAGCGTTTTGCCGACATTTACGACCTGATCAAAGAAGGTAATGTTTTTATCGAAGCCGGCGATAGTAAATTCATGGATACCCCGATCGACCCGAACGAGGCAAAGATCATACTCTTTACTTCGGGTACGACTTCAATGAGTAAGGGTGTCCTGCTCTCGCACAACAACATTGTTTCCAATGTTTATTCAATTGCACAGACACTTGATGTAAGAAGAGGAGACAGGGCTTTCTCGATCCTGCCGCTTCACCATACGTTTGAGAATACATGTGATTTCTTTATCCTGTCCTGCGGCGGATGCATCTGCATGTGTGATGGTCTGAGATATATCGTTAAGAACATGGAAGAATGGAAGCCGGATGTCTGTATCTCTGTACCTCTGCTTTTCGAAAATATATACGAGAAGATCGAGGATGGCATCAAATCATCCGGTAAGGAAAGGGTAATCGCTATTGCGAGACCTATCACGCGTTTCCTCAAAAAATGCGGTATTGATGTAAGACGTAATGTATTTAAGGATATTCTTGATAAGCTTGGCGGCAATTTCCGTATGATCGTCATCGGCGGTGCCGGAATCGATAAGAAATATATTGATGCTTTTACAGACTTCGGTCTCCAGTTCTATATGGGTTACGGTCTCACAGAGACTTCACCGGTCATCTCTGTCAACACGGAAGTCTGTGATGTTCACGGTTCAGTCGGACGTCCTATGGCAGGAATTACAGTTGCCATAGATGCTGAAGGCAAAGGCCCCAAAGCGATTGGAGAGATCCTTACTAAATCAGAGTGCGTTATGCTCGGATATTACGAGAATGAGGAAGCAACCAAAGAAGCTATCGATGAAGACGGCTGGTTCCATACCGGCGACATGGGTTACATCGATAAGACAGGTTCAATCCACATCACGGGCCGTGTTAAATCCATGATCGTTCTCACCAACGGCAAGAAGGCTTTCCCTGAAGAGATCGAGGCAGTGCTCACTGAGATAAAGGGTGTTACCGAGGCTTTTGTCTGGGGCAACAAAAATGAACGTGAAGCTATAGATATCTGTGCAAAGCTCCTTATTAACCGTAAGATCATCGGTGCTGAACTGGGTCTTGCGACAGAGGCTGATGACGGTCAGATAGAGACATATCTCAATGATAAGATACATGAGGCTAATCATACGATGCCCCAGTATAAGATCGTCCGCAATTATGTATTCTCTGAGGAGGACATGATCAAGACGACCACGCTTAAGATCAAGCGCCCCAAGGAACAGGAGCATATCGAATCCCGCCTTGCCGAATTAGGTCACACAATGTATGACGTTAACGGTAAGAATTTCGATAAACTTATCAAATCCAACCGCTAATACATCTTTATGTCTTCTGTACACAAGATTACTCTCGGCTCCCGGGATGTTGCTGTCGAATTCGAACGCAAAAGGATCAGAAATATCAATGTCCGCGTCAGGCGTGACGGTACTTTGTACTGCTCGCTGCCATACTATGCCAGTTTTGCTGAAGCAGTGGAATTCATAATCTCCAAACAGGATTATCTTCTTAACGCACTTGATAATGTTATGAAGGAGGAGAGATCTGAAAGTCTGTCCAGAAAGTATGTTGACGGTGAGATCTTTTATGTTCTTGGCAGACCTTGTGTCCTGAAAGTCGCGGCAGGACCAAAGAATACCTGCCGTGCTGAAGATGGCGTTATTAATCTTGTGGTCACGGACGTTAATGATTACCGGACCAAATACATGACTTACGAGAAGTGGAGAAGACGTGTTATCCGGAGTCTGATCGTTGATCTCTGCAACGAGATATATCCCTGGTTTGCCAGGCGCGGGGTCCAGCCTCCGTCGAGGATCACTTTGGGCGATTATAAATCTTTCTGGGGAGAGTGCTTTGCCAAAAAAGGCGTTCTCAAGTTCAGTTACAGGCTTTTCGAGAAAGACAGGGAACTTATAAGATATGTTGTTGCCCATGAATTCGCGCATTTTATTGAACCAAACCACTCGAGCCGTTTCTGGGCGATCGTTGAGGAGATCATTCCGGATTACAAAGAATTGAGGAGAAGGCTTAATTCAAAGTGAGACCATAATCCTAAGAGCCAATTTGTATCTGTCTTATAGAACAAGTTGCAATCTATTCTGATATAATCAAAAGATATTATCCTTGTCAGGAGGAACCGCTTATGGGCGAACCCGATCTTGAAAGAAGCAATGATGCAGCCTTCAACAATGGACTTGATGCAGACAGATTCCAGATCAAATTTGACCTGTGGGAGCGTAAACTCCTTGACTTAAGTACACGTAATTCACTGTTAAATCTGAGGATAAAAGGTTCAGCGGTACCTCTATTTGTGCCTGAATGTGCCAATATAGAGGACCTGATCGCCCAGGAAAAGAGTTTCTCTATTATCTCCAGAGGCAACGAAGAACCTGAGGAAGAGGAGATTTCTTCTTCAGAAACAGAAGAGAAAGCTGTTCCGGATGCAATAAAACCTGTCGATGAAAATGCTGGTGCTGTTGAAGAAACAGTAACTGATTCCGGTGAGCCTGAGAAGACGGAAGAAGCCGTTTCAACGGAAGAAAAAGAAACAGCTGAGGATACTTCTGTCCAGGAAGCTGTTCCTCAAGATGCGGCAGTTAAAGAACCTGCCAAAGAGACCAAGAAGGTCAAAGGTGTTCCTGCAAAGGATTATTCGATCGAAGATCTCGCTGATATAACTGAATTTAAAGAATTTATTGATAAGAAATTTGAGAAGGGCATACTTGTGTCTTCGTTGACAAATGCTGTTCTCGACAAGAATATTAAGACTCTGTACAGAGGCGCCAAGACCTCAATGGAAGAGAACGGTGCCAATACTTTGTTCCTGGCCTGCGGTTTCCTCAAGTGGTATGAGAAGGACAGGAAAGATCCCTGTTATGCGCCAATTCTTCTTATCCCTGTTGAACTCGTTAAGAAGTTCGGTATCAAGTACACTATGCGGAGAAGGGATGAGGACGTTCAGTTCAACGTAACTGTTTCCGAGAAACTCAGACAGGACTTTAAGATCGAATTTGATATCTTTAGTAAAGAACTTCCAACTGATGAAAACGGTGTGGACGTAAAGAAGATCTTTGCTCAGGTCAAAGAAACTGTAAGTGTGCTTAAGGACTGGGAAGTGGTGGAATCCTGTGTTCTTGGATTATTCTCTTTCTCGCAGTTCGTTATGTGGAACGATATGCACAGTCACAGGGACTCAATCGCGAAGAACAAGATCGTGAAAAGCCTTATAAACGGACGTTTGGAGTGGCAGTATGAGGACATCTCGGCTACGGGAAAAGTGCCTGAAGAAGATGTATATCTGCCTATCGTTGCCGATAGCTCACAGCTTGCTGCCATCAAACGTGCGGCTGCCGATGAGGGTGCAAGCTTTGTCCTTCACGGCCCTCCGGGAACCGGTAAATCTCAGACGATCACATCAATAATCGCAAACTGTCTGGCAAATAATAAGAAAGTACTTTTTGCTGCTGAGAAAAAGGCAGCTCTTGATGTCGTTTACAAGCGTCTCGAGAAGATAGGAATTGCTCCTTTCTGCCTTGAACTTCATTCCAATAAAGTCCGCAAGAGTTATGTACTCGATCAACTTAAGACTGCAAGTGAAGTAAGGCTGAATGCCAAGATCGACGGTGATTACGGCAAGGCGCTCGATGACATTGCTGCAAAGAGAAGAGAACTCGATAAGTATGTGAATGAACTGCATACAAGGCGCGGATGCGGTATGTCGCTTTATGAACTTATAAACGTTTATGCATCCAATCAGGAAGCCGCTGATGCCGGAACTTTTGACGACGGTTTTATAAATGAACTTACTCCTGAGAGGATCAAAGAGACTGAAACGGCTTTGGGAGAACTTGTTGCATCATCCGGAAAACTTGATGGGAAACTGCCATTTGTAAGATCTTCTGATTATTCGCAGGATGCGAAAAACAAGCTTCCGGTGCTGGTGGAAGCATTCCTGAAAGCATATGATGAATTTGCTGCGGCTATCGCGGATTTTGAGAAACTTGTTGCAGCAAATAACTGCCGCATTGCAAATGAACCCGGGACGGTCGGAAGGATTGCAGGCTTGAATGCATGCGGTATTGCGGCAGTAAAACTCATGAATCTGAATCTGCCCAAAGGCATTATCTGTTGTGAAGATACAGAGAGTGCTTATCTGTCGCTAAGAGATACTGTTATCAGCTGTAAGGATGCTGTTGCAAAGAGAGATACGCTTTTGGCTTCATGGCAGCCGGGTTTCCTTGACCTTGATGGCGCAATGCTTCTTAATGAACTTATGACTGCCAAATCCAAAAATGCCCTTATGAGAGGTGTGGCGGAGAATAATGTTTACAAGAAGGTCAGGACCTACGATAAGAGCGGTAACCGTAAGGAAGCTCTGGAGCAGGATTTTAAGCTTCTTTCAGAATATAAGAATGCAGTTCAGCTAGCTCAGGCCTCGATTACTTCGGCAAGAGTATATCTTGGCGAACTCTATAATCCGGGTGCAGGATTCCCGGGATTTGATGTTGCCGGTGTCGAAGCCCTTAATGAGAATGCCCATGCTGCATTTGCAGGACTCAGTGCTTTTGATCCTTCCGGATCACTCCGCAAGCTGATCGGAGCAGGGGATGCATCTGTTATCAGTATCATTAATGCATTTAATACCACGGCAACAGGATACAGTGCGGCTTATGGCAATCTTAATGCTGCATACAAGTTTGCATACGGAGCTTTTGAGCCTGCGGCAGACCTTCTGGAGACCAAGAGACAGATGGCTGAAACACTTAGAAGTGACAGCGATTACTTAAGGGACAGGATGCAGTTTAATCTTATGGCTTCAAGATGCGGCCAGTATAAGGTGTCAAATCTTGTCAACCGTTACGGCAATGGCGCGGTCAGCGGTGATGGACTGATCAGTTCATTCAGGAAGGGCTACAGCAGTGCGCTTATTTCACTGATCATTGATAATTCTGAAGTGTTAAGGACATTCAGCGGTCTTGTTTTCGAGAAAAAGATAAATGAATTATCGAAAGTTAACGATGAATTTGAGAAACTCACGAGGCAGGAGATATACCTGAGGATAGCAAAGAATCTGCCTGATCTTGGCAAGGATGCTAATGTATCGTCAGCTTTGGGGATCCTGCAGCATGCTATCAAGTCAGGAGGCAGGGGAGTATCGATAAGAACACTGTTTTCGCAGATCGGTGACCTTATCCTTAATATCTGTCCCTGTGTCCTTATGAGTCCGCTGTCATGTGCTCAGTTTCTTGATCCTGATAAATGCGGAATGTTTGATATCGTTGTTTTCGACGAGGCGAGCCAGTTGCCGACATGCAAGGCTATCGGTGTTATTGCAAGGGGTAAGGAGGCCGTTATTGTCGGTGATCCCAAGCAGATGCCGCCTACGTCTTTCTTTACTGAACAGGTAAACGATGACGATAATTATGAGACTGATGACCTTGAGAGTATCCTTGACGATTGTCTTGCTATCAGTATGCCTCAAATGTTCCTTGCATGGCATTACAGAAGCCGTCATGAGAGCCTTATTACATTCTCCAACAAGTCATTCTATGAAGGAAGGCTTTACACTTTCCCGTCGCCTGATGACAGACAGTCGAAGGTCACGATGGTCGACTGCGGAGGAACTTTCGATTCGGGCAAAACCAGGACCAATAAAGTTGAGGCCCAGGCTGTAATTGATGAGATCGTTAAGAGGGCGCACGATCCTGAACTTTCAAAATACAGCGTCGGTGTTGTTACCTTTAATATCCAGCAGCAGTCACTGATCGAGGACCTTCTGGATGAGGCTGCGAGCAAGGATCCTGAACTTGAGAAATGGGCTTTTGGAAGTGAAGAACCTGTATTCGTCAAGAATCTAGAAAATGTTCAGGGTGACGAACGTGATGTTATCCTGTTCTCCGTGGGGTATGGCAAGGATGAGACCGGCAAGCTGATCATGAACTTCGGTCCTTTGAACAGGGACGGAGGCTGGAGAAGACTCAACGTTGCGGTTACAAGATCAAGGATCGAGATGAAAGTGTTCTCATCTATATCTCCTGAAGAACTGCGCATTAACGATACAGCATCAGAAGGTGTCAGATCGTTCAAGAGATTCCTTCAATATGCAGGCGGAAGCACTGTATGGGATCAGGATATTGCATCAACAGGAAGTTCATCTGATAATTCCGGAACGCCTATTATCGACAGAAATGCTGCATTTACCGGTATTGCAGATGATATATGCGCCAGATTCAAGGCGCTTGGCTACGATACTGATAAGGGTGTCGGCAAATCCGGATTCAAGATAGATATCGGAGTCGTATCACCTGAAAAGGACGGCACATACTGTCTTGGCATCTTGCTGGACGGCCCGGTTTATGCGGCTTCCGGTACTACAACATCGAGAGAGGTTTCCCAGATGTCTATGCTCAAGGGCTTTGGCTGGAACATAGTAAGAATATGGTCTCTCGAGTGGTGGGAGAATCCTGACAAAGTGTTTGAGAAACTTGTCCAGCTGATCAATGAATCTCAGGTGAAAGATGAACCTGCAGAGGCTGACCATCCGGAAGAAACTGTTGAGAATGCTGATAATGTTTCAGAAGAAGGAGATTCAGGACCGCAGATAACGATCTACGGGGCTGATGAAGCGGCTGATAAAGAAGCTGAGCCTGTTGTGTCCGGAAGTAGCGAAGACTCATCTGAAGATCTTACTCAAAAAAAAACAGCTGACATAGCAGAGCAGTCTTCAAACGGATGTCCAGAAGTTATCTATAAGGCGTCTGATATCAAATCGAGAACAATGACCGCGGCTGATTTCTGCGATGCATTTAATACTAAATATCTGCAGGAATGTGTTGTCGCAATCGTTGATCAGGAATCGCCGGTCAGTTCAGATGTCCTAGCCAAAGAACTTATCTCTTTGGCAGGCATAAGCAAGATGACACCCAAACTCCGTGAACGTTGTTCCTATCTTGTCAGGAGCATTGAGAAGAGTGTCAGGCTGCATTACACCACCCAAAGACTTGATCTTTCCTCTGAAGATGATGATTCTGAGGTTATCTTCTTGTGGAAGGACGGAACCGAGTTAGGCAAAGTAATGGATTATTACAGGGTTCCGGCAGCGGGTGACAAACCGAGAAAAGCTCAGGATATTCCTGTGCAGGAAGCTGCTTGTGCAGCAAACTATCTAGCTGTTTCACAGTATGGTATGCCTTATACAAACCTTATTACCGAGACGGGCAAGGCTCTTGGCTTTGCGAGAGTGCCTGAGGATTCAGATAACTACAAACTTGGTAAAAGGGCAGTTGATTACTGTATACGCCAGGGGCTTCTGATACTTGATGATGACGGGTTTGTGAAAAAAGCGTGATAATGCTGTTTTAACTGTGTTGCTGCTGGATAATCCTTGTTGCTGATGTAGTTGATCGAAATGGTATAATGTACGTCATGGACGAAGACAATAACAATCCGTTTATCTATATTTCTGATCAGACACCGGTTTACGGACAGTCTGGCAGGCTTGATCCTGACCGTAATGTTCCTATCACGAGACGTGACAGGGTTGATGTTAATGTTCACTACGATGAGGCATCAAAGACATTTATAAAGGATTCTGATTCCACAGAGTTTACAGAGGCGTCAGTTAATGCGCTGGATCCTTTCGAGGATACAGCACTTCTTAATGGAGAAGTTAAACCTAAGGTTGTAGGCATCAGGAAAGGTCTTCCTAAGATCGAGAGTAAGATATTCGTTCCTGAGACTGAAGAAGAGACAGGCTCTGGAGCTAAATCATCTGTGGTAAATGAGCCGGAGCAGCCTGTATATATAACGGAAGAAGATGCGGCGGCATCGACCGATTATATAGCAGATGCTATGAGCGGTGTTGAGACGGCTAGAGCTCAAACTGCTGCTCTGCCTGATGAAAGTGTTGCAAAACTCAAGATATATGCTCTGCTGCTTGGCGTTGTAATCGTTCTTGAGTCTGTGGGAATAGCTCTGATGATAATCCTTTGATCGTTTTTTGCTTAATTTTTTTCGGACATGATAAAAGGCTGCCTCAGTCTTTTGAGACAGCCTCCTGTATTTATTGATCAGTTAATTCTGATTACTTTTTCTTCTTGTTGTTTGAAGATTTATGTTGTACTGGTTCAGCCTGTATAGTTGTGTCTTTTGCCTGTGCGGCTTTCTGATTATCTTCGAAAACATAATCTTTGCCGGGGAGAACTGCGTTAAGGATGATTCCTACGAGTGAACCGATAGCAAGACCTGAAAGTGAGATAACGATCTTGCCGCAAGGAATAACGATAGCACCAGCAGCACTGTATGTTACACCGATCGCAAGAACAAGGATGATAGCTGCGATGATGACATTGCGTGCCTTGCCGAAATCGATCTTATTCTCGACAACATTTCTTACACCAACTGCTGAGATCATACCGTAGAGAACGAGTGAGATTCCGCCGACTACAGGAGTAGGAATTGCGGAGATGCAGGCCGCAAGCTTTGGTGATATTGAGAAGAACATTGCGAAGACGGCAGCAAGTTCAACAACAAGCGGATCGTAAACTTTGGAAAGAGTAAGGACACCTGTATTCTCGCCATATGTTGTATTGGCTGGAGCACCGAACATTGAAGCCAGTGTCGTGGCAAGACCATCACCGATGAGTGTCCTGTGAAGTCCCGGATCCTCAATGAAATTTTTGCCGACTGTTGATGATATAGCGGAGATATCTCCGATGTGCTCAACGATTGTTGCAAGTGAGATCGGAACGATAGTAATAATAGCTGTGACGAGAAGGCTCTTATCAAGGTTGCCGCCGGTAAAGATTGATACAGCTGTATCTTTAAACTGGAAAGGATAACCTATCCAGGCAGCATTCTTGATGTTCTCTACACTTGCGACCGAGAACAACTGGAAATTGGGGTTACCCATGAAGCAGTAATATCCGTCAACTGCCTGACCGGCTGAAACTGTGAGTATGATACAGAGTGCGCATGCGCCAAGGACGCCCAAAAGGATAGGTGTGATCTTGACCATTCCTTTACCCCAGATGTTGCAGATAACGATGATGAGGATAGCAACTACTGCTACGCCCCAGTTTGTGGAGCAGCTGTTGATCGCTGTTCCTGAAAGGCAGAGACCGATAGCGATGATGATAGGTCCAGTTACAATAGGCGGGAAGAACTTCATAACGCGGTTAACACCGAAAGCTTTGATGAGTCCGGCCAGAACGAGATATACGAGACCGGCAACCGCAACACCGAAGCATGCATAAGGCAGGAGCTCACGTTCACCATTAGGTGCAATAGCAAAGTATCCTGCAAGGAATGCGAAGGAAGAACCTAAGAATGCAGGTACTTTTCTCTTTGAGAGCAGGTGGAAGATTATTGTTCCCAAACCGGCGAAGAGAAGTGTAGCCGACACCGACAGACCGGTAAGGGCAGGGACGAGGACAGTCGATCCGAACATGGCGAACATGTGTTGGAAACCGAGTACTATTACACGACCGGCACCCAGAGTTCTCGCATCGTAGACCGCACCATCCTGAAGATTGGTTTTACTCATAACATGGCCTCCTAGGGAATTTGGATTTAGTTTATAATAGCACTCTTGTGTAAAATTCAAGCAATCTATTTGACATTTGTCTGTAATATTTTTGTGCGTGGCAGGGTGGATTTTATTGACTTAATAAATCATTCAACTAAAATATTCAAGAGATTGTTCAAACCCGATTTTCGAAGTGGAAAAGGAGACGAATATGCAGTACAAGGATTTTAAAAATGTTCAGGTAATGGATCATCCTCTCATCAAGCACAAGATATCGCTCTTAAGAAAGATCGAGACTGGTACTTATGAGTTCAGACAACTGGTTGAGGAGATTGCCACACTTGAAGGCTATGAGGCTTTGAGAGATCTTCCTTTAAAGGATGTTGAAGTTCAGACTCCGCTTGAGAAGACCCTGACACCTATGATCGACGGCAAGAAGCTTGCCATTGTACCTATACTCCGTGCAGGATTGGGCATGGTTCCTGGTGTTGAAGCGCTTGCTCCTCTTGCGAAGGTCGGTCATATCGGTCTTTACAGGGATCCTGAGACGCATGAGCCCCATGATTATTACTGCAAGCTTCCTGATCCTATCGATCAGCGTCTTATCGTTGTAGTTGATCCTATGCTTGCAACCGGCGGTTCGGCTGTTGATGCTATCAATTCGATCAAGGCTCACGGCGGCCAGCATATAAAATTTATGTGCATTATTGCTGCTCCTGTTGGAATCGAGAGACTTGCGAAGGCTCATCCCGACATTGAGATCTATGTAGGTAATGTTGACAGAGAACTCAACGAGAATGCATATATCCTTCCCGGTCTGGGCGATGCCGGAGACCGTATTTTCGGAACAAAGTAATTCATTTAGACAATCATAAATTTTGGAGGAAAGTGTTTTATGGTTATGAAGAAGGCAGTTGCTGCAATTATGGCAGCGGCATTTATGGCTCTTGCTTTTGCAGGATGCGGCAAGAAGGATGACAAGAAATTTGTCGTTGGCTTCGATCAGGAATTCCCTCCCATGGGTTTTGTTGCGGATGACGGGTCTTATGTCGGGTTTGACCTGGATCTTGCGAAGGAAGCAGCAAAGCGTATGGGACGTGAGTTTGTAGCTCAGCCTATTGCATGGGATTCTAAGGATCAGGAACTTAAGTCCGGAAATATCGACTGCATCTGGAATGGTTTTACTATCAGCGGCAGGGAAGACGGATATACATGGTCTGATGCTTACATGGTCAACGATCAGGTTGTTGTCGTAAAGAATGGTTCGGGTATTACGTCACTTGCTGATCTTGCCGGGCTCAAGGTTGCGGTACAGAAGGATTCTTCAGGACTTGCCGCTTTGAATGATAATCCTGCACTCACAAGCACATTTGGAGAACTGGTTGAGATCGATTCTTATCTCCAGGCAATGATGGAACTTGAGATGGGCAGTGTTGATGCTATCGTTATGGATGAGATCGTTGCGCGTTATGAGATCCAGACATCCGGCAAGCCTTTCGCAGTTCTTGATGAGGCCGTTGCTTCTGAGGAGTATGGCGTTGGTTTCCTTCTCGGGAATACCGCTCTTAGGGATGAAGTCCAGAAGACTCTTGAGGATATGGCAAAAGACGGTACTATGGCGCAGATCTCGAACAAGTGGTTTGGAACAGATGTTACTATCATCGGCAAGTAATATTGTACGGGTCTAAATAATTACAAAAAGCACGGGGCTGTCTCAGGGTTTTGAGACAGCCTTTTTGTAGTATGACGGGCATGTCCCGAACCTCGGGTGGAAGTCCCGAGGGGCGTAGTTGCCGACGAACCTTAAAACGACTTGCAAGGTTTGTATCGTGAGGTACAGGCGAGAAGAAGCAATAGCGAAACCGTGGCTCGA